>JBILNT010000089.1:0-14121 GCA_044374875.1 Rubrivivax sp.
TTCGTCCAGCCGCCGTCTGTGCCGGCGACCACGAACTCGTGCCCGTGCATGTGGATGGGGTGGTTGGTCATCGTCAGGTTGCCGACGCGGATGCGAACGCGGTCGCCCAGCCGCACCGGCAGGCTGTCGATCCCGGGGAAGACCCGCGAGTTCCAGCACCACAGGTTGAAGTCGAGCATCGTCATGATCTTCGGCGTGGCGCTGCCGGGCTCGATGTCGAAGGCGTTGAGCAGGAAGCAGAAGTCGCGGTCGCACTCGGTGTAGCCCGGGGTGCGCTTCGGGTCGCGCGGATGCGTGACCCAGAAGCCCATCATCCCCATCGCCATCTGCACCATCTCGTCGGCGTGCGGGTGGTACATGAAGGTGCCGGGGCGCCGCGCCTCGAACTCGTGGACGAAGGTCTTGCCGGGCGGGATCTGCGGCTGGGTCAGGCCCCCCACACCGTCCATGCCGGCGGGCAGGCGCTGGCCGTGCCAGTGCACCGCCGTGTGCTCGGGCAGCCGGTTGGTGACGAACAGGCGCACCTTGTCGCCCTCGACGACCTCGATGGTCGGCCCGGGCGAGCTGCCGTTGTAGCCCCACAGCTGGGCCGTCATGCCCGGTGCGAACTCGCGCAGCACCGGTTCGGCCACGAGGTGGAACTCCTTCCAGCCGTCGCGCATGCGAAAGGGCAGGGTCCAGCCGTTGAGCGTGACCACCGGGCGGTAGGGCCGTCCGGCGGAGGGCTGCAGCGGCGGTGCCATCGTCGGCTTGGCCGGGGCCGCGACGGGCTCCGGCAGCGCCGCCATCGCGGCGCGGCTGACGGCGGCAGCGCCGGCCAGCGCCGCGCCGCCGAGGAAGAGTCTGCGGGTCGTCATGGTCAGTGTCCCTTCGCCGCGGATTCAGCTGCGGCGGGTGCGGCAGCGGGCAGCGCCACGGGGCTGCCCGGCACGCCCAGGATGGCGGCCTCGAGCGCCGCGTCGGCGAGCCAGAAGTCGCGCTCGGCCTCGATCGCGGCGATCACCGCGCCGACCTGGCTGCGCGCCTCGGCCAGCAGTTCGAACACGCCGATCAGCATGCCGTTGTACTTGAGCAGCGACTCGTCGGTGATGGTCTGGCGCAGCGGCACCACCTCCTGCCGGTAGTGACGCGCGAGGTCGTGCGCGGTGCGCCAGGCGAAGAAGCGCTCGCGCAGCGTCGAGGCGGCGTCGATGCGGGCCTGCTCCAGCCGCTGTGCCGCGGCCAGCGTGCCGGCGCGCGCGCCCTGGCGGCGCAGCGTCGCGCCGTCGATCCCGGGGATCGCGAAGGCCAGCTCGGTGCCGCGGGTGCGTTCGCCGCCCGGCTCGCTCTCGCGGTGCAGCGCCAGGCCGATGTCGAGCAGCGTCGGCAGCACCAGGCCCTCGGCGCGGGCCGAGGCGTCCAGCGCAGCGCTGGCAATGCGCAGGTCCAGGCGCTCGGCGGCGGCGGCGCGCGTGACCTCGGCCGCCTCGCGCGGCGCCGCCGGCAGGTCGGGCAGCCTTTGCGGCCACTGCAGGCGCGCGGCCTCGGCCGGCGTCAGGCCCAGCAGGCGCACCAGCGCCTCGGCCTCGCTCTCGGCGGCGGCGCGGGCGCGGGCGAGGTTGGCGGTGGCATCGGCCAGGAAGGCCTGCTCGCGGGCACGCTGCAGCCGGCTGAAGTTGCCCACGGCCTGCATGCGCCGGGCCAGCTCGGCGCTGGCCTGGGCCGCCTCGCGGACGTCGGCGTGGTAGGCGACGAGCTGGCGGGCAGCCACCGCCTTGACCCACTGCGCACGCACCGCCTGCTGGCGTGCCAGCACGTCGGCGGCGAGCTGCAGGCGCTGGGCCTGGATCGCGCGGTCGGCGGCGCGCTGGCGCCACGGCAGGGTCAGCAGGTCGGTCAGGCTGAGGGACAGGCCGCGCGTGAGCGCCACCTCGCCGTCGTGCGTCTTGCGCTCGAACGCGAAGCCGATGCGCGGGAAGGCGGCGCTGGCGGCGGTGTCGGCCTGGACGCGCCAGCCTTCGGCCAGCAGCGCCTGCATGCCGGGGCTGGAGCGCAGCGCCAGTTCCAGCGCGGTGGGCAGGCTGAGCGGGCCGGCGAGCAGCCGCTCGCGCTCGTCGCGCAGGGTCGCCGCGGTGCGCTCGTCGGCGGCGAGCACCGGTGTCGGTGCCCCGCTGCGCGCTGCCCACTCGCGTGCCGGCGCGAGGGCGTCTTCGGCGGGCATGCTGGCGCAGCCGGCCAGCAGCGCAGCCAGCGCCAGCGCCGACAGCGAGGTCGTGCGCAGCCTCATCGGGTGCCTCCGTGGGGGTGCCTGTGCGAGTGTGCTTGGCCGGGGGGCTGGCCCGGCGGCGTGGCGGGCATTGCGTCGGCCGTCCGGGCACGCGGTGCAGCCTGCTCGCTGCCTTGCGGGACAGGCGTGCTGCCGCGCAGATGGCCGGCGTGGCCGCCGAGTTGCCGCACGAGTTCGTTGCTCTCGTTCCAGCGCCGTGCCGGCGGGTCGGCCGGCGCGGGGCCGGTGAAGCTCGACCGGTACTCGAGCCGCGGATCCGGCAGTGTCGCCGCCACGGCTGCGGCGGCGGTCAGCCACGTCGCTGCGCCCAGCGCGACAGCGGCCAGCGGGCCGTGCCGGCGCAAGCGGCATTGGGAAGGACGGTCCATGGTGAGGAGGGCTCCAGGAAGCGCGGCGGGCGCGCCGCCGACGACCGCGCTGCCCGGGTGGTGAGCGCGCACGGCCACTTCACCCGCCATGCCGGCAGGCTCGTCGGGGCTTCAGCTTCGGGGAGGTCGGCGGTCGGGCGCGCGGCTGGTGCCGAGCTCGACCGTGGGGGCGTGCTCGACCCGCGGCGGCGTGTAGTCGCGGCGCTGCGAAGCGGCTGCGCAGGGCAAGGCAGCGCCGTGGCAGACATCGCACAGTGCGCAGGCGTGCTGTGCTTCGTGTGCTGGCGTTCCGGCTGACGCAGGCTCGACCGTGGCGTCGGCGAGAGGAACCGATCCGGCAGCGGCCGCGTGCTCCGCGTGGCAGCTTGCCGGCACCTCATGAGCGGCCGGCAGGTGCATGGCCGCATGGGCCCAGCCGCGCAGGGGCAGCAGGGCGACCAGCAGCCAGATCACCAACATCGCGCGGGAACGCACGTTCGATGCCATGGCGGCAGGATAACCCAGCCTGGGTGTCGAGTCCCCGGACGGCCGCAGCGGCCACGTCGGGGCCGAAGGCATTCGTTCCTACAATGAGGTTCGACCGTCAGTCTCGCGCAGCCGCGCACCCCTGCCTCCATGAGCCAGCCCGCCCACGAGCACAGCCTCGACCACATCACGCCGCGCGACCAGGCCGAGGTGCTCGCGCAGGCACTGCCGTACATCCGCCGCTTCCACGGCAAGACACTGGTGATCAAGTACGGCGGCAACGCGATGACCGACCCCGCGCTGCAGCAGGACTTCGCCGAGGACGTGGTGCTGCTCAAGCTGGTGGGCATGAACCCGATCGTGGTGCACGGCGGCGGCCCGCAGATCGACGAGGCGCTGGCCCGACTGGGCAAGAAGGGCACTTTCATCCAGGGCATGCGCGTGACCGACGCCGAGACGATGGAGGTCGTCGAGTGGGTGCTCGGCGGCGAGGTGCAGCAGGACATCGTGGGCCTGATCAACGCCGCCGGCGGCAAGGCCGTGGGCCTGACCGGCCGCGACGGCGGCCTGATCCGCGCCCGCAAGCTGAAGATGGTCGACAAGGACGACCCCAACCTCGAGCACGACGTCGGCCAGGTCGGCGAGATCACCCGGATCGACCCTTCGGTCGTGCAGGCCCTGCAGGACGACCAGTTCATCCCGGTCATCAGCCCGATCGGCTTCGGCGAGGCCAACGAGAGCTACAACATCAACGCCGACGTGGTGGCCAGCAAGCTGGCGGCGGTGCTGCGCGCCGAGAAACTGATCATGCTGACGAACATCCGCGGCGTGCTCGACAAGCAGGGCAAGCTGCTGACCGAGCTCACGGCGCGGCAGATCGACGAGCTGATCGCCGACGGCACCATCAGCGGCGGCATGCTGCCCAAGCTGGCCGGGGCGATCGACGCTGCCAAGAGCGGCGTCAATGCGGTGCACGTGGTCGACGGGCGGGTGCCACACGCGATGCTGCTGGAGATCCTGACCGACCAGGCCTACGGCACGATGATCCGCAAGTCGTGAACCTCCCGGTGAAGCGGGTGCGACCCGGCATGTACCCGTGAGCGACGACCAGCGCCAGGGCGCCATCGGCGGGCGCCACACCGTCTGGCTGTTCGACCTGGACAACACGCTGCACGACGCCACGAACGCGTCGATGCGCCACATCAACGAGCGCATGACGGCCTACATCGTGCGCGAACTCGGCCTCACCCGCGAGGAAGCCGACGCGCTGCGCCGGCGCTACTGGCTGCGCTACGGCGCCACGCTGCTCGGGCTGGTGCGCCACCACGGCGTGCGCGCGGGCCACTTCCTCGACGACACCCACCGGCTGCCCGGTCTGCAGGAGCGCGTGCGCGGCCATCCGCACGATTTCGCGGCGGTGCGCGCGCTGCCGGGCCGCAAGCTGATCCTGACCAACGCGCCCCGGAACTACACGCACCAGGTGCTCGACGCGCTGGGCATCCGTCACTGGTTCGACGGCGTGATCGCGATCGAGGACATGGCGATGTTCGGCCACCTGCGCCCCAAGCCCGATGCCCGGATGTTGCGCCGGCTGGTGGCACGCCTGGGCGTGCCCGCCTCGCGCTGCGTGCTCGTCGAGGACACGCTCGAGCACCAGAAGTCGGCACGCGGGATCGGCATGCGTACCGTCTGGATGCAGCGCTGGCTGCGCGCCACGCCCGTGGTGCCGTCGGGCAGGGCGCGCACGGTGCGCCGCCCGGCCTACGTCGACCGCCGGGTCCGTTCGTTGCGCGAACTCCGGGGTCTGTAGCCCCGCCTCGCTGCCGGCGGCGGCGGCGCTGGCACGCCAAAAGCCGGCGAACGTCAGCGTTTACCTGCACCGGAGGCCCCGGGTGGCGTGTGACAGAATCTTTTGCACACAAACGCTGCGCGCCGCCGCGATGCACGACACGCCAGAAGAAGCCGCCGGCGCCGAGACTGCCGGCACGCCGGAACCTGCTCCGGCCGCCCCCACCCGCAAGCGCCCGAAGCCGGGCGAGCGGCGCATCCAGATCCTGCAGACGCTGGCCGAGATGCTGGAGCAACCCGGGGCCGAGCGCATCACCACGGCTGCGCTGGCCGCGCGCCTGCAGGTCAGCGAGGCCGCCCTGTACCGCCACTTCGCCAGCAAGGCGCAGATGTTCGAGGGGCTGATCGAGTTCATCGAGTCCAGCGTGTTCACGCTCGTCAACCAGATCGTCGAGCGCGACACCTCGGGCAGCGGCCAGGCGCAGAAGATCGCCACCATGCTGCTGCAGTTCGGCGAGAGGAACCCCGGCATGACCCGCGTGATGGTGGGTGACGCCCTGGTGTTCGAGCACGAGCGCCTGGCGGCCCGCATGGGCCAGTTCTTCGACCGCGTCGAGTCGCAACTGCGGCAGAGTCTGCGCCAGGCGGCCGAGGCCGCCGGCTCCTCCACGCCTACCGTGGATGCCAACGCCCTGGCCGGTGCGCTGACCGCGCTGATCGTCGGCCGGCTGCACCGCTACGCGCGCTCGGGCTTCCGCCGTCTGCCGACCGACCAGATCGACCTCGCGCTGGCCCGACTCACGGCCTGATGGCGGGCATCCCCGGCCACCGCCCGGCGGCGGTGGGTCCGACCGACTGCCCGACGATGGCCGAGCTCGAAGCCGGCGGCGTGCGCCTGCAACTGCTGCCGGGCCGCGCCGCCTTCGCGCCCGACGAACGCACGCTGCTGGTGGCCGACGTCCACTTCGGCAAGGCGGCAAGCTTCCGCCGCCTGGGCGTGCCGGTGCCCAGCGGCACCACGGCCGAGACCCTGGCGGCGCTGGATGCACTGCTCGACGGCACGCGCGCCTCGCGGCTCGTCTTCGTCGGCGACCTGCTGCATGCCGCGCGCGGCCGCACGGCCGCGGTGGTCGAGGTCGTCGCCGGCTGGCGGGCGCGGCACGCCGATGTCGACATGCTGCTGGTGCGCGGCAACCACGACCGCCGGGCCGGCGACCCGCCGCCCGAGTGGCGCATCGACGCGGTCGATGCGCCTTGGCCGCTGGCCGGCAGGCTCGTCGTCGTCCACGAACCCGAGCCGGTGGCCGGCGCGTACGCCGTCGCCGGGCACCTGCATCCGGCGGTCGTCATCGGCGGCCGGGCGCGCGACCGGCTGCGCCTGCCGTGCTTCCATTTCGGTGCCCAGGTGGGCGTGCTGCCGGCGTTCGGCGCCTTCACCGGGGCGCACGTGGTGGTGCCGGCCCCGGGCGAGCGGATCTTCGCGGTCGCCGACGAGCGCGTCGTCGAAGTGCCGAACACCGCCCGCTGAGCGCGGCCGGCCTGTCCGCGCCGGCGCGCCTACACTTGCGCGCCATGTCCGCCGATGCCCTGCTGAACCTGATCACCCGCGCCGAGTCGCTGCTCGCGCGCGTCGAGGCCGTGCTGCCGCACGCGCCCGCCGCCCCCGACTGGAACGCCTCGGTCGCGTTCCGCTACCGCCGCCGCGGCAATGCCGGCGTGCTCGAGCCCGTGCGCCAGGTCGCGACCATCCGCCTGGCCGACCTCAAGGAGGTCGGGCCGCAGATGGAGCGCCTGGTGCGCAACACCGGGCAGTTCGTCGCCGGCCGCAGCGCCAACAACGTGCTGCTGACGGGCGCGCGCGGCACCGGCAAGAGCTCGCTGATCAAGGCCTGCCTCAACGAGTTCTCGGCCCGCGGCCTGCGCCTGATCGAGGTCGACAAGGCCGACCTGGTGGACCTGCCCGACCTGATCGACCTCGTCGCCGGCCGGCCCGAGAAGTTCATCGTCTTCTGCGACGACCTCAGCTTCGACGAGGGCGAGCCCGGCTACAAGGCGCTCAAGAGCGTGCTCGACGGCTCGGTGGCGCAGGCGGGCGACAACCTGCTGATCTACGCCACCAGCAACCGCCGCCACCTGCTGCCCGAGTACATGAAGGAGAACCTCTCCTACCAGCACACCGAGGACGGCGAGGTGCACCCGGGCGAGGTGGTCGAGGAGAAGATCTCTCTGTCCGAGCGCTTCGGGCTGTGGATCAGCTTCTACCCGTTCACCCAGGACGAGTACCTCGCCATCGCGGCGCAGTGGCTGCGCCACTTCGGCGTGGACGAGGCGCGCATCGCCGCCGCGCGCCCCGAGTGCCTGGTCTGGGCGCTGGAACGCGGCTCGCGCTCGGGCCGGGTGGCCTGGCAGTTCGCGCGCGACTACGCGGGGCGGCTCGATGGCTGAAGGCGAAGGCACGGCGCGCACGCCGGTCGACGTCGCCGTGGGCGTGCTGATCGACGGCGACGGCCGCTTCCTGCTCACCTCGCGCCCGAACGGCAAGGTCTACGCCGGCCACTGGGAGTTCCCGGGCGGCAAGCTCGAGGCCGGCGAGAGCGTCGAGCAGGCGCTGCGCCGCGAGCTGCTCGAGGAACTCGGCATCACGATCGGCACTGCGCGGCCGTGGAAGGTCGACGAGTTCGACTACCCGCATGCGCTGGTGCGGCTGCACTTCTGCAAGGTCTTCGAGTGGCAGGGCGATTTCGAGATGCGCGAGGGGCAGCAGATGGCCTGGCAGTCGCTGCCGGTCGAGGTGGTGCCGGTGCTGCCGGGCACCGTCCCGGTGCTGCGCTGGTTCGCCGACGAGCGCGGCTTCGCCGGGCCGACGCACCGGGAGGCCCCGGAACCCCCGCTAGACTCCCCGCGATGAACGAGCCCACCACCGACTGGCTGGACCACGTGCGCTGGGACGAGCGCGGCCTGGTGCCGGCCATCGCCCAGGAGGCCGGCACGAACGACGTGCTGATGGTGGCCTGGATGAACCGCGAGGCGCTGGCCGAGACCGTGGCCAGCGGCCGCGCCGTCTACTGGAGCCGCTCGCGCAACCGCCTGTGGCGCAAGGGCGAGGAGTCCGGCCACTTCCAGCAGGTGCACGAGGTCCGTCTCGACTGCGACGAGGACGTCGTGCTGCTCAAGGTGACGCAGCTCGGTCACGAGCCAGGCATCGCCTGCCACACCGGTCGTCACAGCTGCTTCTTCCAGCGTTACGAGAATGGCACCTGGCACGCGGTCGACCCCGTGCTGAAGGACCCGGAGCGCATCTACAAGTGAACCCTTCCGCCGACACCCTGCAGCGCCTGGCCGAGGTCATCGAGTCGCGGCGCGGCCGCTCGCCCGACGAGAGCTACGTCGCCCGCTTGTTTTCCAAGGGCACCGACGCCATCTTGAAGAAGATCGGCGAGGAAGCCACCGAAGCCGTGATGGCGGGCAAGGACGGCGACCGCGCGAAGATCGTCTACGAGGTGGCCGACCTGTGGTTCCACTCGATGGTGGCGCTGGCGCACTTCGGCCTGAAGCCGGCCGACGTGCTGGCCGAGCTCGAGCGCCGCGAAGGCCTCTCGGGGCTGGAGGAATTCGCCCTGCGCAAGGTGCGGGAACGCGAGGGCGGGGCACCATGATGGGAATCCGGCGCGGGCGCGCCGATGCGGGCCAAGGAGGTCGCGAGTGAACGTCGAGGTGATCGACCCGGCATCCCGGGACAACGGACTGAAGAACGTCGGCCACGTCAGCTACCTGCTGCACACCATCGTCGCCGTCGGGGCGGTGCTGCCGGGCGCGCAGGCCAGCGTCGTGCTGCTGCTGGTGGCGCTGGTGATCGACCTGGTCAAGCGCGGCGACGCCGCCGGCACCTGGCACGCGTCGCACTTCTCGTGGCGGCTGCGCTCGCTGGTCTGGGCCGGCGTGCTGTACCTGCTGACCGCACCGCTGTGGGTGCTGCTGATCGCGCCGGGCTGGATCGCCTGGACGCTGATCTCGATCTGGTTCCTCTACCGCATCGTTCGCGGCTGGGCCAGCCTGAACAAGAACGCCTCGATGCCGACATGAGCGAGCACCACGCCGACCCGAACTGCATCTTCTGCAAGATCGTCGCCGGACAGATCCCGGCGCGCAAGGTCCACGAGGACGACGAACTGCTGGTGTTCCACGACATCAACCCGTGGGCGCCGGTGCACGTCCTGATCATTCCGAAGCTGCACATCGCCAGCCACGCCGACGTCGGCGAGCGGCATGTGCCGCTGCTCGGCCGCATGCTGGCGCTGGCCCCGACGCTGATGCGCGACCTCGGCGTCACGAACGGCTTCCGGACGGTCATCAACACCGGTCGCGACGGCGGGCAGGAGGTCCATCACCTGCACATGCACGTGATGGGCGGGCCCCGACCCTGGGCCAAGGGGTGAGATGCCCCCGGCCGTAGAATCATTGATTCCCTCCAGGAGATAGATCATGGGATCGTTCAGCATCTGGCACTGGCTCATCGTGCTGCTGGTCGTGGTGTTGATCTTCGGCACCAAGAAGCTCAAGAACATCGGCTCCGACCTCGGTGGCGCCGTCAAGGGCTTCAAGGACGGCATGAAGAGCGGCGGCGAAGCGGCCGACGCGCAGCAGCCGGCCGCGCCGCAGCAGCAGGTCACCGCGCAGCAGCGGAGTGCAGACGCCAACACCGTCGACGTCGAGGCCAAGACCAAGTCCTGAGCCTGCTTCGTCCTGACCGGCGTGCCCGCGGGCAGCCGGCGGGCGGCACTCGCACCGCATGATCGACTTCGGATTCGACAAGCTCGCGCTGATCGGCGCGGTGGCGCTGATCGTCATCGGCCCCGAGAAGCTGCCCAAGGTGGCCCGCACGGTCGGCCACCTGCTGGGCAAGGCGCAGCGCTACGTCGCCGACGTCAAGGCGGAGGTGAACCGCTCCATCGAGCTCGACGAGCTCAAGAAGATGAAGACGCAGTTCGAGGACGCCGCGCGCGACGTCGAGCAGACCGTGCAGCGCGAGGTCGGCGAGGCCGGCAGCGCCTTCGAGCGCGACTGGAAGGACGCGACCGCGGGCCTGGAGTCGGATTCGACGACCTCCTCGGCCTACGAGCCGGCCCCGCTGCCGCCGCCGGCCTACCAGCCGCCGAAGAAGAACTGGCGCCTCAAGCGCGGCGCCACGCCGCAGTGGTACAAGCAGCGCCACGGCGTCCGCACCCGGGCGCAGTCGGGGGCGGCCCGCGTGGCGCGTTTCCGCCCGCCGGGTGTCAAGGTGCGCTGAGCGCGCACCGCTTCCCCGAGACCCGATGAGCGCAGACCCGAATTCCCCCCGCGACGAGCTCGAGGGCACCGAAGCCCCTTTCGTCTCGCACCTCGTCGAGCTGCGCGACCGCCTGATCCGCGCGCTCATCGGTGTCGGCATCGCCTTCGGCCTGCTCGCCGTCTGGCCGGGGCCGGCCGGCCTCTACGACCTGCTGGCCGCGCCGCTGGTGGCCCACCTGCCCAAGGGCGCCACGCTGATCGCCACCAACGTCATCTCGCCGATCCTGGTGCCGCTCAAGATCACCCTGATGGCGGCCTTCATGGTGGCCCTGCCCTGGGTGCTCTACCAGGTCTGGGCCTTCGTCGCGCCAGGGCTGTACTCGCACGAGAAGCGGATGGTGGTGCCCCTGGTGGTCAGCAGCACGCTGTTGTTCTTCCTCGGCGTGGCCTTCTGCTACTTCCTGGTGATCCCGGGGATGTCGCAGTTCATCCAGTCGTTCGCGCCTGCCAGCATCACGGCGGCGCCGGACATCGAGCAGTACTTCGGCTTCGTGCTGACGCTGTTCCTCGTCTTCGGCATCGCCTTCGAGGTGCCGATCGCGGTGATCGTGCTGGCGCGGATCGGCGTGGTCTCGGTCGACCAGCTGCGCAGGTTCCGCGGCTACTTCATCGTCGCCTCGTTCATCATCGCGGCCATCGTCACGCCGCCCGACGTGATCTCGCAGCTCGCGCTGGCCATCCCGATGTGCATCCTCTACGAGATCGGGATCATCGCCGCGCAGATGTTGATCAAGACGACGCGCGCGCCGGACCCCGAGGCCGCCGACGACAAGGCGGCCTGAGGCGGCTCCAGCCGGTTGAGGGCCGGCAGGTGCGCGGCATCTAGCCGGGTCGGCGGGACCCGGGCGCCGGCCGCCGGGCCACCGTGACGGTGAGGTCCAGCGCCTGCGGTCCGCGCTGTACCGTCACCACGGCCTGGCTCTGCGGGGCCAGTGCCGCCACCACCGACAGCAGCTGCACCGTCGACGGCGTGGGGCGACCGTCGATGCGCACCACCACGTCTCCGGGACGCACGCCCCCCTTGCTGGCCGGTCCGTCCTGCAGCACGCCCGTGATGAGCACGCCCTCGCTCACGGGCAGTCCGAAGCTCTCGGCGAACTCGGCCGTCAGGTCGCGGGTCTCTACACCGATCCAGCCGCGTGTCACCACGCCATCGCGGACCAGGCTCTCGAGCACGGCGCGCGCGGTGTCGGCGGGAATCGCGAAGCCGATGCCCATGCTGCCGCCGCTGCGCGAGAAGATCGCGGTATTGATGCCCACCAGGTGACCGGCGGCGTTCACCAGCGCGCCGCCGCTGTTGCCGGGGTTGATCGCGGCGTCGGTCTGGATGAAGTTCTCGAAGGTCGACAGCCCGAGGCGGTTGCGCCCGAGTGCGCTGACGATGCCGGCCGTCACCGTCTGGCCGACGCCGAACGGGTTGCCGATCGCCAGCACGCCGTCGCCCACCTGCAGCGAGCCGATCTCGCCGAAGGTGATCACCGGCAGGCGGTCGAGATCGATCTTCAGCACCGCCAGGTCGGTCTCCGGATCGGTGCCGATGATGCGGGCTTGCGCCTGCCGGCCATCCGCGAGCTGCACCTCGATCTCGTCGGCGCCCTCGATGACGTGGTGGTTGGTCAGCAGGTAGCCCTGCGGGCTCGCGATCACGCCCGAGCCCAGGCCGGTCTGCGGCTGCGCGGCGCCGTCGCCGAAGAAGAAGCGGAACGCCGGGTCGTCGGTGTGCGGGTTGCGGCGCATCTTGCTGGCGACGATGCTCACCACCGCCGGCGTGGCGGCGCGCGCTGCCTGAGCGTAGCCTGCGGTCGAGCTCGCCGGACCGGACGCCGACGAAGCCACGGTGAAGACGGTGGGCGACGGCAGCGTGCCCGCGACGCCACCCACGGTGGCGCGGGGCAGCCAGTCGGGCTTGAGCGTCATCACGACGAACAGCGCCGCGAGCGCGACCGTGACCGCCTGAGAGAATACGAGCCAGGTTCTACGCCACATGCGAGGGGTCGGCACGATGGCCGAGCGAAGCGAAGTCGAATCCTGCCTGCGCAACCTGCTCGAGCCGGACCGGTTCCGGGATTATGGGCCGAACGGCCTGCAGGTCGAGGGTCGCCGCGAAGTGCGCCGGCTCGTCTCGGGCGTGACGGCCAGCCTGGCCTTCATCGACGCCGCGATCGAGGCGGGCGCCGACGCGCTGCTCGTCCACCACGGCCTGTTCTGGCGCGGCCACGACGGGCGCCTGACCGGTTGGCTGCGCGAGCGCGTGGCACGCCTGGTCCGCCACGACGTGAACCTGTTCGCCTACCACCTGCCGCTCGACGCGCACGCGGAACTGGGCAACAACGCGCAGCTCGGCCAGAGGCTCGGGCTCATCGCCGATGCGCGCTTCGGCGAGCAGGATCTCGGCTTCATCGGCGGCGCGGGGCAGCGTCTGGCGTTGCAGGACCTCGCCGCCATCGCGGGCGCGGCCCTGGGTCGCACGCCGCTGGTCGTGCCGGGCGACGGCCGGCCGCTGACGCGTGTGGCTTGGTGCACCGGCGGCGCGCAGGGGTACTTCGAGGCGGCCGTCGCCGCGGGCGCGGATGCCTTCGTCACCGGCGAGATCTCCGAACCGCAGGCGCACCTGGCGCGCGAGACCGGCGTGGCCTTCCTCGCCTGCGGGCACCACGCCACCGAGCGCTACGGCGCGCCGGCGGTGGCCGCGCACGTCGCGGCGCGGCTCGGGCTGGAGCACCGTTTCATCGACATCGACAACCCGGCATGAAGTGCGTCCCGTGAAGCCGTTGCTCGTGACCATGGGCGATGCCGCCGGCATCGGCCCCGAGATCATCGTCGAGGCCTTCCGCCGCGGCGAGATGGCCGATGCGGTCGTCGTTGGCGATCCGGCGGTGCTGCGGCGCGCCGCCGCCTGCGGCGCGGGCGGCAGGCCGATGCTGGCGCTGCTCGAATCGCCCGCCGATCGGCCCGACGTGCCGCCGGGCTGCCTTGCCGTGCTGGCCCCGCCGGGACTGCCCGAAGGGCTGGCGGCGCTGCCGCTGGGGCGCGTCGATGCGCTGTGCGGTGCCGCTGCGGCGCTGTGCATCGAGGCCGCGGTGCGCAGGGTGCAGTCCGGCGAGGCTTGTGCCGTCGTCACCGCGCCCATCCACAAGGAGGCGCTGGCGGCTGCCGGCATCGGCTTTCCCGGCCACACCGAGATGCTGCAGGCGCTGGCGGCGGCGCCGGGCGAGCCGCCGCCGCCGGTGCGCATGATGCTGGCCAACGACGAACTGCGGGTGGTGCTGGTGACGATCCACGTCGCCCTGCGTCGCGCTCTGGAACTGCTCGACTTCGAGGCCGTGCTGTCGACGATCCGCATCGCCCACCGCGCCGCCGCGGCCTGGGGCATCGCCGCACCGCGCATCGCCGTGGCCGGCCTCAACCCGCACGCCGGCGAGGGTGGCCTGTTCGGCGACGAGGAACTGCGCTTCATCGGCCCGGCGGTGGCGGCTGCGCGTGCCGAGGGCATCGACGCGCGCGGCCCGTTCGCGCCCGACACCGTGTTCATGCGGGCCCGCGACGCGGCAGGCCACCCGGGCGAGTTCGACCTCGTCGTCGCGATGACGCACGACCACGGGCTGATCCCCGTGAAGTACCTGGGCGTCGAGCAAGGCGTCAACGTGACCCTGGGCCTGCCCTTCGTGCGCACCAGCCCCGACCACGGCACCGCCTTCGACATCGCCGGGCAGGGCCTGGCCGATCCGTCGAGCCTGGTCGCGGCACTGCGGACGGCGCGCCGCCTGGCGGCGTCGGCCTGAACCTAAATCCGGCAGTTGCCGCTGCGAGATGACCTGGATCTGCAGTGTTGTTGCGGACTTGCGCGGTGTTGGCACACTCACCCGATGGGTGAAGCAAGACGCAAGGCGCTGGCGGCGCGACGTG
>JBILNT010000091.1:0-14118 GCA_044374875.1 Rubrivivax sp.
AACTCGGCCTCGCCCTCCTTCAGCGAGATCGAGTTGACGATGCCCTTGCCCTGGATGCACTTGAGGCCGGCCTCGATCACGTCCCACTTCGAGCTGTCGATCATGATCGGCACGCGCGCGATCTCGGGCTCGCTGGCCACCAGCTGCAGGAAGCGCACCATCGCGGCCTTGCTGTCGAGCATGGCCTCGTCCATGTTGACGTCGATGATCTGCGCGCCGTTCTCGACCTGCTGGCGCGCCACCGCCAGCGCGTCCTCGAACCGGCCCTCGAGGATCATCCGCGCGAAGGCCTTCGAGCCGGTGACATTGGTGCGCTCGCCGATGTTGACGAACAGCGAGCCGGGCGCGATGAGCAGCGGCTCGAGGCCGGCCAGGCGCATCGGGGCGGGGGTGGTCAGGTCAGAAGGCATGGCGCGTCACACACACGGAGGTGGGTGAGCGCCGTTGCACGGTCGGCGGCCTGCCGGCCGCCGGCTCCCGAGCCTGGCGAGCCGTGCCGGCCCGTCGCAACGCTCCTCGGGAAGCCCCCGAGTTTAACGTTCGGCAGTGCGCCCCGGCCCGCGCACCGCGGTGACTCTCATCGCGAATGCGAGGTCAGGTGCGCCAGCGGCCCGGCGGCGCTGACCCCGGGGGCGGCCCGACGGGCGCGCCGCGAGGGCTCGCTGCCCTGTGACTCGTCGAGGCCGGCAACGGTCTGCTGCGGCAGTTCCATCGTGCTGCCGCCGCCGCGGCGCATCGCCACGCCGACGGCGAGGATGTCGACCACCAGCAGGTGCAGGATGCGGCTGACCATCGGCACCTGCGTGGCGACGTCCTCGACGTGGTCGACCATCAGCGCCACGTCGGCCTTGCGGGCCAGCGGCGACTGGCTGGCCGTAACGGCGATCACCGCGGCGCCGCGCTCGCGGGCGCGGTCGGCCACGGCCAGCAGGTCGTCGATCTGGCCGCTGCTGCTGATGATCACCGCGACGTCGCCCGGCCGCAGCACGTTGGCCGCCAGCAGCTGCAGGCGCGGCTCGAGGTTGGCTGACGACGGCACGCCGAAGCGCAGGAACTTGAACTGCGCGTCCTGGGCGACCGCGCCGTAGTGGCCCACGGCGTAGAACTCGACCCGCGAGGCGTCGGTCAGCAGGCCGATCGCGCGCTCGATGGCGTCGCGGTTGAGATGGTCGCGCAGCTGCAGCACCGCCGAGGCGGTGTTGCCCAGCACCTTCTCGCCGAGCTCGATGGAGCTGTCGGCGCCGGTGACCTGCGCGTGCGTCACCGGGATCGTGCCGGTCAGCCCCGATGCGAGGCGCAGCTTGAAGTCCGACAGGCCCTCGCAGCCCAGCGAGCGGCAGAAGCGGATCACCGTTGGCTGGCTGACGCCCGAGGCGCGGGCGATCTCGGCGATGGGGTCGTTGAGCACGGTGCGCGGGTGCGCCAGCACGTGGCTGGCGACGCGCCGTTCGGCGGGCGAGAGCTGCGCCATCGTGCGCTCGATCTGCTGCAGCAGCGCCGAGCCCGGGCGCGAGCCCAGACGCGCAAGCTGCGCCGCGAGGATGGCCGAGGCGCCGAGCAGCGTGGCGTTGGGCGCGGTGATCACGTAGGTGGGGATGGCGCGCACGTAGTCGCCGAAGCGGCCCTTGTCCTCGAAGCGGGCCCGGAAGCCCGAGCGGTCGAAGTAGTCGCCCAGGCGCGGCACGATGCCGCCGCCGATGTAGAGGCCGCCCATCGCCCCGAAGGTGACCGCCAGGTTCGCGGCCGCCGTGCCCAGCATGCTGCAGAAGGCGTCCAGCGTCTCCAGGCAGGCCGGGTCGGCGGCCTCGAGCGCGCGCCGCGTGATCTCGGGGGCGCTCAGGGTCTCGGCCGGCCGGCCGCCATGCAGGCACAGCGCCTCGTGAATGAGCTGCATGCCCGGGCCCGAGAGCAGCCGCTCGAAGGAGACGTGCGGGTAGCGCGTCCAGGCGTGGCGCAGGATGGCCAGCTCGCGCTCGTCGCGCGGCGAGAAGCTGACGTGGCCGCCTTCGGTGCCCAGCGCGATCCAGCCGTCGCCGGCCGGGATCAGCCCCGACACACCCAGGCCGGTGCCCGATCCGAGCAGGCCGATCACGCTCTGCACGCGCGGCGTGCCGCCGCCGACCTGGCGCCGCTCGTGCGCGGCCAGGCGCGGCAGGGACATCGCCAGCGCCGTGAAGTCGTTGACCACCACCAGCGTGACCAGGCCCAGGCGCTGGCGCATGTCCTCGATCGAGAACTGCCAGTGGTAGTTGGTCATCCGCACGTGGTCGCCTTCCACCGGGTTGGCGATCGCGATCGCGGCGTGCTGGATGTAGATGTCGGCGGGCAGCGTGGCCAGGTAGGCCGACACCGCCGCGTGGAAGTCGGGGTGCGCCTCGCAGGGCAGCGAGGCGTGGCGCGTGAACACGCCCGGGCCGGTCTCGACGGCGAAGCGCGCGTAGGTGCCGCCGATGTCGGCGATCAGGCGGGGCGAGTCGTAGGAGTCCATCGCGGTGCCGGCTGCCATCCTCGAAGTATGCACGACAGCGACGCGGGTCCGGCGCTTGCGTGCGGGTGACACGGTAGCTTAACTACGCCAAAGACGCTCATTTAGGGGGAAAGCGAGTCATGCGGATCTTCAATGCATGTAGTATTGCTAGATGAGAGGGCCCTGTCGCTGCCCCTGCCGAACTGCCTCGAGATGAGTCTGCCGATCACCAACGCGATGCCCGGGCCGCTGGCGTCAGGGGCGCCGGCGGGTGCGGGCCTGCCGTGGCTGCTGGCCGACATCGGCGGGACGAACGCGCGCTTCGGCTGGTTGGGCGATGCCGGTGGCGATGTCCGTCACGTGCGCAGCCTTCCGGTGGCCGCCTTCGACGGGCCGGCGCAGGCGGCGGCGGCCTATCTCGACGAGATCCGCAGCGAGGTTCCGGAACTGGCAGCGCCCCGCCGGGCCGCCTTCGCGCTGGCCACGCCGGTGGTCGGCGACGACGTGCGCATGACCAACAGCCACTGGCACTTCCAGCGTGGTGCCGCGCAGGCTGCACTGGGGCTGCAGGGACTGCTCCTGCTCAACGACTTCGAGGCCCTGGCGCTGGCACTGCCGCACCTGCAGCCCGCCCAACTCCGGCCGCACGGTCGCCTGCCCGAGCGGCGGGGCACGCTGGCCGTCATCGGCCCGGGCACCGGGCTGGGCGTCGGGGCCGTCGTCGAGACGGCGTCCGGCTGGGTGGCCCTGCCCGGCGAAGGTGGACACGCGACGCTGGCGGCGAGCGACGACTTCGAGAGCGATCTCCTGGCCTGGGTGCGGCGCAGCCACGCCCATGTCTCGGCCGAGCGGCTGCTCTCGGGCATGGGCCTGCCGCTGCTGCGCGACGCCGTGGCGGCGGTGACGGGGCGCGGTGTCGAGGCGCCGATGCCGGTCGAGGCGATCGTCGAGCGCGGCGTCGCCGGCACCGACGCCCTGTGCGCCCAGACGCTCGACGTCTTCTGCGCCCTGCTCGGCGGCTTCGCCGGCAACGTCGCGCTGACGCTCGGCGCGCGCGGCGGCGTCTACATCGGCGGCGGCATCGTGCCACGGCTGGGCGAGCGCTTCTTCGCCTCGGCCTTCCGCGAGCGCTTCGAGGCCAAGGGGCGCTTCCACGCCTACCTGTCGGAGGTCCCGACCGCGGTCATCACCGACACGCTGGCCGCACTGACCGGCGCCGCCGCCGCCCTGGCCCAGCCCACGGCACGCTGACCCGCGGGCCTTCTTCGTCAGCGCCGCGGGGCGAGCAGGAAGGCCAGCGGTTCCTCCAGGCGTGCCGCCCAGGCGCGTTCGTTGTGGCCGGCGCCGTCGAACAGGCGGATCATCGCCTCGCGGCCTTCGCCGTACCCTGCGTCGCGGATCACCTGCGCGGCCGCGGCGTGCCAGGTCGGGTAGTGGGCGTCGAGCTCGGCGTTGCCGGTGTCCAGGTACAGGCGCCGCCCGGCCGGGCGCGGGAGGCGCTCGCGCAGCCAGGTCAGCAAGGCCAGCGGCACCGTGGCGTTGGGCTCGAAGCTGCCGATCCAGTGCGTCGACAGCGCGCCCACCAGGCCGAACACGTCGGGCCGCTCGCAGCCGGCGTACAGCGAGATCAGCCCGCCCATGCTCGAGCCCGTCACGGCGGTCCACGCCGCCTCACGGCGCGTCGCGTAGCGCGCGTCGATGGCGGGCTTGAGTTCCTCGGCCAGGAAGCGCAGGTAGGCGTCGGCGCGGGGCTGGCCGTCCAGGCCGCGGGCGACGAGCTCCGAGCGCAGCGCCGGCGGCAGGTGGGCGAGCGCCCGCTCGGGGAAGTACTCGCTGTGCCGGCGCTTGCCGTTGTTGAACACGCCGACGACGATGGTCGGCACGATGCGCCCACCGGCCATCAGCCGCGCGACCGCCAGGTGCGCGTCCCAGGCCTGGCGGTTCCACGTCGTCGTGGCGTCGAACAGCATCTGGCCGTCGTGCATGTACAGCACGGCGTGCGCCTGTCGGGCGTCGTAGCCGGGCGGCAGCCAGACGTCGACGATGCGCGCGTCGACGTGCCGGGACGGGAACGGCGCCAGCCGCTCGATGCGCCCGACCGTGACCGAGGGCAGGGGCGGCGCCTCGGCCGCCGTCTGGCCGATCGCGGGCGAGGCGGTGGCCGCCACGGTGGCAGCGGCGAGCGTGAAGTGTCTGCGGTTCATGGTCTGGCGGGCGGTGCGTTCGCGGCGGGGGCTGGGAGGGTGATGAGCGGCGTGTCGTCCATCCACAGCGGCTCGGTGGGCTGGCCCCCGCCCATGTGGTGCGTGCCGGGCTGCGGCGTCAGGCGGCGGTAGCCGCCATCGTAGTCCCAGGTGTTCACGTAGATGCGCGCGCCGGCCGTCCCGGCGGCCGTGCCGAGCGAGGCGGCGGGCAGCACCAGGCTGACCACCTGCCGCGCCTCGTCGACCGCCACCCTCGCCGCCGGTGCGATCGGGGTGCCCTCGAGAGACGCGCT
The DNA here is from genome assembly GCA_044374875.1 of Rubrivivax sp. GTDB lineage: Bacteria > Pseudomonadota > Gammaproteobacteria > Burkholderiales > Burkholderiaceae_C > Rubrivivax. The sequence continues at coordinate 4,965 of JBILNT010000091.1, forward strand.
CGCGCCCGCCGCATCGAACAGCGCGTTGCTCCAGCCGTGCACCCGAAGCCGCCGGTGCCAGCGCATGCCTTCGGGCAGCCGGGCGTTCTGCAGCGGCATCCACTCGCTGCCGGCCTGCGTGCCAGGCAGTTCGAGGAAGACGGTGAGCGCGACGTGGTCGAACCCGTTGGCCGGGCTCCAGCTGCGCGTCAGCCGGTGGAGCTGCACGTCGATGCGCAGCGCGCCGCCCGAGCGCCAGACCTCGACGCGGCGGATGTCCATCTGCCGGTTGTCGCCCCAGCTCGGGTCGGTCGGGTAGACGTAGCGACGCGCCGGGCCGGCGTCGTCGCCGGCCGGGTCGTCGACCGCCGCCACCTGCTGCCAGCGCCGCTCGACGCGGAATCGGTGGGCCTGCGACGCCGCGCCACGTTGCTCGTCCCAGGCCACGGCGCGGTGCTCGACACCGGGATCGATCATCGAAGAGGTGTCGACCCGCGCCCGCCAACGCCCGCGCTCGTCGGCGCGCATCGCGACCGCGCGCGAGACGTCACCGTCGACCACCAGCCGCAGGCTCGCGCCGGGCGCCGCACTGCCGACAAGCTCGAAGTCGTCGGTGGCCGGGCCCGTGGCGGCTGGCGGTTCGATCGAAGGGCTGCCGCCAGCGGCCTGCGTGGCGCCGGGCGCGGAGCCCGCACCGGCACCGCCGGCCGTCCACACCAGCCCGGCGCGCGGCGGCAGCACCAGCGTCACCGCGCCGGCGGCGTCCGTCGTCAGGTCGGCCGGCCTGCCTTCCAGCCCGAACCGGCCCGCCAGGCGCGTGCCGGCGGGCAGGCCGGTGGCGAGGTGCTCCACCAGCACCGGCCGCTCGGAGGTGTTGAAGGCGACGATCACCGGATCGCTGGCCGGGCCCCGATCGCCCGGCGTGGCGGACTGCATCCGCCACGCCAGCACGCCGGGGCCGGCGGCGCTGGCGCGCAGCAGCTCGGGCGTGCCGCGCGACAGCACGCGGTGCTGCCGCCTCAGCTCGGCCATGCCGGCGATCGCGCGGTACAGCGGCGCGCTGGTGTCGAAGCGGTCGCGGCCGCCCGAGCCCCAGCCGGCGGCGAACATCGAGGCGCGTGGCTGCGTGAAGCCCTGCTCGGTGCCGTAGTAGATCGTCGGGATGCCGGGCAGCGTGAACAGCGCCAGCAGGCTCTGGCGAAGCGCGGCCTCCGAGCCGCCTGCGAGGAAACGATCGACGTCGTGGTTGTCGACGAAGCTCGGCATCAGGTGCGGCCGCGCGTGCACCTTCATCATGCTCTCGATGCGATGCGCGAGCTCGGCGGTCGGCCGCCCGCGGGCGAACACGTCGCCCAGCGTGCCGTAGAGCGGGAAGTTGATCATCGCGGGCAGCAGCGCCTCACGGCCAGGGCCGCGCGCGTAGCGCTCGATGCGCCGCGCCTGCGTGTCGTCGAAGGGGCGGTCGATGCCGAAGCCCTCGCCGAAGACGTGCAGCCCGGTGCGCCCGGTGGCGCGGGCCACCCGGTCCACCCCGGGGGCCTGGGGATCGGTGGCGTGCAGGAAATCTGCGAAGAACGACGGCGGCACGTAGAACGCGGTGTCTATGCGCAGCGCGTCGACGCCGGCCTCGCGGATCCAGAAGCCGAAGCTCTCGCGCAGCGCGCGCCGCACCGCCGGGTTTCCGGTGTTCAGGTCGTCCAGCCCCGACATCTGGAAGTCCAGCAGCTGCCGCTCGTCGTCGTAGTCGCGAACGTCCGGCGTCCAGTGATAGATGCCCGCGGCGCGCTGCGCCGGGTCGCGCGGGTCGTTCTGGTCGAACGGCGCCTGGGTCGGTCGCGGCACCGGCGGCGAGCGGTCGTGGGCCTCCCAGCCGTGCGCCGGATCGGCCTCGCGCCAGCGCTCGCGGTAGGTGAAGAAGTTGCCGACGTGATTGACCACCACGTCCTGCACCAGGTACATGCCGCGGCGGTGCAGCGCATCCGACAGCCGCCGGTAGTCGTCGAGCGTGCCCAGGTGAGGATCGACCTGCTTGAAGTGCTGCGCCCAGTAGCCGTGGTAGCCGCCGTACCCGCCGTCCGGCGAGAGCCACTGGTTGGCCACCGGCGGCGTCACCCAGACCGCCGTGGCGCCCAGGCCCTGGATGTAGTCGAGCCGCTGGCGCAGCCCGGCCAGGTCACCGCCGCTGAAGCGGCTGCGGTCGGCGGGGTTGTATTCGCCGGCGCCCTGGTCGTTGTTCTTCGGGTCGCCGTCCGCGAAGCGGTCGGTCATCACGAAGTAGATGACCTGGTCGCGCCAGTCCGGGGACGGCACGTGCAGCAGAAGGCCGGCGTCGCTGCGCTGGGCCGGCAGGGGCGACACCGCCAGCGCCGCCAGGGTGGCGACGACGAGTCGCCTCGTCTTCGAGATGCGTAGTGGCATGGGGTCTCTCGAGTAGTTCGGCTACTGGTGATGCTGGCCTTGGCGCTCGCGGGCGGAACACGGGGCCGGAGTCGGCTGGCCGACGGGGGTTCGTCCGGCGGTCGGGGGCAGTTTCTAGTATCGCTACGCAGCGCAGCAACGCACGGGTGATCGCCCTGGGCTCGCGTGCCCGCGGATCAGCGCCAGCGGCCGCAATCGCCGCGCCGGTGGGGTGTCATCGTGTTGTCGAGGTGGCATCCGCGACGTAATTTGACTACGAACTTGATCCAGGATTGTTGCTGCATTGCCACGATTCTCCGGTGGGTCTGCCGATTGACCACGTGAATGGACGCGTCTGGAGCGTGCCCACGACTGCAACATAGGGTTTGCACAGGGTGTTGAGATAGCTAGTTTTGGTACAAACCGAGCAGAGTCTGGGGCTCACGGCGTCCTGCCGTGTGGTTGGTCCGTGCAGACCTCGTGGGGTTGATGAGGAGACTTGCTGTGAAGAACACTTCAGCATTGCGCGCCCGGCGCGCGGTACGTACGGCCGGTCCGGTCGCGGTTACGGCGGTTGCCGCGGCGGCGGCGCTGCTGGCTTCGGGGGCGGCCTGGGCGCAGGCGCAGACCCAAGGCCAGGCCGATGGCCAGACGGTGACGGTGACGGGCATCCGCGCCGCCATCGAGAGTGCCATCACCAAGAAGAAGGAAGCTGATTCCATCGTCGAGGCGATCACGGCCGAAGACCTGGGCAAGCTGCCCGAGCCCTCGGTGGCCGATGCCATGGCCCGCCTGCCCGGCGTGGCGGCGCAGCGCAACAAGGACACCGGCAAGGCGCAGGACATCAGTGTTCGCGGCATGTCGCCCGACTTCAACACCGGCCTGCTCAATGGGCGCGAGGTGGCGTCCTCGGATAGCAGCCGCGCGATCGACTTCGACCTCTACCCGGCCGAACTGCTCAACAGCGTGCTGGTCTACAAGACGCCGAATGCCGGCCTGCTGGGCCAGGGCTTGTCTTCCACCACCGACCTCTACATGATCCGCCCGCTCGACTCCAAGGGCCGGCAGGTCGCGCTGAACTACCGCAAGCAGCGCACGGGCATCGACAACGGCGTGCCCAACGGCGAGGGCTCCGGCAGCCGTCGCTCGTTCTCGTATGTCGACCAGTTCTTCGACCGCACGCTCGGCGTGGCGCTCGGGGCCGTCAAGTTCACCGAAGAGGGCGCGGCGCAGCTGCGCGTGAACACCTGGGGCGGCTGGACGCCCACGCTGAACTACGGCGGCCAGGCCGTGGGCGTGCCGGGAGGTTTTGGGCGCGACATCGAATTCTCCAACCAGGAGCGCGAAGGCCTGATGGGCGTTCTCCAGTGGAAGCCCAACAAGAACTTCGAGACCGTGCTCGACGTCTTCCAGTCCAAGGGCCGCTCGGCGAACTTCAAGAAGGGCATCGAGGGCTTCATCGGCGGCAGTTCGGACCCGAGCAACTACCGCGGCACTCCCTCGCTGGTGTCGGCGGTGGTGAACAACGGCATTGCCACCAGCGGCACCATCGACAACTTCAAGGGCGTGATCCGCAACCACAACGAGGGTGCGGACGAAGAAGCCAAGGCGTGGGGTCTGAACGCGCGCTACAAGGCCGACGGCTGGACCATCACCGGGGACATGGCGCAGTCGAAGGTCGTGAAGAACAGCGCCCGCTTCGAGACCATCGGCGGCCTGGCAGGCAACGGCAACCCGGCCCAGGCCGATGGTGCGCCTGTCACGCCCGGCGCCACCGGGACGATCAGCTGGACGGGCTTCACCGGCAGCAACCACGGTGATCTGGTGTTCACGCCCAGCACCAACTTCGCTGACCGCAGCCAGGTCAAGCTCACCGACGTGATGGGTTGGGGCGGCGGACCCGATTCGCCCCAGGCCGGCTATGTGGCTGCGCCTCGCCTGATCGACTCGGTCGACCATTTCAAGCTGTCGGCCACGCGTGATGTCTCGCTGGGTCCGGTCACCCGCATCGAGGCCGGTCTGGCGCGTGTCAGCCGCGAGAAGCTTGCCAGCACCCAGGAGGGCTTCCTGGTCATTGCTGGCAGTGCCGACCCCTATGCCACGGTCGACATCCCGGGCTCCGGCGTGCTGAACGTGGGTGGCATCGACGTGGCCACCTGGGACCCGCGCGGTTCGCTTGGCAGCATCTATGGTCTGCGGCCGAACACCTACGGCGCGGTGATCAACCGTAACTGGGGAGTCAAGGAAGACGTGACCACCGGCTTCGTGAAGGCCGACGTGGATCACCAGCTCTTCGGTCTGCCGCTGACCGGCAACTTCGGTGCACAGCTCGTGCGCACGCAGCAGCGCTCCAGCGGGTTCGTGAACGATTCGGGCCTGTGCTCCGGTGCCACGGCCGAGACTTGCCAGGGCGAGTCCGGAGGCAAGAGCTACAGCGACGTGCTGCCCAGCCTGAACCTGATGCTGTCGCTGAACCGCGACACCGTGGCTCGCCTGGGGCTGGCACGCACGATGTCTCGCGCCAGCATGGGTGACATGCGGGCCAGCATCGACAAGCCCAGCATCTCCGTGCCGACGCCGTCGACGCCGGCGATCCTGGTGTCCAGCGGCGGCAATCCGGATCTCGAGCCTTTCCGTGCCACGGCCTTCGACCTGTCGTTCGAGCGCTACTTCGGCGGTAACAAGGGCTACGTGTCGTTGGCAGGCTTCTACAAGGACATCTCCACCTACATCCTCACCCTGCCGCAGTTGTACGACTTCGCCGGGGTGCTGGCCCCCGGGGCTTCGGTACCCGCCGCCGGGACGGTCGGCCTGCTGACGCGTCCCACCAACGGCAAGGGAGGCAGCATCCAGGGCGTGGAGCTGGCGGTGAACGTGCCGCTGTCGCTGCTGACCCCGGTGCTCGACGGCTTCGGCTTCAGCGTGAACCACAGCGACACCCGCAGCGCCATCCGCATCCAGCCGGGACAACTGGCGGGTCTGGACGTGGGTTCCGCGTTCGACATTCCCTTGCCGGGCCTGTCGCGCCGCGTGACCAACCTGCGCGTGTATTACGAGAAGCACGGTCTGCAGGTGGCCGTGGCGTCGCGTGCGCGGTCTGACTTCCTGGGCCAGATCCGCGACTACAAGGACGACGCCAAGATCACCTTCATCCGCGGCGAGACGGTGGTCGACCTGCAGGTCAGCTACCAGTTCCCGGACACCACGCCGCTCAAGGGCCTCTCGCTGCTGTTCCAGGGCAACAACATGACCGACACCCTGTTCCGCGAGTACACCACCGACCGCAACAGCCCCACCGACACGAAGCGCTACGGCAAGACCTATCTGTTCGGCGCGAACTACAAGTTCTGACGCCTGACCTTCGAGCGACCCCGGTGGTTTCCCGGCCACCGGGGTCTTTTTTCGCCCGTCATCATCCCCGCCCATGAACAACGGCGACAGAACTTCTCCGCAGCCTGGCGCGCTGTTGCGCCGGGTGGTCATCGTCGGCGGCGGCACGGCCGGCTGGATGACCGCAGCGGCCCTCTCCAAGGTGCTGCGCGACACCGTCAAGGTCACGCTCGTCGAGAGCGACGAGATCGGCACGGTCGGCGTCGGCGAGGCCACCATCCCGATGATCCGGCGCTTCAACCAGGTGCTCGAGATCGACGAGGACGACTTCCTGCGCAAGACGCAGGGCACGTTCAAGCTCGCGATCGAGTTCGTCGACTGGGGTGCCGTCGGCGAGCGCTACATGCACGGCTTCGGCCGCTTCGGGCAGGAACTCTGGCCGGTCGAGTTCGAGCAGTACTGGCTGCGGATGCACCTGCAGGGCAAGGCCGGCGACCTGGCCGAGTATTCGATCACCCGGTCGGCTGCGCTGAAGAACCGCTTCATGCGCGCGCGGCCCGACCTCGGCAATTCGCCCCTGGCCGACGTGGCGCACGCGTTCCACTTCGATGCCGGCCTGTACGCGCGCTATCTGCGCGGCCATGCCGAAGGGCGGGGCGTGGATCGCGTCGAGGGGCGCATCGTCGACGTCACTCTCAACGGATTCACCGGCCACGTCGAGTCGATCCTGCTCGACGGCGGACGCCGGGTCGAGGGTGACCTCTTCATCGACTGCTCGGGTTTCCGCGGGCTGCTGATCGAGCAGGTCCTGCGCAGCGGCTACGAAGACTGGACGCATTGGCTGCCGTGCGACCGTGCGGTCGCCGTGCCCTGTGCCTCGGCCTCTCCGCTGCTGCCGTACACGCGAGCCACCGCACGCACGGCTGGCTGGCATTGGCGCATCCCGCTGCAGCACCGCATCGGCAACGGCCATGTCTACTGCAGCCGCTTCATCAGCGACGACGAGGCCACTGCCACGCTGATGGCCAACCTGGACGGCGAGGCGCTTGCGGAACCGCGCCCGCTGCGCTTCACCACCGGCATCCGCAAGAAGGCGTGGAACCGCAACGTCGTCGCGGTCGGCCTGTCCAGCGGCTTCATGGAGCCGCTGGAGTCGACGAGCATTCACCTCATCCAGACCTCGATCGCGCGCCTGATCAGCTTCTTCCCGGATCGCGAGTTCCGGCAGGTCGACATCGACGAGTACAACCGGCAGACACGCGACGAGTTCGAGCAGATCCGCGACTTCCTGATCCTGCACTACCACGCCACGCGTCGCGACGACACGCCGTTCTGGCGCCATTGCCGCACGATGGAGGTGCCTGCCAGTCTGCAGCGGCGCATGGAGCTGTTCCGCAGCCGCGGGCGCATCTTCCGCGAGGGCCTGGAGCTCTTCTCCGAGGTGGCGTGGCTGCAGGTGATTCACGGCCAGGGGCTGCGGCCGGCGGCCTGCCATCCGCTGGCCCAGGCGCGCAGCGAGCAGGAGTTGGCCGAGTACCTGGAGAGCGTGCGCAGCGTGATCGCGAAGTGCGTCGAGGTGATGCCCACGCACGAGCAATTCATCGCCGAGAACTGCGCGGCCGGCGGGCGCTGAGGACGACAACGGAGATGGGACGCGGCGACCCGCCGCGCGTCCCCGGTCAGTCGCCCGCCCTCGCGCTACTGCACCCGCTTGTAGTTCGTGTAACCCTGCGGCGATGCCGCGGTCCGGGGTGCCAGCACGCGCACGCTGCGTGGCGGCATGGCCACCTCCACCAGCGAGGAGAACATGCGCACCTCCGGCGCTCCGCCGGCGTCGACGAGGTCGTCGAACACGGTGCCGTCCATCAGCTTCGAGTTGGCCGGCATGACCGTCTCGGTGACCGCCACGTCGCCCGGGTTGGCGAGCACGAGCACGGTGTCGGCGGCGCGGTCGGTGTAGCGCTCGAAGGCCAGCAGCGAGCGGCTGGTGACGGGGCGGAACTCGCCGATGCGCAGCGCACGGCGCGCGCGCCGCATCGCCACCAGGGCCCGCGTCCAGGCCAGCTCCGGGTGTCCCGCGGCGACCAGGTCCCAGCGCATGGGAGCGCGCTGCTCGGGGTCGTCGCCGCCGGTCATCGCCACCTCGCTGCCGTAGTAGAGGTTGGGGCTGCCCGGCAGCGTGAACTGCAGCACCTGCGCGATGCGGCGCCGGGCCGCGTCGGGCAGCAGCGTGGCCAGCCGCGGCGTGTCGTGGTTGTCGAGGTAGATCCACGAGCGCATCATGTTCTCGATGCCGGTCTCGTCGATCACCCGCTGCACCATGCGCATGAAGGTGGCCGTGTCGAGCTTGCCGTCGGCCACCCGCAGCAGCAGGTGGCGCAGCATGAAGTGCATGACGCCGTCGACCGACGGGAACCACTCGCGCGGGTAGTTCGCGATCTCGCCGACCACCAGCGAGCCGGGCTTTTCGGCGTGGGCGGCGCGGGTCAGCTCCTCCAGGAAGGCGAAGCCGATGTCGAAGCCGACGTCGAGCCGCCAGCCGTCGACGCCCTCGCGCAGGTAGCCGCGCACGACGCTGTCGTGCGCGCCGTAGACGTGTGCGCGCACGGCGGGGTTCTCGAGGTTCAGCTCCGGCAGGTTCTCCACGTTCCACCAGCCGCGGGCGCCGCCTGGGAACCGCGTGTCGAAGACGAACCAGTCGCGCCACGGGCTGGCCGGGTTGGCCAGCGCGTCGCGGAAGATCGGGGCATTGCGGCCCATGTGGTTGAACACGCCGTCGAGCACCAGCTTCATGCCGCGGCGGTGCAGATCCCCGGCCAGCGCGCGCACGTCGGCGCGCGTGCCGAACTCGGGCGAGACTTCCTTGTAGTCCAGCGCGTCGTACTTGTGGTTGGTGTAGGCCAGGTGGATCGGGTTCAGGTAGAGCACGTCGGCGCCGAGCGACTGCACGTGGTCGAGCTTCGAGCGCGTGCTCGAGAGGTCGCCGCCCCAGAAGTCGATCTCGTGGCTCCAGACGCGCTCGCGCTCGAGGTAGGTCCCGCGGGCGGGCAACTCGCTCCAGTCGCGCAGGCGCTTGGGCGCCGGGTACAGGGCGCGCTTGGCCGCGAGGCTCGCGCTCGGCGCGAAGCGGTCGACCAGCACCTGGTAGACGACGGCGCCGATGCGCCAGTCCTTCTCGCGCTCGCGCAGGCGGCCCGCAAGGTCGCGGTCGAAGCGGTTGGCGAGAGGGCCGGGGGCGTTCTGGGCCATGGCGTGGAAGGCCGCGGCGGTGCCGGCGGCGAGCAGGGTGCGTCGCTTCATCGTGGAGGAGGGGGCGTCGGCGGCCTCAGAGCCCGAGAGTTTTTCCGCCGTGGCCGAAAGGCGCGCCAAGACGCCCCGTATCCAGGCGCAAACCACAGCCATAGCTCGGGCCATGGCGCGGATTTGCAACGACGAGACGGGGTGTTTC
>JBILNT010000092.1:0-14031 GCA_044374875.1 Rubrivivax sp.
CGACGCGCGCGGCATGCGGGCTGCCCATCAGCCCGCCAACCGCCGACCCTGCCGCCCGCCTCCAGGCTCACATTCCGCCTGAAACACGGCCCCAGCTCCAGGCTCACACCTCGTTGGACAAGACTCACGTTGGACAAGCGAGATCCGAAACGCTAGCGTACCCGGCAGTCCCGGCACTCCTCGTCCGACGATTTGATCGATGAAGCCCAGCCTCCTCGCACGCCCCTCGAAGACATCGGCCGCGCGCGCACTTGCCGCCGCCCTGGTTCTTGCGCTGGCTGGTACCTCGCCAGGCGCCCAGCCCGTGGTGCCGTTCGAACCCGCCGCCACCGCCGCCTGTGTCGCGAAGGCAGCAGCCGAATCGCCCTCGCGGTCCGGACACGCCGTGCTCGACTGTCCGGGCCGCGCCGCACAGGCCTGCATCGCGCGGCCCGGGCAGGACACCACCGTCGGCATGATCGGCTGCCTCGACGCCGAGAGGCGCTACTGGGACGAGCGCCTGAACGCCGCCTATGCCCGTCAGCTGGCCGAGGCGCGCAAGCAGGACGCCGAGATGAGCTCGATCCGCGCGACCGTGGCTTCTCAGGAAGCTGCGCTGCGGGCGATGCAGCGTGCCTGGGTCGGCTACCGCGACGCTGCCTGTCTTCACGAGCAGGCGCAGTGGATGGGCGGCACCGGGGGCGGCCCGGCCACCATGGCCTGCCACCTGCACGAGACCGCCCGGCAGAGCCTGAAGCTGGAAGGCTGGTGGAGCCGATGAGGCCCTTGCCGACGGCCGCCTTGGCGGCGCTGGTCCTGGCCTCGGGCCCCGCGCAGGCCGCCGCCGACCGCCTGCCGCCCGACGACCGCCTGGTGTCCTCGGGCTGCCGCTGGGAGCAGGCCGAAGGGGGTGGCCTGAGCTTGAGCGTACAGGCCTGCGATCTCGCCACCGGCCGCTGGCGGGTGGCGTGGAACGCGCAGCGCCGGGGTTTCGAGCTCAGCGTGAACGGGCAGGTGCACTCGCTGGTGGTGCAGCCTTGGCCGGTCGAGGGTTCGCATGCGCAGGCGGGTCTCGCCGGCGTGGTGGCCGCACTGAAGGCTGCAGGTCACCTGCCGCCCGACTCGGCCTGCCGCCTGCAGCCCGCGGCCCTGCGCCCACTGCCGCGCACGGCTGCCACCTACGTGCTGGCGCCGCCCGTGCCCGTGCCAGCGGTCACCGCCAGCGGCGAGGTCCCCGAGCCGCCCTGTGGTGCCTACGGGGCTTCCACCCATGGCGTTCGCTACTTCCTCTCCGACCTGCGCTGGCCTGGCCTGGTCGTGTTCGTCGACGAGGGCCAGGACCAGCCGATGTTCGACCCCGCCAGCATCGCCGTGCGACGACAGCCCTGATCCCGTGATCCCCTGATCGCCAAGCCACCTGCACCGTACGACTGCGCTTGACGCGGCCGACCGGAAAGCCCCGTGCGCGGGTGCTGGAGTCGTCCACCGTCAGGGCCCGGTGAGAAACCGGTCTCAAGGGTTTACCCTGAATGCGCGACGGCGGGCCGCCGCCGATCATGCGCGCGGGAAAGACGATTCGAGTCCTCGCCGCGCCCGCGGCGCCCGTCCGGCGAAGTCCTGGCTCCGGAGCCATCGCGCCCGTTGCGACCCGCCACTTCGCCTTCCTTGTCTTCTCGCGCGGCTCGTCCGCGCCGCCGCCGCCCTCCGGTCGGCGATACCAGTCACCGGTTCCTTCCATGCAGTTAATCTGGGTATCCGGCCCCACCGGCAAGGTGGTGACCGTCTCCATCACGTTGCGGCGGGTTGTCGCCTTCATCGTGCTGTCGTGCGCGGCGCTGCTGGCGTTCGGCGCGCTGCTCAACGTGCTCGGGCTGCGCATTGCCGTGGACTACTCGCCGCAGCTCGTGCACCGGATCGGCGGCGTCTCCAGCGCCGACGATCACCGGCGGCTGGAAGAGCGCTACCGCGCCCGTCTGGCCGAGCTGCAGGGTGAGCTGACGTCGCTGGGCGAGCGATTCGGCGCCGTCGAGCGCAGCCGCCGCGAACTGGTCAGCCTGCTGGGCATCCGCGACGCACTGGCCGATGCCGTGTCCCCGCCGACCGAAGGCCAGGGCCTGGCGCGCGGTGGTCCGATGCGCCTGATCGCCGACTCGCTGCCGTGGGGCGGTGGCCTGGAGGGCGCGTTCGTGCGCGCCCAGCGAACCGCGGTCAGGCTCGGGAGCGACATGGAATCGCTGCGCACGCACCTCGTGCGCGACCTCGACCGCCTGCTCGTCCTGCCGGTGACCCTGCCGCTGGTCGACGCCTTCGTGGTCAGCAGCGGCTTCGGCGTCCGCCCGGACCCGTTCAGCGGCCTGCGCAGCCTTCACGAGGGTGTCGATTTCATCGCGCCGCGAGGCACGCCGGTGCTGGCGACGGCGCCCGGCAGGGTCGTGCGCTCGGGCTTCTTTCCCGACTGGGGCCACCTGGTGGAGATCGCCCACGCGAGTGGCTTCATGACCCGGTATGCGCATCTCGACCACCGCGTCGTCGGCGAAGGCCAGGAGGTCGCGCGCGGCGCCGTGCTCGGCGTCCTGGGCAACTCAGGGCGTTCGACCGGGGCGCACCTGCACTATGAGATCGTCAGGCACGGCAAGCCGGTCGACCCTGCAGGCGTCGTGCCCGCGCTCGCCCTGGCACGGTGAGGCGGCGGCCAACGGGCACGTTCCCGCGCCGCGCCGGCGCCGCCCCCATCAGTCACTGACGGAGATACCTCGTGTTCGGAATCGGCAAATCCAAAGGCACCCCGCTCGTCGTCCAGCAGGAGAAGTTCGATACGCTGATCGGCCGCCAGACCGAGATCCACGGCCGACTGAAGGTCAGCGACAGCATCCGCGTCGACGGACGGGTGGTCGGCAACATCGAGTCGGTCGCCGACCGGCCGGTCACTGTCGTCGTGAGCCCCACCGGGCAGGTGCAGGGCGACATCGTGGCGCACCGCGTCGTCGTCGCGGGCACGGTCTCGGGCTACATCCAGGCGCTCGAGCGCGTGGAGCTCCACCAGGGAAGCCTGATCCAGGGCGACATCCGCTACGGGTCGCTGGCGGTGGAGCATGGTGCGCGCATCCTCGGCTCGCTGCACCAGCTGGAGATCGTGGAATCGGGCGCGCCGACCGAGGCCGACGCGCCGGAGGTCCCGCTGATCGCGCAGCGCACCGACGCACGGTGAGGGGCGGCAAGGCCGCCGCGCCGGCGAGCCGCGGCCGGCCATGCCGGCGGTTCAGTGCCTGAAGTGCCGCGTGCCCGTGAACACCATCGCGATGCCGCGTTCGTCGGCGGCGGCGATCACTTCGTCGTCACGCATCGAGCCGCCGGGCTGTATCACGCAAGTGGCGCCCGCGTCGCACACCACGTCCAGGCCGTCGCGGAAGGGGAAGAAGGCGTCGCTGGCCACCGCCGAGCCCTGCAGCGTCAGGCCGGCGTTGGCCGCCTTGATGCCGGCGATGCGGGCGCTGTCGATGCGGCTCATCTGGCCGGCGCCCACGCCCAGCGTCATGCCGCCGGCGCAGAAGACGATGGCATTGCTCTTCACGAACTTGGCCACCTTCCAGGCGAACAGCAGGTCGTCGAGCTGCTGCGCGGAGGGTGCCAGCTTCGTCACCACGCGCAGCGCGCCCGCGCCAACGTTCTTCGCGTCCTGGGTTTGCAGCAGCAGGCCGCCACCCACGCGCTTGATGTCCAGCGCGTTGGTCGCGGCCGAGAGCGGCACCTCCAGCAGCCGAACGTGCTGCTTGGCCGCGAACACCGCACGCGCCTCGGGCGAGATGGCCGGGGCGATCAGCACCTCGACGAACTGCTTCGCGACCTTCTCGGCGGCGGCGCCGTCGAGTGGGCGGTTGAAGGCGATGATGCCGCCGAAGGCCGAGGTCGGGTCGGTCTGGAAGGCCTTCGCGTAGGCCTCGAGCGGGTTCGCCCCCACCGCCACGCCGCAGGGGTTGGCGTGCTTGACGATGACGCAGGCGGGCGCATCGAAGGTCTTGACGCACTCCCAGGCCGCGTCGGCATCGGCGATGTTGTTGTAGCTCAGTTCCTTGCCCTGCAGCTGCGCCCAGCCGGCCAGCAGCCCGGGCTCGACGCGCGCCTCGCGATAGAACGCCGCGCCCTGGTGCGGGTTCTCGCCGTAGCGCATGTCCTGCACCTTGGTGACCTGCAGGTTCCACACGGCGGGCCAGGGCTGGCGGGCCGGCACGGCCGCAGTGTCGGCCTCGGCGCCGTCCTCCAGCGCGGTCAGGTAGTTGGTGATCATGCCGTCGTAGGCGGCGGTGTGGGCGAAGACCTTGCGCGCCAGGCCGAACTTCGTCGCGCGGGTCACGCCGCCGGTGGCCAGTTCGGCCAGTACCCGCGCGTAGTCGGCCGGGTCGATGACGACGGCCACGTCGGCCCAGTTCTTGGCCGCCGCGCGCAGCATCGCCGGGCCGCCGATGTCGATGTTCTCGATGGCGTCCTCCAGCGTGCAGTCTGTGCGCGCCGTGGCCTGGGCGAAGGGGTAGAGGTTCACCACCAGCAGGTCGATGGTGCCGATGCCTTGCGCGGCGATCGCCTGCATGTGCGCCGGCAGGTCGCGCCGCGCCAGCAGGCCGGCATGGATGCGCGGGTGCAGTGTCTTCACGCGGCCGTCGAGCATCTCGGGGAAGCCGGTCACCTCCGCCACTTCGGTCACGGGCAGCCCGGCGTCGGCCAGCAGCCGCGCGGTGCCGCCGGTGGACAGCAGCCGCACGCCGTGCTCGTGCAGGGCGCGGGCGAAGTCGACGATGCCGGTCTTGTCGGAGACGGAGATGAGCGCGGTGGGCTGCGTCATGGCGAAATCCTGGGAAGCCGCCGCGGCGGCATGGGTGATGGGGATGCGGTGCTCGAAGGACGCCGGGCCGTGCCGCCGCGCGTCAGTCGATGAGCTTGTGGTCGAGCAGCTTTCGCCGCAGCGTGTTGCGGTTGATGCCCAGCCACTCGGCAGCCTTGCTCTGGTTGCCTTCGGCGTGGCGCATCACCACGTCGAGCATGGGCTTCTCGGCTGCCGCGATGATCATCTCGTGGAGCGAGTGCGGCTCGGCGCCGCGCAGGTCGCGGAAGTACTGCTCGAGCGTCGCGCGGACGGATTCGTCGATGTGCTTGCGGCTCATGGGCGCATCGTGCTTTCAGGCCTGGAGGCTGGCCAGGTCGTCGTTGGCCGCGGGCAGGACGGGATGCTGTTCGGCAAGCTCGTCGAAGAACGTGGCCACGGCGCGCAGCTGTGCCTCGGTGGTCTCCAGCGTGTTCATCGCGGCACGGAAGGCCTCGCCGCCGGGCAGCGCGCGCACGGCCCAGCCGATGTGCTTGCGCGCGGTGCGCACCCCGGCGAACTCGCCATACAGCCCGTAGTGGTCTTCCAGGTGCTCCAGCAGCCAGCCGGCGACCTGCCGCGTGGCGGGTGGCGCCAGCAGCTCGCCGGTGGCCAGGAAGTGGTCGATCTCGCGGAAGATCCAGGGCCGGCCCTGCGCGGCGCGGCCGATCATCAGCGCATCGGCCTTCGTGTGCCGCAGCACGGCCAGAGCCTTGGCGGGAGAGTCGATGTCGCCGTTGGCGACCACGGGGATCGAGACCGCCGCCTTCACCGCGGCGATGGTGTCGTACTCGGCAAGGCCCTTGTAGCCCTGCTCGCGCGTGCGGCCATGCACCGTCACCATGGCCACGCCGGCGCTCTCGGCGCCGCGCGCCAGCTTCACCGCATTGCGCTCGGCGTCGCACCAGCCGGTGCGCATCTTGAGCGTCACCGGCACGCCGTGCGGCGCGGCGGCTTTCACCACCGCCTCGACGATGGCCAGCGCCAGCGGCTCGTCCTGCATCAGCGCCGAGCCGGCCCACTTGTTGCACACCTTCTTGGCCGGGCAGCCCATGTTGATGTCGATGACCTGGGCGCCGCGATCGATGTTGTAGGCGGCGGCCTCGGCCATCATCGACGGCTCGGTGCCGGCGATCTGCACCGCGATCGGCGCCGGCTCGCCGGCGTGGTCGGCGCGGCGCGAGGTCTTCAGCGTGTGCCAGAGGTCCTTGCGCGAGGTCACCATCTCGCTGACGGCGTAGCCGGCCCCCAGCCTGCGGCAGAGCATGCGGAACGGCCGGTCCGTGACCCCGGCCATCGGGGCGACGAAGAGCCGGTTCGGCAGCGCGATGTTGCCGATCTTCATGGGGTGCGGGGGGAGGGCGGGCGCCGGACGGCAGGCGTCGGGCTGCTGAAAAAGGAGGCAGGAGTATAGCCCTGCCGGGTGGCGGGTGACGCACGCCCGGGGCGCTGCCGATAATCGCGGCCGATGGAAGCCTGGCTGCAATCGCTGCTCTCCGCGCTCGCGCTGCCGCAGTACGGCCTGTCGACCGTGTTCGTGGTGTCCCTGCTGTCGGCCACGCTGCTGCCGATGGCCAGCGTGCCGGTGGTCTACGGGCTGGTCGAGCTCAGCCCGCACCTCTTCTGGCCGGCGCTGCTGGTGGCCACCGCGGGCAACACGGCCGGCGGCGCGATCAGCTACTGGATGGGCCTCGGCGCCGAACGCGCCTACGAGACGGTGGCACATCGGCCGCCGCGCGAGCTGCGTGCGCTGGCCTGGCTGCAGCGCTTCGGCCCGCCGGCCTGCCTGCTGTCCTGGCTGCCGTTCGTCGGCGACCCGCTGTGTGCCCTGGCCGGCTGGCTCCGGCTGCCGTTCTGGCCCTGCGTGGCGTACATGGCGGTCGGCAAGTTCCTGCGCTACCTGGTGTACGTCGGCGGGCTGGCCTGGGCCTTTCCCTGGGCGCCGCACCCGTAGCGCGCATCGGTGAATCCGCGTCGTGCATCCGGAGCGGCACTGCGGAAGAATCAGGTGCTTCGCCACGAGCCGAACACCCTTCGCCCATGACCACCACCGCGACCCCGGCCTACGACGCGCTCGCCGCCACCTACACCCGGCTGCATCACTTCGGTCACCTGCAGTCGATCGCGGGCTGGGACCAGGCCGCCAACATGCCGCCCAAGGGCAACGAGGCGCGCGCCGCGGCGCTGGCGGAGATGGCGGCGCTGCTGCACCGCATTCGCACCGACCCGCAACTTGCGTCGCAGATCGAGCAGGCGCACCAGGAGCCGCTCTCCGCCCTGCAGCGTGCCAACCTGCGCGAGATCCGTCGCGACTGGCGCGGCTCGAACGCCCTGCCGGAGTCGCTGGTGCAGCGCCGCGAGCTCGCCACCTCGCGCTGCGAGCACGCATGGCGCAGCCAGCGACCGGCCAACGACTGGAATGGCTTCCTGCAGAACTTCCGCGAGGTGCTGGCGATCGCCCGCGAGGAGGCCACGCTGCTGGCCGAGCAGACCGGGCTGTCGCGCTACGACGCGCTGATGGACCGGTTCGAGCCCGGCATGACCTCGGCCGTCGTCGACCGCGTGTTCGGCGATGTCCGCCTGTGGCTGCCCGGGCTGATCCGCCAGGTGCGCGAGAAGCAGTCGCGCGAGCGACTGGCCGAGCCGGTGGGGCCGTTCGCGCTGGACGCGCAGCGTCGGCTGTGCGAGCAGGTGATGCGGATGCTGGGCTTCGACTTCGAGGCCGGGCGGCTCGATGTCAGCACCCACCCTTTCTGCGGCGGCGTGCCCGAGGACGTGCGCATGACGACGCGCTTCCGCGAGGACGAGTTCCTGGGCAGCCTGATGGGCACGATCCACGAGACCGGCCACGGCCGCTACGAGCAGAACCTGCCGCGCGACTGGCTCGGCCAGCCCGTCGCCCACGCCCGCTCGATGGCCATCCACGAGAGCCAGTCGCTGTCGTTCGAGATGCAGCTCGGCTGCCACCCGGGCTTCGTCGCCCGCCTGGCGCCGATGATCGCCGCCGCCTTCGGGCCGCAACCCGCCTTCGAACCGGCCAACCTGGCGCGGCTGCTGACGCGCGTCAAGCCCGGTTTCATCCGTGTCGACGCCGACGAGGTGACCTACCCCGCGCACATCATCCTGCGCTACGAGATCGAACGCCCGCTCATCGAAGGCGAGATCGAGGCCGAGGACATCCCGGCGTTGTGGGACGAGAAGATGATGGAGCTGCTGGGCGTCGACACGCGCGGCAACTTCAAGGACGGCCCGATGCAGGACGTGCACTGGCCCGAGGCGCTGTTCGGCTACTTCCCCTGCTATTCGCTGGGCGCGATGTACGCCGCGCAGTGGTTCGCTTCAATGCGCCGCACGATCCCCGACCTCGATGGACGCATCGCGGCTGGCGATCTTGACGTGGTCTTCGACTGGCTGCGCGACAACATCTGGACCCAGGCCAGCCTGTGGACGACCGACGAACTGGCGCGCCGCGCCACCGGCGAGGCGCTGAACCCGGCGTACTTTCGCGCCCACCTCGAGGCCCGATACCTCGGCTGAGGGACCTCGGCCCGCGGCGAGCGAGCGCCCGGGGTCGTTCGAGCACCTCGGCGAGCGCGCACGGCGCTTCGATCCTGCGGGTCGTGCCGGGCGGGCCGCCCTGTCGTGCCGTGAAACGAACAGGGGCGCCGCGGCGCCCCTTTCAGGATCAGGCGACGCGGCCGGCAGCCACGTCAGCCAGCCCGGCGTTTTCAGGCGGCCGGTGCCGCGGGCGCGGCAGCGGCCTTGCGGGTGCGGCGCACCGCCTTCTTCGCCGGCGCCTTGGCCGCTTCGGGCTCGACCTTCGCCGCGGGCTTCGCGGCGCGACGAGCCGGCGCCTTGGCGGCCTTGGCGGGTGCGGCGGCCTTGGCCGGCGCGGTGCCCTTGTTCAGCTTGGCGACGGCGGCGGCCAGCGCATCGACGCGCTTGACCAGGGCGTCGACGTCCTTGGCCGTCGGCACACCGAGCTTGTGCAGCGCCTTGGCGGTGCGCTGCTCGAAGATGGCCTCGAGCTTGTCCCAGTTCTGACCCGCCTTCGAAGTCACCGTGTCGGCCATCGAGCTCATCCTGCCGGTGACCTCGCCGATCTTCTCCTCGGCCACGGCCTGCGTCTTGCGCTGCAGCGCCATGCCTTCCTTGACCAGCGCCTCGAAGACCTTGCCGCCTTCTTCCTGGGCCTTCGAGAAGGCGCCCATGCCGGCCAGCCAGATCTGCTGGGCCGATTCCTTCACCGCCCCGGCGAGTTGGCCGTCCAGCAGGCCCGCGGGGTTGGCCGCCTTCTTGGCGGAGATGTTCTTCAGCTTCTTGACCATGGCGGCTGTTCCTGTTCGTTGCGGTGGGTGGTGCGGGCGCGGGTGCGACCGCGATGTGGCGAATATAGGGTTCACCCCTGGAACGCGCAGCCAAAAACTCTAGTGAGACGGCTCTATGCTGGAATGCGCTGGAACGGCGCGCCCTTGCTGCGCGGCCGCGCGTGCCTGCCCCAGAATCGATGCCCGCCGCGGCTTCCAGGCCGCCGCCCCACCGCTTCGACCACGCCCGCCAGGAGGACTGCATGCAGTATTTCGTCACCGGAGCCACCGGCTTCATCGGCAAGCGACTCGTCAAGACGCTGCTCTCCCGACGCGGCACCAAGGTGTACTTCCTGGTGCGCCAGGGTAGCGAGGGCAAGATCGCGGGGCTGCTCGAGTACTGGGGCGTCTCGAAGGCGCGGGCGATTCCCGTCGCGGGTGACCTGACGTCGAGGAAGCTCGGCGTTTCCGCCGAGGACATCAAGGCCCTGAAGGGCCGGATCGACGGCATGTACCACCTGGCCGCGATCTACGACCTGGGTGCCGACGCCGAGAGCCAGATCCACGTCAACGTGGAGGGCACGCGCAACGTCGTCGATTTCGCCAAGGCGATCGACGCGAAGCACCTGCACCACGTCAGCAGCATCGCCGCCGCCGGCCTGTACGAGGGCGTGTTCCGCGAGGACATGTTCGACGAGGCCGAGAACCTCGAGCACCCCTACTTCATGACCAAGCACGAGAGCGAGAAGATCGTGCGCCATGAGTGCAAGGTGCCGTGGACGGTCTACCGCCCGGCCGCCGTGGTCGGCGACTCGAAGACCGGCGAGATGGACAAGATCGACGGCCCCTACTACTTCTTCAAGCTGATCCAGCGCATGCGGCAGATCCTGCCGCCGTGGTTCCCGTCGGTGGGCCTGGAAGGCGGGCGCATCAACCTCGTGCCGGTGGACTTCGTGGTCGCGGCCATCGACCACATCAGCCACCACCACAACCGCGTGAGCGGCAAGTGCTACCACCTGGTGGACCCGATGGGCTACCGGGTCGGCGACATCCTCGACGTGTTCTCCAAGGCCGCGCACGCGCCGAAGATGAACCTGTTCGTCAACGCCGCGCTGTTCGGCTTCATCCCGAAGAGCGTGCGCAAGGGGATGATGGCGCTGGCGCCGGTGCGCCGCATCCGCGCCGCGGTGATGAAGGACCTCGGGCTGCCCGAGGACGTGCTGATGCTCGTCAACTACCCGACTCGCTTCGACCGCCGCGAGACCGACGCCGCGCTCAAGGGCAGCGGCATCGAGTGCCCGAACCTGCACGACTACGCCTGGCGCCTGTGGGACTACTGGGAGCGCCACCTCGACCCCGACCTCTTCATCGACCGCAGCCTCAAGGGCGCCGTCGGCGGCAAGGTGGTGCTGGTGACCGGTGGCTCGTCGGGCATCGGCCTGGCGGCGGCGAAGAAGTTCGCCGAGGCCGGCGCCGTCACCGTCATCTGCGCGCGCGACCAGGCTAAGCTCGACGAGGCCGTCACGGAGATCGTCGCCCACGCCCGCGAGAAGGGCGTGGCCGCGCCGCAGGTCTTCGCCTACAGCGTCGACATCGCCGACATGGCGGGCTGCGCCGCCTTCGTGCAGACGCTCGAGGAGAAGCACGGCGGCGTCGACTTCCTGATCAATAACGCCGGGCGCTCGATCCGCCGCGCCATCGAGAGCAGCTACGACCGCTTCCACGACTACGAGCGCACGATGCAGCTGAACTACTTCGGCTGCCTGCGCGTGACCATGGGCCTGCTGCCGGGCATGGTGAGCAAGCACAAGGGCCACGTCGTCAACATCAGCTCGATCGGCGTGCTGACCAACGCGCCGCGTTTCTCGGCCTACGTCGCGAGCAAGGCCGCGCTCGACGCCTGGACGCGCTGCGCCTCCAGCGAGTTCGCCGACCAGGGCATCACGTTCACGACGATCAACATGCCGCTGGTGCGCACGCCGATGATCGCGCCGACCAAGATCTACAACAACGTGCCGACGCTCAGCCCCGAGGAGGCCGCCGACATGATCGCGCAGGCCTGCATCGCCAAGCCGGTGCGCATCGCCACCCGGCTGGGCGTCGTCGGCGAGGTGCTGCACGCCGTGGCGCCGCGCGTGGCGCAGATCGTGATGAACACCAGCTTCCGCATGTTCCCCGACAGCGAGGCGGCCAAGGGCGAGAAGGGCGCCCGTGCCCCGCAGCTCAGCGCCGAGGCGATGGCGCTGCAGCAGATGATGCGCGGCATCCACTTCTGAGGCCGCGGGCGGGCGTGCCGGCCGCGTTCAGGTCGGCGCAGCCTCGCCCCAGGTGAGGTAGCCGGCCAGCCGCGGCGAGCCGCGCAGGTAGGCCGACTCCACCGCCTGCAGCGCGAAGCCGGCGCCGGCCAACAGCGGGGCGATTTCGCGGTTCAGGTGGCAGCCGCCGGCGAAGCGGCCCCACAGCCCGTCGAGCTGGTCCTGCCAGCGGCGCACGGCGGCATCGGGTGCGGCGCCGTGCTCGCAGAACAGCAGCCTGCCGCCTGGGCGCAGCACGCGCCGCACCTGCGCCAGCGCGGCCTCGACGCCCGGGATCGTGCAAAGCGTGAAGGTGGACACCACGCAGTCGACGCTGGCGTCGGGCAGCGGGATGCGCTCGCCGGGCAGGTCGAGCCACTCCAGCGGCAGGCCCGAGGCCTGCACGCGGCCCTGCGCCAGTGCACGCATCGGGGCCGAAGGTTCCAGCGCCCACAGCCGCTCGATGCGCGAGCGCTCGTAGTGCGGCAGGTTGAGCCCCGAACCGAACCCGATCTCCAGCACCCTGCCCGCCGCCTTCGGCACGATCCGGGTGCGGGCCCTCGCGATCATCGGGCTGCCGCAGACGCAGTTCACGAGCCGGGGCAGCAGGTAGCGGTCGTAGAGGTCCATCGGGGGCAGGGGCTGCGGGTGGCAGGCGATGCCCGAAGCGTAGCAGTGCCAGAATGCATACCCCAAGGGGTTCATTCTGGAAGGATTCGATCATGGTCGGTTTTCATGCCCGTCTGCAGATGCCGTTCGACGCCGCCGTGCAGCGCACGATCGACGCCCTCAAGGCCGAGGGTTTCGGCGTGCTCACCGACATCGACGTCAAGGCCACGATGAAGGCCAAGATCGACGTCGACGTGCGGCCCTACCGCATCCTCGGCGCCTGCAATCCGCCGCTGGCGCACCGCGCGCTGCAGGCCGCGCCCGACATCGGCCTGCTGCTGCCGTGCAACGTGGTCGTGCGCGAGGACGCCGATGGCGGCATCACGGTGGGCTTTCTCGACCCCGAGGTGATGTCGGGCCTGATCGACCTGCCCGAGGTGCGCGCCGTGGCCGACGACGCGAAGGCGCGCCTGCTGCGGGCCCGCGATGCCCTCACGCGATGACGCCCTGACGCGATGACGCGGCCTCGGCGCCGCCTGCCCGACCCCCGCGGTTGAGGGGGTGGGCATGTCGGTGCCTGAGCCCGCTTGCTTGGCGTCAAACCGGTGAGGGTGTCGGCGGCGCAACGATGACGGTGTTCCGGGCCGTGCCCGGTGGAGGACACCCCGTGCGCAACATCATCGGCGGCGCCGCCCTCGCGGCGCTCGTGGCCCAGGCTTCGGTCGCATCCGCGGCCGAGATCGACGTCATGACGCAGAACCAGTACCTCGGCGCCGACCTGGCGCCCGTACTGCAGGCGGCCACCGCGCCGCAGTTCGACCCGGCGGCGTTCAACGAGGCCGTGGTGGCGACGCTCGAGAAGATCGCCGCCGCTCGTCCGGCCGAGCGTGTTCGCGCCCTGGCGGCGCAGATCCAGCAGCGCAACCCCGACGTCGTCGGCCTGCAGGAGGCCTACACCTTCGCCTGCCTGCCGTACCCGGGTACCGCCGTGATCGCGGGTGCCGGCTGCGACGACCCTTCGGTCCGGGGGGCGTTCAGCGACCAGCTCGCCGGCACCGTGGCGGCGTTGCGCGGGAAGTTCGACCTGGTGGCCAAGGTGACCAACCTGCAGGTGCCGGCGATCCCGTTCCTGGTCAACGGCGTGCCGGCGCTGCTGCAGGTTGCCGACCGCGACGCGATCCTCGTGCGCCGCGGCCTGCAGGCGGTGCCCGCCGCGGTGGGGCCGTGCCGCACGTCGGACGACGGCTGCAACTTCGACACGCGCCCGCCGCCCTTCGTGACGCCGATCGGCGTGCTGGCCATCGAGCGCGGTTGGGTGGGCGTGGACGTCACCGTGAAGGGCCGTGCCTACCGCGTGCTCAACACCCACCTCGAGCAGCGACTGCTGGCCCCGACGCTGCCGCAGACGCGGCTGCTGCAGGTGGGGCAGGCTGCCGAGTTGCTGGGGGCGGCGCTGGCGTCTGCGGCACCGGCCCGGCAGGTGGTCGTGCTGGGGGACTTCAATTCCGATCCGGCGGACACGATCCCTGGCGGCGTGCCGACCCCTTACCAGCTGTTCACCGCGGTTGGCGGCTTCACCGACGCCTGGACCCTGCGACCGCAGGGCGGAGCCGGCTACACCTGCTGCCAGGCCGAGGACCTGACCAACCGGCGCCCGCTGCTCCAAGAGCGCATCGATCACGTGTTCTCGCTCGCGCCGCCTAAGAACGTGCTGGACATGCGGCGCCTGGGCATCGCGATGGGCGACAAGACGCGGCCGCCCGGCACCATCGGCTTGTGGGCCTCCGACCACGCGGCATTGGCAGCGAGGCTGCAGTTCGGAGACTGATCAGGGGCCGGGGCGCCCGGCCCGCGCGGCAAGCCCTCAGAGCCCGAGAGGCATTTGATTTGCGCCGCCGGCTGTGCTTCGCGCGGCTGACACGGCGATGCAAGCGCCGCGAAGCGAGTCGCCGGCGCGTGAAGTGCCATCTGGGACGTTCTGGGGTCT
>JBILNT010000094.1:0-14013 GCA_044374875.1 Rubrivivax sp.
CAGCAGCTGCTCCAGCGCCTGGGTGGCCATCGGGCCGCGCCAGATCATGGCCTGGTCGGGCTCGACGAGGAAGCCGATCGACATCACCTGGATGCCGTAGTTCTCCATCGGCTCGATCGACTTGCCGTCGGCGCTCTCGGGGCGGCCCTCGATGCCCATCATCATCGGCTGGCTGGGGCCGTAGATGTCGGCATCGAGGATGCCCACGCGGGCGCCCTCGGCGGCCAGCGCCAGCGCCAGGTTCGCGGTCGTCGTGCTCTTGCCCACGCCGCCCTTGCCCGAGGCCACGGCCACCACGTTCTTCACGCCCGGCAGCAGCTGCACGCCGCGCTGGACGGCGTGGGAGACGATCTTCACCGACATCTGCACGCTGACGTTCTCGACGCCCGGCACCTGGCGGGCCGCGGCGATCAGCGCCTTGCGCAGCGCCGGCACCTGGCTCTTCGCCGGGTAGCCGAGTTCGACGTCGAAGGAGACGTCGCCGCCCTCGACGCGCAGGTTGCGCAGTTGACGCGTGCTGACGAAGTCCTTGCCCGTGTTCGGGTCGACGACGGTCCTGATGCTCTCGAGCAGCGCGCTTTCGGTGACGGCGGCGGTCATGTGGCTGGATCTCCTCCGGAACGGGGCGGGAGTCTAGCGGAGGGGGCGACTCCGCGGCGGCGCAAGGGTCGGCGCTGCCAGGGTGCGACGCCTAGAATCCCTGGTTTACCCCGCGTGCCCGCACCGGCAGGCTGCCATGACCCGCAAGCTCTTCGTCACCACCGCGCTGCCCTACGCCAACGGCCCGTTCCACATCGGCCACATCATGGAGTACATCCAGGCCGACATCTGGGTGCGCTTCCAGCGCATGCTGGGCCACGAGGTGCACTTCGTCTGCGCCGACGACGCCCACGGCGCGCCGATCATGATCGCCGCCCAGAAGGCCGGCAAGACGCCGCAGCAGTTCGTCGCCGAGATCGCCGCCGGGCGGCCCCAGTACCTCGACGGCTTCCACATCGGTTTCGACCACTGGCACTCGACCGACGCCCCCGAGAACCACGCGCTGGCGCAGGCCATCTACCTCGCGCTGAAGGCCGCGGGCCTGATCGACGTGAAGTCGATCGAGCAGTTCTTCGACCCCGACAAGGGCATGTTCCTGCCTGACCGCTTCATCAAGGGCGAGTGCCCGAAGTGCGGCGCGAAGGACCAGTACGGCGACAACTGCGAGGTCTGCGGCGCCGTCTACGCGCCCACCGACCTGAAGAACCCGACCTCGGCGCTGTCGGGCGCCACGCCGGTGCTGCGCACCAGCGAGCACTTCTTCTTCCGCCTGTCGGACCCGCGCTGCGTCGAGTTCCTCGAGGGCTGGACGCAGGACGGGAGGCTGCAGCCCGAGGTGGCCAACAAGATCAAGGAGTGGCTGCTGCCCGGCGACGACGGCAAGCCCGCGCTCGGCGACTGGGACATCAGCCGCGACGCGCCCTACTTCGGCATCGAGATCCCGGGCGCCCCGGGCAAGTACTTCTACGTCTGGCTCGACGCCCCGATCGGCTACCTCGCGTCGCTCGCCGCCTGGCTGGCCAGGAGCGGCCAGGACATCGACACCTACCTGGCCGACCCCCAGGTCGAGCAAGTGCACTTCATCGGCAAGGACATCGTCACCTTCCACACGCTGTTCTGGCCGGCGATGCTGAAGTTCAGCGGCCGCAAGGTGCCCGACCGCGTCCACGTGCACGGCCACCTCACGGTCAGCGGCGAGAAGATGAGCAAGAGTCGCGGCACCGGCATCAGCCCGCTGCGCTACCTGCAGGTCGGCATGAACCCCGAGTGGCTGCGCTACTACATCGCCGCCAAGCTCAACGCCCGCGTCGAGGACCTCGACTTCAACGGCGAGGACTTCGTCGCCCGCGTCAACGCCGACCTGGTCGGCAAGTACGTCAACATCGCCAGCCGCGCCGCCGGCTTCCTGGGCAAGCGCTTCGGCGGCGAGCTGTCGGCCGACGTCGGCGTCGAAGGCCGCGCGCTGCTCGACGGCCTGCGCGAGCACGCCGCCACCGTGCGCCAGCTCTACGAGGAGCGCGAGTTCGGCAAGGCGCTGCGCGAGGTGATGGCCCTGGCCGACCGCGTCAACGAGTACGTCGACCGCGTCAAGCCCTGGGAGCTGGCCAAGCAGCCCGGCATGGAGGCCGCGCTGCACGACGCCTGCACGGTGTGCATCGAGGCCTTCCGCGTGCTGACCATCTACCTCAAGCCGGTGCTGCCGGCGCTGGCGGCGCAGGTCGAGGCCTTCCTCGGCGTGGCGCCGCTGGCCTGGGCCGACGCCGCCCGCGCGCTCGGCCGCCACCGCATCGGCGAGTACCGCCACCTGATGCAGCGCGTCGACCCGAAGATGATCGAGGCGCTGTTCGAGCCCCCGACCGCGCCGGCCGCGCCGCCCGCCCCGTCACCTGCGCCGGGCGGCGAGCCGCTGGCCGCCGGGATCGGGATCGACGACTTCACGAAGGTGGACCTGCGCATCGCCCGCATCGTCGCCGCCGAACGCGTGGAGGGCAGCACCAAGCTGCTGAGGCTGACGCTGGACGCCGGCGAAGGCCACGACCCTGAAGGTCGCCCCAGGCTACGCAACGTCTTCAGTGGCATCGCCAGCGCCTACGCGCCCGAGCAGCTGGCGGGCAAGCTCACCGTGCTGGTGGCCAACCTGGCGCCGCGCAAGATGAAGTTCGGCGTCTCCGAGGGCATGGTGCTGGCCGCCAGCCACGCCGACGAGAAGGCGCAGCCGGGCATCTTCGTGCTCGAGCCCTGGCCGGGCGCGCAGCCGGGCATGCGCGTGCGCTGAGCGCGAAGGGCCCGGCTGCAAGCCAGCCGCCAGCCGGCGGTGGCATCATGCGGCCGTGATTCGTTCGCGAACCCTCTGCGAGCCCCGCGTCGCGCTGCTGTCGCGGCGCCGGCGCTTCTTCGTTCGCCTGCACCACTGCGGCCCTCCGGGTGCGGCCTCGTGCCGCCCAGCCCACCCCTTCCCGGAGGTCGCATGTTCCCGAGCCAGTTCCACCGCTTCCGACCGCGCCTGATCGACGCCCTGCAGGGCTACGACGGCCGGCGACTGGCCGCCGACGTCGGCGCCGGCCTGACCGTGGGCATCGTCGCGCTGCCGCTGGCGATGGCCTTCGCGATCGCCTCGGGCCTGAAGCCCGAGGTCGGCATCTTCACCGCCATCATCGCCGGCTTCCTGATCTCGGCGCTGGGCGGCTCGCACGTGCAGATCGGCGGGCCGGCGGGGGCCTTCATCGTCATCGTCTACGGGATCATCGAGCGCCACGGCGTCGGCGGGCTGGTGGTCTCGACGCTGCTGGCCGGCGTGCTGATGTTCCTGATGGGGCTGTTCCGCCTCGGCGCGCTGGTGCGCTACGTGCCGGTGCCGGTGATCATCGGCTTCACCAACGGCATCGCGGTGCTGATCGCGCTGTCGCAGGTGCGCGACTTCCTCGGGCTGGTCACGCCCAGGCTGCCGGCGGACTTCTTCTCGCTGCTGGGCGTGCTCGCCGCGCACCTCCACACCGTCAATCCGGCAGCGGTGGCGCTCGCCGCGGGCAGCCTTGCCATCGTCGTCCTCTGGCCCAAGAGCTACACCATGCCCACCGGCGCGATCGGCCTCGTGCCGAAGCTGCGCCGGCTGGTCTCGCACCTGCCCGGCACCGTGGTCGCGCTGGTCGTCGCCACGCTCGCGGCGCGGCTGCTGGCCCTGCCGGTCGAGACCATCGGCTCGCGCTTCGGCGGCATCCCGCAGGCGCTGCCGTCGATCACCTGGCCGGCACTCGACTGGACAACCGCCAAGCAGCTCTTCATGCCCACCATCACGATCGCGATGCTGGGCGCGATCGAGTCGCTGCTGTGCGCCCGCGTGGCCGACAACATGACGCCGCTGCGCCGCCACGACCCCAACCAGGAACTGATGGCACAGGGCGTGGCCAACTTCGTGGCGCCGCTGTTCGGCGGCATGCCGGCCACCGGCACCATCGCGCGCACCGTGACCAACGTGCGCGCAGGCGCCACCAGCCCGGTGGCCGGCATCGTGCACGCGCTCACGCTGCTCGCCGTGGTGCTGGTGGCGGCACCGCTGGCGGTGCACGTCCCGCTGGCCGCGCTGGCCGGCATCCTGATGTTCGTGGCCTGGAACATGGGCGAGTGGCGCGAGTTCGCGCGGCTGCGCCAGTTCAGCCTGCCCTACCGCACCATCCTGGTGGGCACCTTCGCGCTGACGGTGATCTTCGACCTCACGGTGGCCGTCGAGGTGGGGCTGGTGCTGGCCTGCGTGTTCTTCATCGTCCGCATGAGCCAGCTGTTCCGCGTGCAGGCGGTCGAGCACCAGACGCTGCCGCCCGGCGTGCGCGCCTACGAGATGTTCGGCTCGCTGTTCTTCGGCGCGGTGGGCAAGGTGGAGGCGCTGGCCGAGGAACTGCCCGCCGGCACCCGCGTGGTCGTGCTCGAGATGCACCGGCTCATCTCGCTGGACACCTCGGGCATCGACGCGCTGGAGCAGTTGCACCGCGCGCTGCAGCGCCGCGACATCGCGCTGGTGCTGGCCGAGGTCAACGAGCAGCCGCTGTCGCTGATCCGCCGCTCGGGCTTCGAGGCCCACCTGGGCGCCGGGAACATCGTGCCGACGATCGAGGCCGCGTTCGACGCCGCCGGCAACGAGCGGCCGTGAAGCGCGATCAGCGCCAGGGGCGGCGCGTCCTGGCCAGGCGCTCCAGCGCGTCGGAGGCGGTCCCCAGCAGCAAAGGGCGCCGGGCAGCGAGCCAGCCCAGGCCGAACCACGCGGCCGGCTGATCGGCCACCAGCGCGCGAAGCCGTTCCTCGGCCACCAGCAGGTCGGTGTACTCGCCGATCGCATCCAGCGCCTCGCGCAGCGCCACGAGATGGCGGCTCGAGCGCCGGCCCGGGAACAGCGACTGCAGGAACTCCATGCCGTAGCGCAGACGCTTGAGCCGCTTGCGCGTGCGGTGCTGCGCCTCGGCCGGCGCCGCGGCGAAACCGGCGTGACCCTTCAGCGCGCGCTTGGCAGCCGCCCGCAGCACCTCGGCCGCGGCATCGCGCAAGGGCACCGCGGCCGTTGGCGCCGCTGTCGCCATGCCGGCCGAAGCCAGCGCCAGTGCCACCACCTCGAGCAGCAGCACCCCGAAGGCCGGCTCGCCCGCGACGCTGGCCGGCGGCGTCGCGCCCGCGGTGCCGGCCAGCGTCAGGGCAGGCCCGCAGGCGGCCGCCAACGCCGGCAGCAGCGTGGCCGCGAGCACGTCGTCGTCGCGCGCCGCGCCCAGGCGCACGAAGGGCTCGCGCAGCCGCGCTTCCAGCGCCTCGGCGCCTGGCGGATCGGCACTCCATCCGCCCAGCAGCACCAGCGCGCTGCGCAGCCGCCGTAGCCCGACGCGCAGCTGGTGCAGGTGTTCGGGATCGGGGCTGGACTCGGCCACCTCGGCTGCGTTGGCCAGCACCTGCTCGACGGCCGACAGCACCACCGCCGCGAAGGCCTGGCCCGGCGTCATCGCGGGATCCAGCGTCACGCCAGCCGCCTTGCGCGGCGGCGCGCGCTCCTGGCCCTGCGCGAGCCGCTGCCCGCGCTCGCTCTTCGTGCGCGGGTCCAGCCGCAGGCCGTGCCGCAATGCCCAGCGCGAGGCCAGCGCGATCAGTGCGCCCGGTTCGCCCGCGACCAGTTCGAACTCCACCTCGCGGACGGTGGCCTGCGCGTCCCCGGCCGCGATGGCGCCCTCGTCGAGCGCGACCTCGATCACGCTGCCGGCGTGGCGAAGCCGGCGGTGCGTGCGCAGGATGTCGGTGCGGTAGACCACCTGCAGCGTCACGCCGTCGGCCAGCAGCGCGGCCAGCCGTTCACCCGCGGGCGTGCCCGCGTGGCGCGCGGGGTCGACCTCGGGCGTGCCGCGCGCCGTCGGCAGACGGACCTCGTGTTCCAGCCGCTGCATCAGCCCGTCGCCGCGCCCCTTGAGCGTCTGCACCCACTGGCGGCCTTCCTTGCGCAGCCGCAGTGCCATCTGCGCGCCCGCCAGCCGGCCGTCGGCCGTGTCCACGTACAGCGCCTGCAGCCGGGTGCGCACGGCCGTGGCCGTGGCCACCGCACGGCGCAGCGCGGCCAGCCGCGGGGCCGGCACCTGGAACTTGAGTTCGATCTCGTGCACGGGCCGATGATAGGAAGCCCGTGTGACAGCGACAGCCCGCCGCAAGCCCGGCGGCTAAAATCCAGGGGTTGCCCCCATGGTGCCGCCATGCCGATCTTCTGGAAGCCCTACAAGTCCGACGTCACCCGGTTCATCGAGGAACTGAAGGCGAAGAAGCCCACGCTCGAGGCCGAACAGCGCGCCGGCCGCGCCCTGCTGTGGGACCGCCCGATCGACCGTCAGGCGCAGGCCGAATGGCGCGAGGCGGGCGTTCGCCAGCAGCCCTATGTCTACCAGACCCAGCCCGACAAGCGCTGACCTTGAGCGCCGCCGATCTGGCGCCTGAGGCGGTGCCGCTGCCGGACACCGTGGACCAGGTCGCGATCGCCAGGCTCTACGGCGAGCCGCTGTTCCGGCTGCCGCAGGACCTCTACATCCCGCCCGACGCGCTCGAGGTGTTCCTCGAGGCCTTCGAGGGCCCGCTGGACCTGCTGCTCTACCTGATCCGCAGGCAGAACTTCAACATCCTCGACATCCCGCTGGCCGACGTCACGCGGCAGTACCTCGACTACGTCGAACAGATCCGCGCACACAACCTCGAGCTCGCCGCCGAATACCTGCTGATGGCGGCGATGCTCATCGAGATCAAGTCGCGGATGCTGCTGCCGCCGAAGAAGAGCGCCGAGACCGGCGAGCCCGAGGATCCGCGCGCCGACCTCGTGCGGCGCCTGCTGGAGTACGAGCGCATCAAGCTCGGTGCCGCCCGCATCGACGAACTGCCGCTCGCCGGGCGTGACTTCCTGCGCGTGCAGGTGGCCGTCGAGCAGAGCATCGTGCCGCGCTTGCCGGATGTCAGCGCCGAGGACCTGCGCGCCGCCTGGGCCGACATCCTCCAGCGCGCCCGGCTGCACCGCCACCACACCATCAGCCGCGAGCAGCTCTCGGTGCGCGAGCACATGAGCATCGTGCTGCGCCGCCTGCAGGGCCGCCGCTTCGTCGAGTTCCAGGACCTCTTCGACCCCGCGCGCGGCGTGCCGGTGCTGGTCGTGACCTTCATCGCCATGCTCGAGCTCTCGCGCGAGCGCCTGGTCGAGGTGACGCAGGCCGAGGCCTTCGCCCCGATCTACGTGCGCCTGGCCTACGAGCCGACCTGACCGGGCGGCCGCGGCCGCTCAGCGCGTGGCGCGCCGCCGCACCGCGTCGAGGTAGGCGTGACCGTCGGGCGGCATCCCGCTCCTCTGCGAGGCCCAGATCATCTCGCCCAGGCACTCCATCACCTCGTGGTGGGCCTGGTGCATCGAGCCGCGACGCGCGGCCAGCAGCTCCACCGCCTGGCGGATGCCGGTGGGCTGGTCGATGCTGCACTGCTCCTCGATCGACAGGTGCATCGACAGGTGCAGGAAGGGGTTGGTGCGCCCCTCCTCGACGGTGTAGACCGCAGCCAGCGCCGCCGCCTCGTCGGCCAGGTCGGCGTGGTATTCAGGGTGCTCGGCAATCCAGCGCGCCGCGATCGCGTCCATCGGCGCCATCGGCAGACCGTCGCGCTGCCGCGCGTAGGCCGCGCAGAAGAATCGCCTGACGTCGTTCTGTGAAGGCTGGAACATCCGACAATTGTCGCCTTGCCCGGCCGTGGCTGCCGGGCCCCCACTCTGCCCCCACGCCATGAACATCACCCCCGAACAGCTCTTCACCGACGCGCGCACCCAGAACGGCTATCTCGACGTGCCGCTGCCCGACGAAACGCTGCGCCAGCTCTACGACCTGCTGAAGTGGGGGCCCACCGCCGCCAACAGCAGCCCGGCGCGCTTGCTCTTCGTGCGCAGCGCCGAGGCCAAGGCGCGGCTGCTGGAATGCGTCAGCCCGGGCAACGTTGCCAAGGTGCAGCAGGCGCCGGTCACCGTCATCGTCGGCATGGACCTCGAGTTCCACGAGAAGCTGCCGCAGCTGTTCCCCCACGCCGACGCCCGCTCGTGGTTCGCCGGCAAGCCCGAGGCCATCCGCGCCTCGGCGTTCCGCAACTCCAGCCTGCAGGGCGGCTACATGATCATGGCCGCGCGCGCGCTGGGCCTGGACTGCGGGCCGATGAGCGGCTTCGACACCGCCAAGGTCGACGCTGCCTTCTGGGCCGGCACCGCCGTGACCACCAACTTCATCTGCACCCTGGGCACCGGCGACCCTTCGAAGGTGTTCCAGCGCAACCCGCGTCTGTCGTTCGACGAGGCCTGCGGGCTGATTTGACGCGGCGCCTGCACCCTTGATCACCGACCCCGCGTTCTACGCGGTGGCCGTGCCCGCGGTCCTGCTGATGGGCCTGGGCAAGAGCGGGTTCCTGTCCGGCTTCGGCTCGCTGGCCACGCCGCTGATGGCGCTGACGATGCCGGTGCCGCAGGCCGCGGCCATCATGCTGCCGCTGCTGCTGGTGATGGACGCCGTCGGCCTGCAGCAGCTCTGGCGTGACCGCGACCCCGCCCTGGTGCGCCTGCTGCTGCCGGCCGGGCTGGCGGGCACCGTCATCGGCACGCTGGTCTTCGGCCTGCTGTCGGCCCAGGCCGTGGCGGGCGTGGTGGGCGCGCTCACGCTGCTGTTCCTGGCGCAGCGGCTGCTGTTTCCCCCGCGCGCCGACCGCCCGCCGCCTGCACGCTGGGTCGGCCGCCTGTGCGCGACGGCCTCCGGCTTCACCAGCTTCGTCGCCCACGCCGGGGCCCCGCCCATCAACGCCTACGTGCTGCCGATGCGGCTGCCGCCGGCCACCTTCAGCGCCACGATGGCTGTCTTCTTCGCGGCGCTGAACCTCTCGAAGTGGCTGCCCTACGCCTGGCTCGGGCTGCTGGACATGCGCAACTTCGGCACCTCGCTGGTGCTGATCCCGGTGGCGCCCCTGGGCGTGTGGCTGGGCGTGTGGCTGATGCGCCGGGTCGACCCTCGGTGGTTCTACCGCATCGCCTACGTCGGCATGGGGCTCACCGGCCTGAAGCTGCTGTGGGACGGGCTGGGTTGAGCGCACCGCCGCCCAGCAGGCCCGGGCTTGCCCGCTGACGCCCGCCCCCCGCGGCGGGCTACCATCAAGGTGACCGACACCCGCGGCTTCGAGCAGCCCCCTGCGAGGAGCCGTGCGGCCTGCCTCGTCGGGATCGCCAATCCCGGGGGCGGGTTCCGCAAGAGCATGCCGGCCCCAGGGCGGCCGCCCGCCGGGTCGCGGCCGGGAGGTCGCCCAAGACGACAACGGAAGGATGACATGAGGAGCTTCGCCCACCTCGCCGACCTGGCCTCCGAGGTCGGCCACGAGATCGGCCTGTCGGACTGGATCACCGTCGACCAGCGCCGCATCGACCTCTTCGCCGAGGCCACCGGCGACCACCAGTGGATCCACGTCGATCCGGTGCGCGCCGCCAGCGGGCCCTTCGGGACGACGATCGCCCACGGCTTCCTCACGCTGTCGCTGATGGCGGAGATGTTCGACACGGGCTTTCGCATCGACGACGTGCGCATGGGCGTCAACTACGGCTTGAACCGGGTCCGCTTCACGGCGCCCGTGCCCGCGGGCGGTCGCGTTCGCGGCCGGTTCAAGCTGCTCGGGTACGACGCGCTGGAAGGCGGCGCCCAGCTGACGGTGGAGGTCAGGATGGAGCTCGAAGGCTCGGCGAAGCCGGCCTGCGTCGCCGAGTCGGTGTCGCGACGCTTCGTCTGATCAGCCCCCCCCAAAAGGGTGAGGGAT
The DNA here is from genome assembly GCA_044374875.1 of Rubrivivax sp. GTDB lineage: Bacteria > Pseudomonadota > Gammaproteobacteria > Burkholderiales > Burkholderiaceae_C > Rubrivivax. Next base: position 9,862 of record JBILNT010000094.1, read on the forward strand.
GCCGACGACGGCACCCGGGGCCCTTGACCAAAATGGCCCTCGTTGCAGGGGCCAGGAGGTCCGAATGAAGGTGTTGCTGGTCGACGACCACCCGCTGATCATCTCGGCGTTGAAGAACGTCATCCAGGGTCTTGGCGACGCGGTCACCGTGGTGGGCGTCGACGGTGCGGCCGGGGCACGACACCTGCTGCAGACGGAGTCCGACTTCGACCTCGTGCTGCTCGACCTCGCCCTGGGCGACGCCGACGGCTTCGACGTGCTCGCCGAACTCCGGCAGACCTGGCCGGCACTGCCCGTGGTGGTGGTCTCGGCGTCCGACCGCGCCAGCGACGTGATCCGCGCCATCGACCTTGGCGCGATGGGCTTCGTCCCCAAGCGCTCGTCGAACGCGCAGCTCTTCGACGCCCTGCACGTGGTGATGTCCGGCGGCCTGTACGTGCCGCCCATGGTGCTCGGCATCGAGCCCGCACCGGCGGCCGGCGGCGACACCGCGCCGGCCGCGATGTGGCAGCTGGCCGACCCCGGCCCGGTGGCCGAGCACGCGCGTGCCGAGCCGCACCAGCACGCGCCCTCGCTCGAGAACCTCGGCCTGACCCCGCGCCAGACCGAGGTGCTGGCCCTGCTGCTGCAGGGGCTGCCCAACAAGCTGATCGCGCGCGAGCTCGGCCTCTCGGTCGAGACCGTCAAGGACCACGTCGCCGCGGTGCTGCGCGCGCTGGGCGTCGGGTCGCGCACGCAGGCCGTGCTGGCTGTCAGCCAGATGAGCCAGGCGCAAGGCGGCATCGTCGCGCGCAAGGCCACGGCGCAGCGCTGATGGACGCATCGGCAGCCTCCGCGCCCGAACCACAGCCGGCCGACGCGCGCTCGGCGCGCGCCGCCGCCCGGCGCGCCGAACACCTGCGCGCGCTGTACCAGCAGACACCTGCCACGCTGGCCGGCAACCTGGTCGGCATGTCGCTGGTCACGGCGATCTTCGGCGAGCTCGCCCCACTGTCCTCGCTGCTGGGCTGGCTCGCGGCGGTGGGCTCCCTTTGGCTGCTGCGACTGGCCCACTACCTGCGCTACCGCCGTCAGGCCGACGCGTCCGGCGAGACGCTCGAACGCTGGCGGACGAGCTGGCGCGTCCTGGTGCTGCTGCAGGGCTCGATGTGGGGCTGGGCCGCATGGCTGTTCTGGGGACTGGGCTCGCCCTATCACCAGCTGCTGCTCATCCTGGTCGTCTACACCTACTGCCTCGGTTCGGTGCAGTTGCTGGCCACGCAGCCCCGCGTGTTCCTCGCCTTCATCAGCCTGGTGCTGCTGCCGACGGTGCTGCGCATCGCCACCGACGCCAGCCAACCCTGGCACTGGCAGCTCGCCGGGGCGCTGGGGCTGCTGTTCGGCATCACGCTGCTGATGGGCCGCACCTACGGCAGCGCCCTCGGCCAGGCCATCGCGCTGAGGGCAAGGACCGAGGAGCTTGCCGCCCAGCTGCGTGTCGAGAAGGCCCAGGCCGACGAGGCCCGCCGTGCCGCGGAGGCCGCCAGCCGTGCCAAGACCCAGTTCTTTGCTGCCGCGAGCCACGACCTTCGCCAGCCCTTGCACGCGGTGGGCCTGTTCGCCGAAGCGCTGCGCCAGCGCACCCGCGAGCCGCAGGTCGCGGCGCTCGTCAACAGCATCAACGAGTCGGTCGATGCGCTGGAGGGCCTGTTCGGCGAGCTGCTCGACATCACGCGCATCGACAGCGGCGGGGTCGAGGTGCGCCCCGAGCCCGTGCGCGTGCGCGAGCTCTTCGCGCGACTGCGCCTGCACTTCGAGCCCGTGGCCTTCGAGAAGGGCCTGATGCTCAGCTTCCACGGCGAGCGGCACGTGACGCATGCCGACCCGGTGATCGTCGAGCGCATCCTGCGCAATCTCGTCAGCAACGCCATCCGCTACACCGACGACGGCGGCGTGCTCGTGAGCTGCCGCGCGCGCGGTGGCCGGCTGCTGTTCCAGGTCTGGGACAGCGGCATCGGCATCCACGAGGCCAGCCTGCCCCGCATCTTCGACGAGTTCTACCAGGTGCAGAGCAACCGGCCGCTGGAGCCGCACCACCGCAAGGGGCTGGGCCTGGGGCTGGCGATCGTCAAGCGCCTGGCGGCCCTGATGGAGGCCCCGCTGACCGTGCGCTCGCGCGCCGGGCATGGCACCGTGTTCTCGCTCGAGGTCGCACCGGGAAGGCTGCCGCGGACCAACGACCTGCCCACCTCCAGTGCCACGGCCGTGCGACTGCAGGGCCTGACGCTGCAGGACCGCTGCGTCGTGGTCGTCGAGGACGAGGCCGCCGTGCGCGACGGGCTGGTCGTGCTGCTGGAGTCCTGGGGTGCCAGGGTGCACGCCTTCGACGCCGTGGAGTCGCTCCAGCCCTGGCTGGCCGACACCATGCGGCCCGCGCCGGACCTGCTGCTCGTGGACTACCGGCTGCCCAGGGGGCGCACCGGCATCGACGCGCTGCAGCTGATGCGCCACCGCTGGCAGGGGCGGCAGCTGCCCGCGATCATGATCACCGGCAGCACGCTCGGCGGTCACGAGGACAACGCCGAGCGGCACGACTATCACCTGCTGATCAAGCCGGTGCTGCCCAACAAGCTGCGGGCGATGATCGCCTTCAAGCTCGGGATGCGGTGACGATCATCCCGGCGCGGCTGCTCACTTGCGGCGCGTCTTCGCGGCGGGGGTGGACTGCATCGCCTCGGACATCCCCAGCAGCACGCCGCTGACCATCGCGGCATAGCTCTCGGCCATCGCCTGCGCGGCGCGCAGGCTCGCGTTGCGCCCCTGGCGCACGGCCACCTGCATCTGCTCGGTCATCTGCTGCGCCGTGGTCGCCGCCTGGGCACCCGCGGCCGTGCCGCCGGCCTGCATCTTCCCGAGCACCTGGGTCCAGGCTTGCGGCATGGGGCTGGCCGACGCTGCCTTCTTCAGCGCCGCGAACATCGTGTCCTCGAGCTTGTCGAGGTCGTCGATGGCCTTCTTCAGGTGCTTCTCGCGCAGGTCGGCGCCCTGGCTGGCGAACTGCTGCAGTGCCACGCGGTTGGCCTCGACGGCCTTGACCAGCGCATCGTCCATGCCCGAGACCGCGCTGTCGAGCAGCGCCTCGGCGTCGACTCCACCGGCGTTCTTCATCACGCCGGCCCCTGCGGCTTCGGAGACCGACTTCAGCGTCGCCTTGATGTTCTTCAGCGTCAGCTCGCGCCCCTGCAGCGCGGCCAGCGTGGCATCGGCCACCGCCTTGCGCAACTGCTCACCCTGGCGGGCGGTGGCGGTCTCGAACATCGAGACCAGCGAATCGAGATCCATCGTCGGTGCGGCCATCTTCGTCTCCTGGGGTGCTGCGGTGTGGCGTCAATGCTCGCAGCCCGCACGGGGCGCCGCAAGCGCCACGCCGCGCAAGGCTTCGCGAACTGACGGAGATCGACGATAGCCCCGCCACATGACGGAGAACTTGCGCCGGCGCTCAGTGAAGAACCAGCAACGGCCGCTTGCAGCGTGACAGCACGTTCCTGGTGTGCGAACCGAAGAGCAGCTCGCCGAAGGCCCCACGGCCGTGGGTGACCATCACCACCAGGTCGCAGTCGAATTCGTCGGCCGCCTTGACGATCGCGTCGTCGACCGCATCGGTGCGCTGGAACTTGCCGTCGAAGGCCACGCCACGCTCGGCCGCGTGCTCGCCGAAGCGGCGCAGCAGCGCGCGGGCATGGGCCTCGGTGCGCGCCAGGTGCTCGTCGCTGTCGCGCGCGTACACGGCCGGGTTGGAGGCCATCGTGGGCAGCGGCGGCATCGGTTCGGCCACGAAGCCGGTGACGCGGGCGCCGAGCGACCTGGCGAGGTCGAGGCTGGCGGTGACGGCGCGGTCGGAGAGCTCGCTGCCATCGATGGGCACGAGGAGATGCTTGTACATGAAGGCCTTTCGGGGTGGCACCAGGACATCGGTGGCGTGCATCCACTGTAGGCCGCTGCGGCAACGCAGCATTGACCCGCGTCAAGAACCGCCCGCCACCCGAGACCCCGGCCCGAGCCGGGATAATCGACCTGCCCTCACCAGCACGCCCCCGGAGACCCCTCGATGACCCGTGTCCACAACTTCAGCGCCGGTCCGGCCGCCCTGCCCGAGCCCGTGCTGCGGCAGGC
>JBILNT010000095.1:0-13918 GCA_044374875.1 Rubrivivax sp.
CCGTCGATCGGACGACCCAGAGCATCGACCACGCGGCCGATCAGCTCGGGGCCGACGGGCACTTCCAGGATGCGGCCCGTGCACTTGACGGTGTCGCCTTCCGAGATGTGCTCGTACTCGCCCAGGATCACCGCGCCGACCGAGTCTCGCTCGAGGTTCAGGGCCAGACCGATGGTCTGCTGGCCGCTGGGGGTGGGCGGGAACTCCAGCATCTCGCCGGCCATCACGTCGGACAGGCCGTGGATGCGGACGATGCCGTCGGTCACCGAGACGACGGTGCCCTGGTTCTTGACGTCGGCGGTGGCCTGCAGGCCCTCGATGCGGCTCTTGATGAGCTCGGAAATCTCAGCCGGGTTCAGTTGCATGACGATTCTCCTGTGCAGCCGCCGCTCACGCGGTGAGCGCGGCCTTCATCTGTTCGAGGCGGGACCTGACCGAGGTGTCGAGGACTTCGTCGCCCACCACCACGCGGATGCCGCCGATGAGCTCGGGGTCCTGCACCACGCGCGCCTTGAGCTTGCGCCCGAAGCGCTTCTCGAGGGTGGGCAGGATCGCACCGAGCTGCGCGTCGTCGATCGGGAACGCGCTGGCGACCGTCGCGTCGAAGACACCCGAGCGCTCGTTGATCAGCGTGCGGTACTGCACCGCGATCTCGGGCAGCGCGGCGACCCGTGCGTTCTCGATCACGACCTGCAGCAGGTTCGAGACCGCGGGCGACAGCGTGACGCCCTTGCTGCGCAGCACGTCGCCGAAGACGTTGAACACCAGCGCGCTGGTGGCCTTCGGGTTCGATGCGAGGGCCTGCACCTGCCCGTCGGCAGCGACCGCGGCCACGGCGTCGACCTGATCGGCGACCGCAGCGTCGGCCGAGGTCTTGAACAGCGCCTCGGCGTACGGACGCGCGATGGTGGCGAGTTCGGCCATGGTCAGAGTTCCGACTTCAGGCGGGTCAGGAGCTCGGCGTGGACGCCGGCATTGACCTCGCGGCGCAGGATCTGCTCCGCGCCCTTGACGGCCAGCACGGCCACCTGCTCGCGCAGGGCCTCGCGGGCCTTGATGCTCTCCTGCTCGGCCTCGGCGCGGGCGGCGGCGACGATCTTCGCCCCTTCCTCGTTCGCCCGCGACTTGGCTTCCTCGACCAGCTGCTGTGCCAGTCGCTCGGCATCGGCAAGGCGCTTGGCGGCGTCCTCGCGGGCCGCGGCGAGCTGCTGCTCGGCGCGCTGGCTGGCAGCGGCCAGGTCGGACTTGGCTCGGTCGGCGGCCGACAGGCCGTCGGCGATCTTCGCCGCGCGCTCGTCGAGCGCCTTGACGATCGGCGGCCAGACGAATTTCATCGTGAACCCGACCAGGATCAGGAACACGATCATCTGGATGATCAGTGTCGCGTTGATGCTCACTTGACTGTCCTCGTAACGCTCTTGGGGATGCCGTCACGCCAGCGCGCGACGGCCTGCCGCCGTTCACGGCATCGCGGCGCTCGGGCGCCGCGCGCCGATCACTTCGGCAGGTTGGCGATCTGGCCGAGGAACGGGTTCGCGGTCGCGAACCACAGGGCGATACCAGTACCGATGATGAACGCCGCGTCGATCAGGCCGGCCAGCAGGAACATCTTGGTCTGCAGCTCGCCCATCAGTTCGGGCTGGCGGGCGGCCGACTCGAGGTACTTGCTGCCCATGATGCCGATGCCGATGCAAGCACCGACGGCGCCCAGACCGATGATCAGGCCGGCGGCGAGGGCGACAAAGCTGATGACTTCCATGATGACTCCAGGTTAGAGATGGATGGGTTGAGGAGGAAGGGAGGAAAACAAGTACTGCCGCGGCGCGGTCAGTGGGCGTCGTGTGCCTGGCCCACGTAGACGAGCGTCAGCATCATGAACACGAAGGCCTGCAACGTGATGATCAGGATGTGGAAGATGGCCCACACGCTGCCGGCGATGATGTGGCCGATCGCGAGCAGGATGCCGGTCGCGCTGAGCGCCCAGGCCCCGCCCATCAGGGCGATCAGCATGAAGATCAGTTCGCCGGCGTACATGTTGCCGAACAGCCGCATGCCGTGCGAGACGGTCTTGGCCACGAACTCGATGATCTGCATCAGGAAGTTGATCGGGTAGAGCACCGGGTGGCTGCCGAACGGCGCCGTGAACAGCTCGTGGATCCAGCCGCCGGCACCCTTGATCTTGATGTTGTAGTACAGGCAGATCAGGAGGACCGACACCGACAGGCCCATCGTGACGGACAGGTCGGCGGTGGGCACCACGCGCATGTAGTCCTTGAACCCCAGCGCCGGCCCGGCGCTGTGCCAGATGGTGGGGATGAGATCGACGGGCAGCAGGTCCATCGCGTTCATCAGGAAGATCCAGACGAAGACGGTCAGGGCTAGCGGGGCGACGAGCTTGCGGCTCTCGGCACTGTGGACGATGCCCTTGGCCTGCGAGTCGACCATCTCGACGAGGATCTCGACGGCGGCCTGGAAGCGACCGGGCACGCCCGGGGTGGCCTTGCGGGCCGCCAGCCACAGCACCCAGCAGCCGAGCACGCCGAGCACGATGGCGAAGAACATCGAGTCGAGGTTGACGACGGAGAAGTCGACGACCGACGTCTGCTTGTGGTTCTGCAGGTGCTGCAGGTGATGGACGATGTACTCGCCTGCGGTCGGACCGTGGCTTTCTTGACCCTGCGCTGCCATGTGATTCTCGTCCCGTCTCTACGTCACTTCAGCGCCCGCGCCACAACAGCGCGAGCCAGTAAACCTTCATGCACAGCACGAGGCCGACCAGCAATGCGGGCCAGCTCAGCGGCTGCACGAGCTTCGGTGCCAGCATCAGCATGGCGATCGAGGCCGCGATCTTCACAAACTCCCACAACATGAAGCTGACGGCACCGACGCCGGGCGACACGCTGCTGAGTCGGCTGGTCATCCCCCGCGCCAGCAAGGCACCGGGCAACACCACGACGCCCGCGCCGTACAGCGCCGACCACCCGACTCCCGGGCTTTCGCCGACCAGCGCCGCAAGCAGCGCCACCAGCACCCCGACCACCGCCTGCACGCCGATCACCCTCCAGGGCGACACCGGCGGCTCGCGTTCGCGAAGGGCCTGGGCCTCCTCGCGGGTCAGGGGCTTGAAACCCCGGTCTGCCGACCCATCTTCGTCGTCACCCCAGCGATCGGAGGCGGGCACTCGCGTGGTCTCCACGCTCTCGTTCGCCATGGTCGTTCCTGCGGATGCGTTCGGCAAAGCCAAAAGATTATACGAACAAACCCGAACACTGCAGCACATGACCCTTGAAGGGCCTGTACGGTTCGCCGTCGACAACGGCCACGGGTGGCTGCTGGGAAGATCGCGCGATGCTCCACCCGACCTCCCGCTGGCTGCGCCTCGTGGCCACCCTGGCGCTGATCGCGCTGCTCGGCTCGTGCGCGACGGTCAACCCTTACTACGACGCGAAGCAGCCCCACCATCGGCCTGACGGCTTTCAGAATCGCCACGCCGAATTCCAGCCGCGCGGCCTGTTCGATCTCGTGCGCTGGCGGCTCGACGCCGCGCTTGACGACCTGCCCCGAGCAGGCGCCCCAACGCCCCAGGTCGCTGCGGACCTCACCTTCCTGCGCGCCAACGCGACGGCCGGCACGGCGATGACGCCGGCCGTGACCTGGATAGGGCACTCCACGGTGCTGGCCCAGTTCGGCGGCCTGAATCTGCTGACCGACCCGATGTTCTCGGAGCGCGCGTCGCCCGTGGCGTGGACAGGGCCGCGGCGCGCTCAACCGCCCGGCGTGGCATTGAGGGAGCTGCCTCGCATCGACGTCGTGCTGCTCTCGCACGATCACTATGACCACCTCGACGAGGCCAGTGTGCAGGCACTCGAGGCGCAGGCTGGCGGCCCGCCGCTGTTCGTCGCGCCGCTGGGTGTCGGCCGCTGGCTGCGCGAGCAGGGCATGAGCCGCGTCGTCGAGCTCGACTGGTGGCAGTCGCACCGCGTCGGCCCGCTGGAGGTCGTGCTGACACCGGCACAGCACTGGTCAGGCCGCACGCTGTCCGACCGCCTGCTGCGCCTGTGGGGCGGCTTCGCAGTCTTCGCCCCCGACCTGCACTTCTTCTACTCGGGCGACACCGGCTACTCGCCGGACTTCGCGGACATCGGCAGGCATTTCGGCGAGCGCAACGGCCCCGCGGGCTTCGACATCGCGCTGATCCCCATCGGCGCCTACGAGCCGCGCTGGTTCATGGGCGAACAGCACGTGAACCCCGACGAGGCGGTGCGCATCCACCTCGACGTGCGCGCGCAGCGGTCGCTGGGGGTGCACTGGGGCACCTTCGAGCTGACCGACGAGGCGCTCGATGCGCCGCCGCGCGCACTGGCCGAGGCGCGCCGCGCGCAAGGCGTGGCCGACGACCGGTTCTTCGTCCTGGCTGTCGGCGAGACCCGGCGGCTGCCGCGCCGGGGAGCGGCCGAGGTCGTCGCCACTCCCGCGGGCACGACCATGCGGCCTGAGAGATGATGCACGGCCACGGAACCGCCGACGCCAGCCGCCCTCAAAGACAGCCGATGTTCCCCGCCCGCCTGCTCGCCCTTCCCTTCGCCGCCATCGCCCTGGTCTCGGCCCCCGCCTGGTCGGCGCCCGGTGCCGTGGTCACCACGCCGCAGGTGCGCGCCGAACTCGTCGCCCACGCGCCGCAGGGCGTGCAGCCCGGCCAGAAGCTGCAGCTCGGGCTGAAGATCGAGCACCAGCCGCACTGGCACACCTACTGGAAGAACCCGGGCGACTCCGGGCTGCCGACCACCCTGGCGTGGACGCTGCCGGCCGGCTGGCAGGCCGGCGAGATCGCCTGGCCGACGCCGCGCAAGCTGCCTATCGGCCCGCTGATGAACTACGGCTACGAGGGCACGCTGCTGCTGCCGGTCGAGGTGCAGGTGCCCGCGGGCCTCGCCGGAGACACCGCCGCGATCCGCCTGCGCGCCGACTGGCTGGTGTGCAAGGACGTCTGCATCCCGGAGTCGGGCGAGTTCGCGCTCGACCTGCCGGTCAAGGCCGCCACCGCCGCGCACGGCGCGCTGTTCGAGGCCGCTCGTGCCGCGCTGCCGCAGCCGGTGGCCGGCGCGCAGGCGCGTGCCGCCGTCGAGGCAGACCACCTCGCGATCCGCATCACCGGCCTGCCGGCCGGGTGGCAGGGCCGCGAGATCGAGTTCCTGCCCGAGACGCCGGGCGTGATCCAGAACGCCGCACCCACCGGCGGCACCTGGAGCGGCGGCGAGTGGCAGGCCCGCGTGCCGCTGGACCCGCAGCGCAGCGAAGGCCCGGCGACGATGCCGGCGGTGCTGATCACGGCCGGTGCGCCGGCCGGGCTGCAGGTGGCCGTCACGGTGACGACGGCCTGGCCGACCGTCGCACGCACCGCGGCGACGGCCGCGCCTGCGCTGGGCAACGCCGAGGTGCTCGCGCCGGCCGCAGGCGCGGCTATCGGCCTGCCGCTGGCACTGCTGCTGGCGCTGGCCGGTGGTGCGCTGCTCAACCTGATGCCCTGCGTGTTCCCGGTGCTCTCGCTGAAGGTGCTGGGCTTCGCGCGCCACGCCGACGACCGGCGCACGCTGCTGGCCGGCGGGCTGGCCTACACGGCCGGCGTCGTGCTGTCGTTCGTCGCCCTGGCGGCGCTGATGCTGGCGCTGCGCGCCGGTGGCGAACAGCTGGGCTGGGGCTTCCAGCTGCAGTCGCCGCTGGTGGTGTCGGCGCTGGCGATGCTCTTCACGCTGATCGGCCTGAACCTCGCCGGCGTGTTCGAGCTCGGCTCGGTGCTGCCGAGTTCGCTGGCCTCGGCGCGCGCACGCCATCCGCTGGTCGACTCGCTGCTCACCGGCGTGCTGGCGGTGGCCATCGCGGCGCCTTGCACGGCGCCGTTCATGGGCGCGTCACTGGGCTTCGCGGTGACGCTGCCCGCCATGCAGGCGCTGTCGGTGTTCGCGGCGCTGGGCCTCGGCATGGCGCTGCCCTACCTGGCGGCCAGCGCCTTCCCGGCCTTCGCACGCCTGCTGCCGCGCCCTGGCGCCTGGATGCAGCACTTCAAGGTGCTGATGGCCTTCCCGATGTTCGCCACCGTGGTGTGGCTGGTGTGGGTGCTGGGCCAGCAAAGCGGCATCGACGGCGCAGCTGCGCTGCTGGGCACGCTGGTGGCGCTGGCGTTCGCGGCCTGGGCCTTCGGCAGTCCGGCGCTCGGCCGCTCGGCGCGCCGCGGCTTCGGCACCGCCAGCGTGGTGCTGCTGGCGGCGGCGCTGGCCTGGGCCTGGCCGTCGCTGCGCGAGGCCCCGCCCGGCACCACGGGCACGGCGGGCACGACGCAGCAGCAGCCCGGCTGGGAACCCTGGAGCCCGCAGCGCGTGAGCGAGCTGTCGGCGGCAGGCCGCCCGGTGTTCGTCGACTTCACCGCCGCGTGGTGCGTGACCTGCCAGTACAACAAGCGCACGACCCTCTCCGACCCCGCCGTGCTGGCGGACTTCCAGGCCCGCAACGTGGCGCTGCTGCGCGCCGACTGGACGCGGCGCGACCCGGCGATCACGGCCGAGCTCGCGCGCCTGGGCCGCAGCGGCGTGCCGGTCTATGCGCTGTATGCCCCTGGCGCTGCGCAGCCCCGGCTGCTGAGCGAAATTCTGGGCGCGGCCGAGGTGCGCGAGGCCATCGCCGCGCTGCGCTGACGCCGGCCACCCATTCGACACACAGGAGCCCCTCGATGAAGAAGATCCTCGTCGCCACCACGCTCGCACTGGCCGCCGCCGGCGCGCTCGCCAGCGCGGTCGTTGGACAGCCCGCCCCTGCGTTCAGCGCCGTCGACACCGCGGGCAAGACCGTCTCGCTGGCCGACTTCAAGGGCCGGCACGTCGTGCTGGAGTGGGTCAACCCCGGCTGCCCCTTCGTGCAGAAGCACTACGGCGCAGGCAACATGCAGGCCACGCAGAAGGAAGCGACCGCCGGCGGGGTGGCCTGGCTGGCCGTCAACTCCACCGCCGAGGGCGCCAGCGACTACCGCAAGCCCGCCGACATGGCCGCCTGGATGCAGCAGCACAAAGCCGCCGCGACGGCCACGCTGATGGACGTCGACGGCAAGGTCGGCCGCGCCTACGGTGCCCGCACGACGCCACACATGTACGTGATCGACCCCAAGGGCGTGCTGGTGTACGCGGGCGCGATCGACAGCAAGCCGACGGCGAACCCGGCCGACATCCCCGGCGCGACGAACCACGTCAAGGCCGCGCTGGCCGAGACGCTGGCGGGCAAGCCGGTGACGGTGGCTTCGACCCGGCCCTACGGCTGCTCGATCAAGTACAGCGCGATGTGAAGCCCGCGCGGCGCCGCGGTCACGGCAGGCGCAGGTACTGCCGTGCCAGCGCCTCGAACGCGGCCGCCGACGTGGTGGCATCGAAAGGGCTGCCCAGTTCCTCGCGCAGGATCGTGGCGACGGGCATCGCCAGACGGGCCGCCTCGGCGGCGTCGAGGAACAGCAGCCGCGAGCGGCGCGCGAGCACGTCCTCGACGCTGCGCGCGAGTTCGTGGCGCGCGGCAAAGCGCACCATCGCCTCGCTCAGCCCGCCGCTGCCGTCGCGCCAGAGCCAGCGGTCGGCGCCGGGCAGCGCGCGCAGCGCATCCGCTTCGCTGCCGTACAGGTGTTCCCCCGGCGGCTCGGCCAGCGGCCGGCCCGGGGCCGCGCCGAGCAGCGGCAGCCGCTCGGTCACGCCGGCCGCGCGCGCGGGCAGCAGGCCGCGCGCCATCGCCTGCGACAGCACGTCCTCGGCCATCGCACGGTAGGTGGTCCACTTGCCACCGGTCACGGTGACGAGCCCCGAGCGGCCGACGATGACGGTGTGCTCGCGCGAGATGGCCTTGGTGGCGCCGCCCTCGTCGCCGGCCGGCCGCACCAGCGGCCGCAGGCCGACCCAGACCGAGCGCACGTCGGCGCGCTGCGGCGCGCGGGCCAGGTAGCGCCCGGATTCGCGCAGGATGAAGTCGACCTCCTCCCGGAAGGCACCGGGCTCGCGGGCCGGATCGTCACGCGGGGTGTCGGTGGTGCCCAGCACGGTCTTGCCCAGCCAGGGTACGGCGAACAGCACGCGGCCGTCGGCGGTCCTGGGCACCAGCAGCGCGTGCTGGCCGGGCAGGAAGGCGCGATCGACGACAAGGTGAACGCCCTGGCTGGGCGCGACCAGCGGCGCAGGCGGGGCGTCGCCGGCGTCGCGGTCCATGTCGCGCACCGCGTCGACCCAGACACCGGTGGCGTTGACCAGGCAACGTGCACGCAATTCGGCACGCGCGCCGGTCTCGGCCTCCTCGACGACGACACCCTTCACCTGGCCCTGCTCGCGCAGCAGCGCCACCGCGGGGCAGTGGTTGAGCACGACGGCACCGCGGGCCAGCGCGCTGCGCGCCAGCAGCACCGCCAACCGGGCGTCGTCGAACTGGCCGTCCCAGTAGCGCACGCCGCCCACCAGGCCGCGACGCTGCAAGCCGGGCATCAACTGCGCCACCCGGGACGCGGGCAGCCACTCGGTGGCCCCCAGGCTGCGCGAACCCGCGAGCGCGTCGTAGGCCTTCAGGCCGATGCCGTAGAAGCCGCCTTCCCAAAGCCGGTAGCTGGGCACCACGAAAGGCAGCCGCTGCGCCAGGTGCGGCGCGTTGGCCAGCATCGCGCCGCGCTCGCGCAGTGCCTCGCGCACGAGACCGATGTCACCCTGCGCCAGGTAGCGCACGCCGCCGTGCGCCAGCTTGGTGGCACGCGACGAGGTGCCGGCGGCGAAGTCGTGCGACTCGACCAGCGCGACCGCGAAGCCGCGCACTGCCGCGTCCAGCGCCACGCCCAGCCCTGTCGCGCCACCGCCGATCACGACCACGTCCCAGGCAGCGCCCCCGGGCCGCGTGGCCAGGCGCCGCCAGAGGCTGGACCGGTCCACCGCCGCCGGCATCAGGGACGGACGAAGTTCACCGGCAGGCCCGGCACATCGACCCGCATCGCCAGCACCCGGCCGGCCCAGGGCTGGGCCGCGAGCTCGGCCTCGGGCCGCTTGTCGCGCGCGGTGGTGACGTAGAGGGTGCGCAGGTCGGCCCCGCCGAAACACGGCATTGTCGCGCAGCGCACGGGCAGCCGCACCTCGCCGAGCAGCGCACCGTCGGGCGCCAGGCGCACCACGCGCTGGCCTTCGTACATCGCGACCCACAGCGTGCCCTCGGCATCGACGGCTGCGCCGTCCGGCCGGCCGCCATAGGCGTCGAGGTCCTGCCCCGCGACCTTGGGCGCGAATGCGGCCAGCACGCGCCGGCGCGAGAGGCTGCCGTCGGCGGGGTCGAAGTCGAAGGCCAGCACCTGGTGGCCCGCGGTGTCGGCCCAGTACATGGTGCGACCATCGGGGCTCCACGCCAGGCCGTTGCTCACGGCCACCCCGCCGGCCATGCGCTCGAGCTTGCCGGCCGCGAAACGGAACAGCGCGGCCTCGGGCGCGCGGGCGTCGTCGAGCGAGCCGACCCAGAAGCGCCCCTGCGGGTCGCCCTTGCCATCGTTGAAGCGCTGGCGCGCGGGGTCGTAGGGCGGTGCGGCGAGGCGCTCGCGGCGGCCGCTGGCCGGATCGAAGCGCCACAAGCCGTCGCGCATGCCGAGCACGAGGCCGCCGCCGAGCAGCGGCGCACAGCAGGCCGGCTCGCAGTCGAACGACCACTGCGCGTGGCCGCCGCTGGCAGCGTGCCAGCGGTTGAGCGTCCGGCCGGGGATGTCGCACCAGTACAGCGCCCCCTCGCCCGGGTGCCACATCGGCGACTCGCCGAGCAGGCTCGGCGGCACGCCCAGCAGCGGCTCGAAGCCACACGCAAGGCTCATGCGCCGGAAACCTCCAGCGTCATCCAGGCCTCGAGGCTGGCACCCGCGGCGAGCGTGACCAGCCCATGCGCCGCCGGCTCGGCCATGTGGATCGCGTTGCTGACGTGGCTGACGGGTTCGACGCAGAAGTAGGGCCTGGTCTTGGGCGTGAACACCACCAGGCGGCGCAGCGACGAGCCCAGCAGCACGCGCAACTTCTCGTCGCGGATGCGCGCCACGCCCTGCCAGCCGTCGAAGCAGTGGTCGAAGTCGAGCCAGGCGACGTCGCCGTCGATCCCGGACTGCGGGACGTGCCGCGTGGGCAGCTGCGTCGCGGGGTCGCTTTCCCAGCGCTCGGCGACCTCGGCGTGGACACGGCTGCGGGTGCGCTTGGGAAAGTAGGGATGCCAGCCCAGGCCGGCTGGCGCCGGATGGCTGGTGGTGTTCGTCATCGACAGCACGACGCGCAGGCCGTCGGGGCCCAGCACGAAACGCTGCCGCGCCTCGAAGGGAAAGGGCCAGTCGGCGTCGCCGGGGTGCACCAGGCGAAGCTCGCAGGACGTGGCGTCGGCCGACACCACCTCCCAGGGCCGCTGCCAGCCCATGCCGTGGACCGAATGCGGGTTGTCGTCGAAGTTGGGCTGCGTCGTGTACTCGCGGCCGAGCCAGCGGAAGCGCCGGTAGCCGAGCCGGTTCGAGTAGGGCACCAGCGGGTAGCACCCGGCCAGCCGCGACGAGGCCAGCGCCTCGGGCTCGGTGCTGCGCAGCACCGGGACGTCGGCGCGCCAGAAGCCGGCGATCGATGCGCCCAGGTCCGGGCGCAGCGCCAGGCGAAGGTCACCGGCGTGAAGCACCACCGCGAGAGGGGAAGAACTCATGGGACTCCTCGAGCAGGCGCGACGGCGCCCGCCGGGCGATCGTAAGGCCGCCGCGACAGCCGAGGAGTCACTGCGTGACGGTGCCGCCCGACAGCGTGTGCACCTCGGCATCACCCGGCTGCCGGCGCAGCGCAGCGAGAGCGGCCTGCGCACCACCCACGAGCAGCCCGAGGTCGGAGGCGAGCGCGACGAAGTGGAAGCCCGCCGCGCGGTACTGCGCCACCTCCCGCGGCGTGCCGCCGACCGTGCCCACGGGCTTGCCGATCGCCGCGCAGCGGTGAGCCGCCCGCGTCATCGCCTCCATCACCTTCGGGTGCATGGGCTGGCCGACATGGCCCATGTCGGCCGACAGGTCCAGCGGCCCGATGAACAGCGCGTCGACCCCCGGCACGTGGGCGATCGCCTCGATGTCCTCGAGCGCACGCGCCGACTCGATCTGCACGATGACACCCGTGCGGCGGTGCGCCTCGCCGATCCAGTCGTCCAGCGTGCCGAAGCGCGTGGCGCGGCTCATCCCGACCATGCCGCGGATGCCCTCGGGGGGGTAGCGCGTGGCCGCGACCGCGGCCCGGGCCTCGTCGGCGCCCTGCACGAACGGGAACATCAGCGTCGTCGCGCCGGCATCGAGCACGCGCTTGACAACCACCGGGTCGTTCCACGGCACGCGCAGCACCGGCACCAGCTTCGTGCTTGACAGCGCCTGCAGCATGCGAGTGGCGTCGCCCAGGTCGAGCGGGCTGTGCTCCATGTCGACCACAGCCCAGTCGAATCCGGCGCAGCCCACGGCCTCGGCGACGATGGGGCTGGCGGACAGCAGCCAGGTCCCCAGCGGCGGCTGGCTCCCGGCGGACTTCATCAGTTGGCGGAAAGGATTCATCGAGGCACCTCGCTGGTCAGTGGCACGGCGGTCTCAAGCAAACGCAGGGCCGCCCCAAGTTTGCTTGACCCCCTCGGGGGGCGGCCCGGGCGCAGCCCGGCCCTTGGGGGCGCTCAGTACCGGGTCGCCCCGTCGGAGAGGTCGACCTTCAGGTAGTGTGCGCCTGGAATCGGGTTGTAGTAGTAGGGCGGGATCTCCTCGAAACCGAGCGACGCGTACAGGCCGCGGGCGGCCTCCATGTCGTCGAGCGTGTCGAGCAGCATCACCGAGTAGCCGGCCTCGGTGGCGCGGTCCATCAGCGCCTGGGCCAGCAGGCGGCCGAGACCGAAGCGGCGAAAGGCCCGGCGCACGTACAGGCGCTTCATCTCGCAGGCGTTCGGGTAGTCGACGTCGGCGAGCTGGCGCAGCGCGCCGCAGCCCGCCAGCGCGCCGTCCACGAAGGCCAGCAGCAGCGCGCCGTCGGGCTGCCCGTACTGGCCGGGCAGCGACGCAAGCTCGTCGTCGAAGCCCTGGAAGCACAGGTCCACGGCGAGGCCGTCGGCGTACTCGCGGAACAGCTCGCGCACCGCCACCAGGTGGGCCGCGCCGCAGGCGCTCAGGATCTCGATCTGCGGGGTGGCGTCCATCGCCTCAGACCCCCCCGCCGCCGAGGCGAACGACCCACGCCACCAGGGCGCCGCAGGCGGCAGCGAGCACCAGGGCCAGGAGACGTTGCGCCAGCCCGTCGGCCGAGGCCGGCGTTCCCGCGGGCAGCGGCTTGTCGCCGACGATCATCGGCCGCACCAGGTTGCGCCGCCGCGCCACCGCGTAGTACACGATGGCTGCCACGTGAAGCACGATCAGGGCGATCAGCAGGTTGGCGCCCCACTCCTTGTGCCAGGCCGTCGCGCTCAGCGCCGTGGCGCCGCTGACGAAGCGGTTGAGCGGGCCGACGTTGGCGATCTCGTCGTCGGCCACCAGCCCGGTGCCCACCTGCACCGCGAGCAGGCCCAGCACGGCGAAGACCGAGAGGCTGCCCAGCGGCGAGTGGCCGACATCGTGATGCTCGTCGGGGCGCGAGCCGCCGCGCAGGTAGCGCAGCACGGTGCCCGGCGCGTAGACGAACCACGCGAAGCGCGACCAGCGCCCGCCGACCAGCCCCCACAGCAGGCGGAACGCGATCAGCCCCAGCGCCAGCAGCCCGAGCCGGAAGTGCCACACCATCGCGCCGCCGCCGATCTTGGCGGTGACGATGGAGCCGACCACGGTGGCAGCCAGCAGCCAGTGGAACAGGCGGGTGGGCAGGTCCCAGACACGGACGGGCACATCGGCAGCGGGCATGGCGGCGAAGCGATCGGGCGCAGTGCGCGGGAAGCGAACCATAACGCGACTCGCGACCGGCGGGGAGGCGAGCGTTCCGGGGGGCACCGGTCGCGCGTCGCGCTCGGGCATTCAGGCTAGGGGGCATGAACCTGTCAGCTCCTCCTTACACTGCGCCGGCGGGCACGGCACGACGCCGGCCCGTCGCACAGCCCGGTCGCCCCGCGATCGCCATGCCCCCGCCATCGGAGACCCCCGCATGAAACGACTGCTCCTCGCTGCCACCACCGTGGTCGGCCTTGCCGCCTCGTTGCCCGCCGCCGCCCAGTTCCAGAAGCCGGAGGACGCGATCAAGTACCGCCAGGGCGCCTTCACGGTGATGGCCAACCACCTCGGGCGTGTCGGCGCGATGGCCGCCGGCCGCGTGCCCTTCGACGCCAAGGTGGCGGCCGAGAACGCGGCGCTGGTCAATGACCTGGCGAAGCTGCCGTTCACGGCGTTCGGCGAGGGCACGGACAAAGGCCTGCCCAACCGCGCCAAGCCCGAGATCTGGAAGGACGCGGCGAAGTTCAAGGCCGCCTCGGAGAAGATGGTGGTCGAGGTGGGCAAGCTCGAGGCGGCCGCCAAGGCCGGGAACCTCGACGCCATCAAGGCCGCGATGGGCGCCGTGGGCGGCTCGTGCAAGGCCTGCCACGACGACTTCCGCGCCGAGCGCTACAGCGCGAACTGATCGACGCCCGGGCGGCCTCCGCGCGGCCGCCCTGGGACTCGTTCACCGCAGAGGAATGGAGGACGCAGAGGGGCGCGGAGAAGTACAGGCTGGCTCAACGGGCGTCGCATGGGTTCCCTCGCGAAGCCCCGGTGACCCTCCGCGTCCTCTGTTCCTCTGCGGTGAACGCCATGTTCGACAGTCAGCCGGTGGCCGGCTCGGCGAAGCCGAGCACGACCCTTCGGGTCTGGGCTTCATCGTCCCCCTTTTGGCTCCGGCACGGCCCTCGCGGGCCTTCACGTCGCTCACGCGACGTGAGCCTC
>JBILNT010000251.1:0-3968 GCA_044374875.1 Rubrivivax sp.
ACGCATCTTCAACGCCGACCACTGCTTCTTCGTGACCAACGGCACCAGCACCAGCAACAAGATGGTCTGGCACCACACCGTGGCGCCGGGCGACGTCGTCGTGGTCGACCGCAACTGCCACAAGAGCATCCTGCACTCGATCATCATGACGGGCGCGGTGCCGGTGTTCCTGACCCCGACGCGCAACCACTGGGGCATCATCGGCCCGATCCCGCAGGGCGAGTTCTCGCAGGCCTCGATCCGGGACAAGATCGCCGGCCATCCGCTGCTCAGGGGGGTCGACCCCTACGCCGTCAGGCCGCGCATCCTCTCGCTGACGCAGAGCACCTACGACGGCGTGCTCTACAACACCGAGACCATCAAGGGCGAGCTCGACGGTTACGTCGACACGCTGCACTTCGACGAGGCCTGGCTGCCCCACGCGGCCTTCCATCCCTTCTACGGCAGCTTCCACTCCATGGGCAAGCGCCGCCCGCGCCCCAGGGAGGCCATGGTCTACGCGACGCAGAGCACGCACAAGCTGCTGGCCGGGCTGTCGCAGGCGTCGCAGGTGCTGGTGCAGGACTCGCAGACGCGGCGGCTTGACAGGCACCTCTTCAACGAGGCCTACCTGATGCACACGTCGACGAGCCCGCAGTACGCGATCATCGCCAGCTGCGACGTGGCGGCCTCGATGATGGAGCCACCGGGCGGCAGGGCACTGGTGGAGGAGAGCATCCAGGAGTCGCTCGACTTCCGCCGCGCGATGCGCAAGGTCGACGACGAGTTCGGCAAGGACTGGTGGTTCCAGGTCTGGGGTCCCGACAAGCTGGCACCCGAGGGCATCGGCAGTTCAGAGGACTGGATCCTTCAGGCGGGCGACAAGTGGCACGGATTCGGCGACCTGGCAGAGGGCTTCAACCTGCTCGACCCGATCAAGTGCACGATCATCACCCCTGGCCTGGACCTGGGGGGCAACTTCGCCGAGAGCGGCATCCCTGCCAGCATCGTCACGAAGTTCCTCGCCGAGCACGGCGTGGTGGTCGAGAAGACGGGCCTGTACTCGTTCTTCATCATGTTCACCATCGGCATCACCAAGGGCCGCTGGAACACGCTGCTGACCGCGCTGCAGCAGTTCAAGGACGACTACGACCGCAACGCGCCGATGTGGCGCATCCTGCCCGAGTTCTGCGCCGCGCAGCCGCGCTACGAGCGCATGGGCCTGCGCGACCTGTGCCAGGCGATCCACCAGACCTATGCCCGGGGTGACGTGGCGCGGCTGACGACCGAGATGTACCTGTCGGACCTGCAGCCCGCCATGAAGCCGAGCGACGCCTACGCCCAGATCGCGCACAGGAACACCGAGCGGGTGCCCATCGAGGAACTGGAGGGGCGGGTGACGACGGCGCTGCTGACGCCTTATCCGCCGGGGATCCCGCTGCTCATCCCGGGCGAGCGCTTCAACCGCAAGATCGTCGACTACCTGAAGTTCACGCGCGAGTTCAACGCCGCCTTCCCAGGCTTCGCGACCGACGTCCACGGGCTGGTCGGCGACGAGGGGCCCGGCGGTGTGCGCTACTACGTCGACTGCGTGAAGCAGTGATGCAAGGGCGGCGGCCGGGCTGCCCGGGCGGTCAGACTTCGCTGAAGCCGGAGGCGACGCGGCTGAAGCCGCCGTCGACGTAGGTGATCTCGGCGGTCACGCCGGCGGCCAGGTCCGACAGCATGAAGGCGGCGACGTTGCCGACGTCGTGGATCGTCACGTTGCGGCGCAGCGGCGCCTCGCGCTCGACGACGTCGAGGATCTTGCCGAAGCCCTTGATGCCGGAGGCTGCCAGCGTCTTGATCGGGCCGGCCGAGATGCCGTTGACGCGCACGCCGCGCGGCCCGAGGCTCACGGCCAGGTAGCGCACGCTGGCTTCCAGCGATGCCTTGGCCAGGCCCATCGTGTTGTAGTTGGGCACTGCCCGGTCGGCACCCAGGTAGGTGAGCGTCAGCAGGCTGGAGCCGGGCCGCAGCATGGGCGCCGCCGCCTTGGCCATCGCGGGGAAGCTGTACGCCGAGATGTCGTGGGCGATGCGGAAGGCCTCGCGCGACAGGCCGTCGAGGAAGTCGCCGGCGATCGACTCGCGCGGCGCGAAGCCGATCGAGTGGACGAAGCCGTCGAACTGCGGCCAGCGCGCACCGAGGTCGGTGAACAAGCGCTCGATCTGGGCGTCGTCGCCGACGTCGCAGTCGAACACGAGATCCGACCCGAACTCGCGTGCGAACTCGGTGATGCGGTCGCGGAAACGCTCGCCGACGTAGCTGAACGCCAGTTCGGCCCCCTGGGCGTGGCAGGCGCGGGCGATGCCGTAGGCGATCGAGCGGTTGGACAGCAGTCCGGTGATCAGCAGACGCTTGCCGGCGAGGAAACCCATGACGACTCCATCGAATTCAGGCCGCGGGATTTTGGCACGCCGCCGGGTCACTGTTGCGGCGTTGGGCGCGTCGATTGCCGAGGTGCTGCCGCCGGGCTATAATTCGCAGCTTCCCGGGTCAAAGCTGCGTGGGCGGAGTCTTCCAGCCCATTTTTTTTGCTTGATCGACTGTCGACGCCGCGGGCGGCGCCGCCGGGCTGGGCAACCAGTCAAGGTACGGCGCCTCGTCCGTGCCGCGCTCGGCCCCGCAGCTCGGCTCGGGGTGCATGTCGCGCGGACACGGATTATCGAACGGAGCGGGCGGATCGATCTTGAAGGGCAAGGCAGCAGGCAAGTCATCACCTGCCATGGCGGCGCAGTCGCGGACGCAGATGCACGAAAGGGTGCACGAGCAGATTCCGCTGCGCGCCGGCTGGCGTGAGGCGATCGAGCAGACGGTGACGGGTCTCGGGTATGACCTCGTCGACGTCGAGCGCGGCGCCCGCGGACTGCTGCGCGTCACGATCGACCGCATCCCCGGGCGTATCTATCCGGGAGGCAGCGACGAGTTCATCACCGTCGACGACTGCGAGGCCGTGACCCGCCAGCTCCAGTATTCGCTCGAGGTCGATGGCGTCGACTACGAGCGGCTGGAGGTCTCGTCGCCGGGGCTCGACCGTCCGCTGCGCCGTGAATCGGACTACGCACGCTTCGCCGGCCAGGCCGTCGCCATCACGCTGAAGCTGCCGTTCCAGGGCCGCAAGGTCTGGAAGGGCGTGCTGCAGGCGCGCGACGGCGGCTGGAACCTCGTGTTCGACGAGGGCAGGGGCGAACAGGTGCTCGGGTTCACCTTCGACGAGGTGCGCGAGGCGCGCCTGGTCCCGGTGGTGGACTTCAAGGGAAGAAGGAACAGGAAGCCCGCGGTCGCCGAAGGCGCGCCGACGGAGCCCGCCAGGAATGACGGAGGTCAGTGAACGATGAACCGCGAAATGCTGATGCTGGTGGACGCCATCTCCCGTGAGAAGGCGGTGGAGCGCGAGGTGGTGTTCGGTGCCGTCGAGGCCGCCCTTGCCTCGGCCACCAAGAAGCTCTACACCGGTGAAGTCGACATCCGCGTGTCGGTCGACCGCGACACGGGCGACTACGAGACCTTCCGGCGTTGGCACGTCGTGCCCAACGAGGCCGGTCTGCAGAACGCCGACGCGGAGGTGCTGCTCTTCGAAGCGCAGGAGCAGATTTCCGACATCGAGGTCGACGACTACATCGAGGAGTCGATCGAGTCCGTGCCGATCGGTCGCATCGGCGCGCAGGCGGCCAAGCAGGTGATCCTGCAGAAGATCCGCGACGCCGAGCGCGAGCAGTTGCTCAACGACTTCCTGGCCCGCGGCGACAAGGTCTTCGTCGGCACCGTCAAGCGGCTGGACAAGGGCGACATCATCGTCGAGAGCGGCCGCGTCGAGGGACGCCTCAAGCGCAACGAGATGATCCCCAAGGAGAACCTGCGCACCGGCGATCGCGTGCGCGCCTACATCCTGGGCGTCGATCCGACCGCGCGCGGCCCGCAGATCATGCTGTCGCGCAGCGCGCCGG
>JBILNT010000096.1:0-13858 GCA_044374875.1 Rubrivivax sp.
CGTCGCGCCGCCAGCGCCTTGCGTCTTGCTTCACCCATCGGGTGAGTGTGCCAACACCGCGCAAGTCCGCAACAACACTGCAGATCCAGGTCATCTCGCAGCGGCAACTGCCGGATTTAGGCTCACAGGCGTTGCGGCTGCAGACGCTCACCGACCTCGGCAACGCCGGCACGCTGCGCCTGATCGCCACCCGCTACCGGCAGGACGAGGCCGGCCCCGGCAACAAGCAGCTCGTCGACGCGGTGACGATCCCGATCCTGCTGTACGACGCGCGCCCGGTCGGGAACCCGCGCGAGACCCGCAGCCAGGGCGCCAGCAACGCGGTCGGTGTCACGGCGCTCCAGGCGCTGTACTCGCGGCCGATCGGCGAGGCCGTGCTCAACGTCAGCGCCAGCCAGCGTCGCAGCGATGCCGACATGTTCTGGGGCGGTGACGCCACCGAGGCCCCGATGGCCACCACGCGCTTCAAGACCGGCAGCCGGGACCGCAGCCTCGACGTTCACGTCGCCAGCGGCGAAGGCCCGCTGCAGTGGCTCGTCGGTGCGACGTGGCTGCAGTTCGACCAGCGCCAGGACATCCAGGTCGACACGCAGATCCCGCTCGGCTTCCTCGTCCCGGGCCAGCCTGTGAACGTGCCCTTCCCCGGGGGCGTGCGCTTCCTGCTCGGCGGCGAGGTCGACACGCGCTCGACGGCGCTCTACGCCGACCTGCGCTACGCGATCAGCCCGCGCGTGGCGCTGCTGGCGGGCGTTCGCAGCAGCCGCGACACCAAGGCGGCGCAGGAGTACCAGACGGTCGCCGCCTTCGGCCTGAACGGCACGGGCGCGCCGTCGGCCAGCTGGCGCAGCACGCCGGGCAGCCTGGGGTTCGAGGCCACGCTCGCCAAGGACACGCTCGTGTACGGCCGGCTGTCGCGCGGATTCAAGTCCGGCGCCATCAACCTGGGCGCGATCCAGGGCACCGCGGTTCGACCCGAGACGGTCAACAGCGCCGAGCTCGGCCTCAAGACCAGCTTCCTGCAGCGGCGCGGCGCGTTCTCGGCGGCCTTGTTCTCGAGCCGCTACCGCGACATGCAGGTGTCACAGGTCGGGCTCGCGTCGGCCATCCTGACCAACGCCTCGGCGGCGCGCATCGACGGCGTGGAGCTCGAGCTGTCGATGCGGCCGGTGAAGGCGTTGACGCTCAATGCCAACGTCGGCCTCATGGACCCGACCTACACGAGCTTCCGCAACGTGGACCTGCGGAACGGCCCGGGCGTGACGGTCGACGTGGCCGGCCGACAGCTGGCCCAGGTGTCCCGCCGCCAGGCCACGATCGGCGCGGAGTGGGTGCAGTCCGTGGGCACGCTGCAGGCCGTGCTGCGTGCCGACTATGCCTGGCGCAGCCGCTACTACTTCACCGAGTTCAACACCGCGGACGCGATGCAGGACGCCTACGGCACGATGAACCTCGGCGTGGTGCTGCGGCCGCGCGCCGGCGCCTGGAAAGTCTATGCCCAGCTTCTCAATGCAGGCGATGCGACGGCCATCACGAGCATGAACATCTCGAGCCCGGTGCTCGGCTCGTCGCGTCAGGTGAACTACACGCCGCCGCGGCGCGCCGCCGTCGGTGCCTCGTTCGAGTTCTGAGGCGGGGGCACGCATGCCGATGGTCGTGCCCATTCATGGCCACTGCAGCCCGCGGTTCGAGCGGCTGCGGCAGCTTTTCGAAACCCTCCTGGCCTCGGAAGCCGACCTCGGTGCGTCGCTGGCGCTCACGGTCGACGGCCGCTTCGAGGTCGACCTGTGGGGCGGCTTCGTCGACGCGGCGCGCACCCAGCCGTGGCAGGAGCACACGCTGGTCAACGTCTGGTCGACGACCAAGACCATGACCACGCTGGCTGCGCTCGTGCTGGTGGACCGTGGCGAGCTCGACGTCGAGGCCCCCGTGGCCCGCTACTGGCCCGAGTTCGGCGCCGCCGGCAAGCAGGACGTCACGCTCGCACAGGTGCTGGCCTGCAGCTCGGGCGTGTCAGGCTGGGACCCGCCGGTCGCACTCGAGGACCTCTACGACTGGGAGCGCAGCACCGCCCGCCTGGCCGCGCAGGCGCCTTGGTGGCCGCCGGGCAGCGCCAGCGGCTACCACGCGCTCAACAGCGGGCACCTCGTGGGCGAGGTGATCCGCCGCATCACCGGCCTCGGCCTCAAGGCGTTCTTCGCGCGCGAAGTCGCCCAGCCGCTTGGTGCCGATTTCCACATCGGCCTGCCCGAGAGCGAGTGGCATCGTTGCAGCCCGGTGGTGCCGCCGCCGCCATTGCCGTTCGACTTCTCGGCGCTCGACCCGGCGAGCCCGGTCTACCGCACGTTCACCGGGCCGCCGCCCGATGCCGCTGCCGCCAACACGCCCGCCTGGCGCCGGGCCGACATCGGGGCGGCCAACGGTCACGGCAACGCGCGCTCGGTGGCGCGCGTGCAAAGCGTGATCAGCAACGGCGGCCAGGCCTTCGGCGTGCGCCTGCTGCGCCCCGAGACCGTGGAGCGCGTCTTCCGCACGCACAGCCGTGGCGTCGACCTGGTGTTCGGCGTGCCGGTCCACATGGGCCTGGGCTACGGCCTGCCCGAGCCGGCCACCGTGCCCTACGTACCCCCGGGCCGTGTGTGCTTCTGGGGCGGCTGGGGGGGCTCGATGGTCATCAACGACGCCGACCGCCGCACCACCCTTGCCTACATGATGAACCGCATGGCGCCCGGCATCATCGGCGGCGAGAACATCGCCAGGATCGCGGGCTGCCTCAACGAGATCCTGGCGGGACGCTGAGAGCCGCGCCCAGGTCGCCGGCCGCTCGGTCCATGGACTATGCCGCGAGGGATATGGTCAGGCGCACCAGCGCCACGCAGCATGGGAGCCGGCCCACAACCGAGAGCGCGGATCGACCATGGACCGGATCACCCAGCTGCGCGAGGAGATGCGCGCAGGCCTCGAGCGCGTCGCCGCGGCGACCATGCCCTCGCCGCTGGGCCCGCTGTGGATGCTGCACCGAACGGACCCGTTCGACGGCTCGTCGGTGATCGTCGTCGGGCCGCAGCCCGACCGGCTCGACCGCACCCTGCTCGGCACCCGTGACCTGCCCGGGCCGAAGGCCGTCATCGAGTGGGCCGTGCCGTCGCCCACCGGAGCCCTCGTCGCCGTGGGCCTGTCGGTCGACGGCTCGGAAGATGCCACGGTGCGGGTGATCGACGTCGCCACCGGCACGCTGCTGCCTGATGCGCTGCCGCACTCGATGATGTCGCCGGTCAGCTGGCTGCCCGACGGCAGCGGCTTCTACGCCCGCCACGCGGATGCCGCGATGATCGATGGCGGCACCCTGCGCACGGTGCTGCACCGCCTCGGCGGCCCGACGGTGCACGAGCGCAGCCTCGACGGCGGCGCGGTGATGGTCATCGTCGAGCCGAGCGGCGACGCGCTGGCGATGCAGGGCACCGGCACGTCGATGACGCCCGTGCACATCCGGCGGGCGGGCAGCGCGCACTGGCAGCCGGTGCTCGAGCCAGGCGCAGGCAACTTCATCGGCAGCCTTCGCGGCGACGCCTTCGTCGGCGTCACCCATGCCGGCGCCGACCGCGGGCGGGTGGTCTCGATCCCGCTGGCCACCGCCGCCGACGGCGGCACGTGGACCGAGCTCGTGCCCCAGGGCGACGGGGCGCTGCGTGGCCTCGCGGTGCTGGCGCAGCATCTCGTCGCCTTCGAGATCCTGGACGGCGCGCATCGCATCCGCGTGTTCCGCGCCGACGGCACGCCTGACCACGCCGTCGAGCTGCCCGAGCCTTCGGGGCTCGACCCGCTGTTCGGCTTCGGGCAGGGCAATGGAAGTCCGCGGGTGATGGCCGCCGGGCCGACGACGATCGCCTTCCACCTGGGCGGATTCGACCGCCCACCGTGCCCCATGCACTACGACGTGGTCACGCGCGTGCTGACCCCGCAGCAGCCGGTGCTGCGCGACGAGCGCATCGTCGCCACGCGCCACCATGCGCTGTCCGCGGATGGGCAGACGGTCGGCTACTGGCAGGTGCGGCTGCGCGGCACGCCCGGCCCGGCTCCGGCGCTGGTGTACGGCTATGGCGGCTTCAACGTGGCCTCGCACACGCCGTGTCACCCGACCCCGCTGATGCCCTGGCTCGAGCGTGGCGGCTGCCTGCTGCTGCCGCAGCTGCGCGGCGGCGGTGAGCAGGGTGAATCGCACTGGAGGGCTGCCACGGCGCTGGGCAAGCAGCGCACCTTCGACGACCTCTACGCCGTTGCCGGGCACGCGGTGGCGCAGGGCCTGGCCGCACCGGGGCGGATGGGTTTCGTCGGCGCTTCCAACGGCGGGCTGGCCGCCGGCGCCGCGATCACGCAGCGCCCCGAGCTGTTCCGCGCCGTGGTGTGCGCGGTCCCGGTGGTCGACCTGGTCGACATGAGCGACCAGCCCTTCGCGTGCATGGTCGCCCGCGACATGGGCGAGTACGGCTCGGCCGACGTGCCCGAGCACGTGGCCGCGTGGCACCGCATCTCGCCGCTGCAGCAGCTGCGCGACGGCGTGCGCTACCCGGCGGTGCTGGTCGACGCGGGCGAGGTGGACGTGCGCTGTACCCCACGCCAGGCGCGAAGCTTCGCGGCACGCCTGCGCGAGATCGCAGGCCCCACGGGCCGGCGCGTGGTGCTGAACGAGCGCCGGCACGGCGGCCACGCCGCGCCCGAGGGCGAACTGTGGCCGGTGTGGCTGGACTTCATGATCGCCGAGCTGATGGACAGCCGGGACTGAGGCTCTCAGCTTGCCAGCCCCGCCAGGCCCTGGCGCGCCGCATCGTCGGCCTGCTCGACGATGCGCTGCTTCCAGGCGTCGGTGTCGGTGTAGAAGGCATCGCGCATGCGCCGGCGGATGGCCTCGCGCTGCGGCGCGCCGCGCCCGGGATCCTGGTGCAGCCAGTGGTCGCCGCGCAGCGCGTCGATCACCTCGCTCACCGGTTCGGTGCCGTACTCCATCGCGATGCCGGTGTACTCGGCCTGCGGGCACTCCCAGTCGACGACGTTCCAGATCATGCCCTGCAGCGGCGCCGAGCTCGACGAGCCGTCGTGGATCGACGTGACCTCCGGGCCCCACCAGGCGCGGGCGCGGGCCAGCGCGGCGGCGTCGTCGCGGTAGGCGAAGATGCGCTCGCCGTGGCCGCTGGGGCCCAGGCCGGTGTGGATGTCGATCCAGCCCAGTCGCCGGCAGCGCGTGGCGTGCTGCTGCAGCACGCGGCGCAGGGTGCGATGGCTCCAGGTGGGCGCGGTGCCGCCGTAGAAGATCCCGTCGGGGTGGAGGTACTGGCCGCCGCTCAGCGCGGCCTGCAGGCCCCGCGCGCCATGGTGCGCGGCATACGCGGCAAGTCGCTGCGCGGCCCCCGGGGGCTCGGGCCAGGTGGGCGGCAGCACCGCATCGGCCAGCTCGTCGTAGCCCGGGTTCCCGGGCAGCGGGCCGCTGAAGTCGTGCCAGTTGCGGTTGAGGTCCACGCCCTCGGCGGTCACGCGCCGCCAGTGCGAGAAGCCGTGCGGGTTGAGCGCGTGGACGTAGAGCACGGCGCAGCCGCTGGCGCGCACGGCGGCGTGCCAGCCGGGGTCGCGCAGCAGCGCCACCTGCACGCCCGAGCCGCAGAATCCCTCGACACCGTGGCAGGCGCTGGTCACCAGCAGCAGGCCGGGCGCGTCGGGCGGCCCTTCGAGCACGACGTCGGTCGCGAGCTCTTCGCCGTCGTGGCCGGGCAAGGGCTGCACGTGCGACTGCGCGGCCAGGCCGGCCTGAGCCGCGGCGCCGAGGAACTGCCGGCGGGCCTCGGCGTAGGTATGCGAGAAGTGACGTGCGGTGTTCATGAGGACTTTCCGGGGCGATCGGCGCCCCGTCAATGAAGCGGCTGCCGCGGCGCGGCGCCCTGGCGCGCGAGCTGCGCGTAGCGCCCGGGCGACAGGCCGGTGGCGTCGCGGAAGGCGGCGGTGAAGCTGCTCTGGTGCTGGTAGCCCACGGCATCTGCCACCTGGGCGAGGTTCATGCGCCCCTGGGCGATGAGCGCCTGCGCGTGCTCGATGCGCAGGCGCAGGCAGTAGGCCTGCGGGGTGACCTGCAGGCGGTCCCGGAACAACTGGTTGAGCTTGTTCTTGTTGGTGCCCAGCATCGTCGCCAGCTCGGCCAGCGTCGGCGGGTCGGCGAAGCGTGCGCCGAGCACGCGCCTGGCGGCTGCGAGCAGCTCGGCGTCGCGCGGGCGGGCGCCGGGCCAGCTCTCGTGGCCCAGCCTCTCGCGCCAGCCCGCCGCCACCAGCACCAGCAGCTCGGCCGCCCGCGCCTGCAGCTGGGTGCGCCGCAGGCTGCCGGTGAGCCGGCTGTGCGCCAGGTCGCGCACCAGGGCCGCGACGTCGGCACCGATCGGCAGCGATGCCA
Source organism: Rubrivivax sp. (assembly GCA_044374875.1). Taxonomy (GTDB): domain Bacteria; phylum Pseudomonadota; class Gammaproteobacteria; order Burkholderiales; family Burkholderiaceae_C; genus Rubrivivax. The sequence continues at coordinate 6,431 of JBILNT010000096.1, forward strand.
GCAGCGCGGGCGCGGTGAGGCGCCCCCCGACCAGGGCCCGCAGCGGCGCCGGCAGTTCGTCGAGCGCGATCTGGTGGCGCTCGACGAGCGTGCGTGGCCGCAGTGCCACCGACATCACCATCAACGGGGCGTCGGCGTCGACGCGCAGCGCAAGCCTGGTGCCTCGCGGCAACGCCGCCACGGTCACCTCCGGGCGACAGAAGCGCCAGCCCGGAAGGTCGTCGCACCGGTAGTCGACGCATGCCCCCAGGCTGGCACGCACCAGCAGGGTGTCGTCAGCCACCTCGACGCGGTCGTGCAGGGGATGGTCGAAGCGTGCGTTGGCGATGTTGACCAGCGTCTGGCCATCGGACTGGACCGTCAGGTGGCCGCTGCCCAGGCCGGCCCGCACGAGATCGACCTGCAGGCTGGCAAGTCCGCCCTGTTCCATGAAGGAAGCACCCCGGGGCGAGGATGCGAAAGGCAGGCGTGCGATGTCGAACATGAATGCGCCGCGACGGGCTGCAAAAAGTACAGAATTGCATGATTTGAGGCTCGCTCGCCCCAGGCTGTCAACCCGGAAGTCCCTGCCCGGTCCTCGTGGCAATCGAAAAAGACGGTGCTGTATGCTTTGACGATGGCGAACCTGGTGCCCAAGGTCCCGGCCGAGACGTGGCTGGCCACCGCGCGCGACGTGCTGGTGGAGGAAGGCATCGCCGCCGTCAAGGTCGATCGCCTCGCCGGCCGTCTGGGCGTGACGCGCGGTGGCTTTTACCACCACTTCCGCGACCGTGCCGACCTGCTCGCGCGCCTGCTCGCGCACTGGGAGGCCGAAGCACGCTTCGTTCCTCCCGGCCGTTCGCCGCGCGATCCGGCCGAGGCACTGGCCGTCATCGATTCACAGGTGCACCACCTGATCGAGGAGCGCGACTACGACCCCCGCTTCGACATGGCGGTGCGCGCCTGGGCGCAGGCCGATGCGACGGTGGCCGCCGCGGTCGAGCGCATGGACAGGCGCCGCATCGCCGCGCTGACCCGCATCTTCGTCGCGCTGGGCTGCGACCGGCCCGAGGCGGCCATCCGGGCGCGGGTGCTGTACTTCCACCAGATCGGCTACTACGCGATCGGTATCAAGGCCACGGTCGCGTCACGTCTGCGGGCGGCCGACCGGTACGTGCGCATCCTCTGCGGCGAGCACCACCTCGAGCGCGCCCGTGCCTGGACGGCCCGCCGCGCCAGCCGCAGGTCGGGGTCCGTGCGTCCCGACTAAGTTCACGTGCGATTGGCCGAAGACGCGCGCGCGAACACGCTTTAAGGTCCGCGTCATGACGCTGCGCACGCGCTACTCGCTGTGGAACCTGCTCGCCGCCGCACGCCGAGGGCATGCCGACTGGGCGCCCGCCTGGCGCGAGGCCGAGCCCCGGGCGGCGTACGACGTCGTGGTGGTGGGCGGCGGCGGTCACGGGCTGGCCACGGCCTACTACCTGGCGAAGAACCACGGCATCACCAACGTCGCGGTGCTCGAGGCCGGCTGGATCGGTGGCGGCAACACCGGCCGCAACACCACCATCGTGCGCTCGAACTACCTGTACCCCGAGAGCGCGCGGCTGTACGACTTCTCGCTGAAGCTCTACGAGGGCCTGTCGCGCGAGCTCAACTACAACATCATGCTCAGCCCCCGCGGCATCGTCACGCTGGCGCACTCGCGGCACGACCTCGACGCGCACAGCCGCTGGGCCAACGCGATGCGCTGCAACGGCATCGACGCCGAGTTGCTGGACCTGCGCGAGCTGCAGGCGCTGGAGCCGCGGCTGAACTGCAGCGCCAGCGCGCGCTTCCCCATCCTCGGGGGCTTCATCCAGCGTCGCGCCGGGCCGGCGCGCCACGACGCCGTGGCCTGGGGCTACGCGCGTGGCGCCTCGGCGCTGGGCGTGGACATCGTCCAGAACTGCCCGGTGACCGGTTTCCTGAAGCAGGGTGGGCGCGTGGTGGGCGTGCAGACGCCGCACGGCCCGATCCGCGCGCAGCAGGTGGCGCTGGCCGTGGCCGGGCATTCGTCGGTGCTGGCGCGCATGGCCGGCTTCGAGCTGCCCGTGACGAGCTACGCCCTGCAGGCGATGGTCAGCGAGCCCGTGAAGCCGGTGCTCGACACGGTGACGCTGTCGCCTGCGCTGGGCTCGTACTGGAGCCAGAGCGACAAGGGGGAGGTCGTGATCGGCGGCGCGCTCGACCACTTCCCCTCGTACGCGCAGCGTGGCAGCTTCGACGTCATGCAGCAGGTGCTGGCGGCCACCGCCGAGATGTTCCCGACGCTGGGCCGGCTGCGGCTGCTGCGCCAGTGGGCCGGCATCGTCGACGTGGTGGCCGACTCCAGCCCCATCATCGGCCCCACGCCGGTGCCAGGCCTGGCCATCAACTGCGGCTGGGGCACCGGCGGCTTCAAGGCCATCCCGGTGGGCGGCTGGACGCTGGCGCACTGGCTGGCCACCGGCCGCCACCACGACCTGGCCGAGCCCTTCCAGCTCGCGCGCTTCCACACCGGCCGGCTCATCGACGAAGCCGCCGCCGCCGGCATCGCCCACTGATTCCCCGAGGCGCAGGCCACCCATGATGCAACTCCACTGCCCCTGGTGCGGTCCGCGCGCGGCCAGCGAGTTCCACTGCGGCGGCACGACCGCCATCGCGCGCCCGCCGCTGGACTGCGACGACGCCGCCTGGGGCCGCTACCTCTTCTTCCGCGACAACCCCAAGGGGGCCCACGCCGAGCGCTGGCGCCACACCTACGGCTGCGGCATGTGGTTCAACGTGCGGCGCGACACCGTGAGCCATGAGGTGGACGTGGTCTACGGCATCGCCGAGCCGGCGCCGGGGACGTCGCCATGAGCGGGTACCGCCTGCCTGGCGCCGCGGGGGCGTGGATCGACCGCTCGCGAACGCTGGCCTTCGAGTTCGACGGCCGCCGGCGGCAAGGCCACCCGGGCGACACGCTGGCTTCGGCGCTGCTGGCCAGCGGCACGGTGCACGTGGGCCGCAGCTTCAAGCTGCACCGGCCGCGCGGCATCTTCAGCGGCGGCGTCGAGGAGCCGACCGGCCTCGTCGACATCGGCGATGGCGCGCGTCGCACGCCCAACACCCGCGCCACCGACATCGCACTGACCGATGGCCTGGTGGCCCGGCCCGGCAACGCGTGGCCCAGCCTGCGCTGGGACATCGGCGCGCTCGGCGCCCGCTTCGCAGGGCTGCTGCCGGCGGGCTTCTACTACAAGACCTTCATGTGGCCGGGCTGGCGCTGGTTCGAGCCGGCGATCCGCCGCGCGGCTGGCCTGGGCCACGCTGCCGGGGCCGACACCGGCGCCGACCCCGACCGCTACGACGAGCTGTCGGTGCATGTGCACACCCTGGTGGTGGGCGGCGGCGTGGCGGGCCTGGAGGCCGCGATCCGGGCCGCCCGCGCCGGCCACGAGGTGATGCTGATGGAGGGTCAGCCGCGGCTGGGCGGCTGGGCCGCGGCGCAAGGCGAGGCCGGCCGCGCACGCGTGGCGGCGCTGGCGCTGGAGGCCGCGACGGCCGGCGTGCGCGTGCACACCGGCTGCACCGTGTTCGGGCTCTACGACCACCATCTCGCGGCCGCGGTGCAGACCTTGGACGACGGCAGCCCGCCTGCCGCGGGCATGCCGCGCGAGCGGCTGTGGAAGATCCGCGCGCAGCACATCGTGGTCGCCTGTGGCGCCTTCGAGCGGCCGATGCTGTTCCCCGACAACGACCGGCCCGGCGTGATGCTGGCCAGCGCAGTGCAGCGCTGCGCCGAGTTGTACGGCGTGGCCTGCGGGCGCCGCGTGCTGCTGGCCGCGGCCTGCGACAGCGCCTACGGCGTGGCCCGCTCGCTGCAGGCGGCCGGCATCGAGGTGGCGGCCATCGTCGACCACCGGGCCGCGGCCGGGGTGGAGCCCCCGCCCGGCCTGCCGGTCCATCGCGCCAGCGCGATCGTCGCGGTGCGGGGCGGGCGTGCGGTGACGGGTGCCACCGTGATCTCGCACGACGGCGGCACGCGCCACGAGATCGAGGCCGACTGCATCGCGGTGGCCGGCGGCTGGACACCGGCCGTCAACCTGTACTCGATGGCCGGCGGCAGGCTGCGCTGGGACGAACGCTCCTCGATGTTCGTGCCGGCCCTGGCGCTGCCGGGCATCGAGGCGGTCGGCGCCTGCGCCGGCGAGATCGACGCCGGCGAGGTGCCTGCCGACAACCGCCCCTCGGCCGCCGCGCTGTCTGCACTCGGCCGCCGGCCGGGCAAGGTCTTCGTCGACCTGCAGAACGACGTGGCCGCCAGCGACGTGGCCCTGGCCGCGCGCGAGAACTTCCGCTCGGTGGAGCACCTGAAGCGCTACACCACCCTGGGCATGGCCACCGACCAGGGCAAGACGAGCAACGTCAACGCCATCGTGCTGATGGGCGGCCACACGCAGCGCACGCCGCCCCAGGTGGGCACGACGAAGTTCCGCCCGCCCTTCAAGCCTGTGACGATCAACGCCATCGCCGCCGGCCGCAGCGGCGAGCGCATCAAGCCTCTCAGGCGCATGCCCGGCCACGACTGGCACGTGGCGCGCCAGGGCCTGTTCGAGGACTTCGGCGGCTGGCTGCGCCCCGCGGCCTATCCGCAGGGCGGCGAAAGCCTGGAGCAGGCGGCGCAGCGCGAGGCGCTGCAGGTGCGGCAGGCCGTGGGCCTCTTCGAGGGCTCGCCTCTGGGCAAGATCGAGGTCTTCGGCCCCGACGCGGCCGACTTCCTGGACCTGATGGTCGTGGGCACGATGTCCACGCTGCCGGTCGGCGGCGCGCGCTACGGCATCCTGGTCAACGAGAACGGCGTGGTGTTCGACGACGGTATCGTTGCCCGCCTCGCCCCTGACCGCTTCTGGGTCAACACCACCTCGGGTGGCGCCGAACGCGTGGCGCTGGCCTTCGAGGAGTGGCTGCAGTGCGAGTACGTGAACCACCGCGTGCTGGTGACCCCGGTCACCTCGGCCTGGGGCAATGTGACCGTCAGCGGCCCGCGCGCCTGGCAGTTGCTGGAGGCTGCGGGTCTCGACCCCGCGCTGGCGCCGGCGGCGATGAAGCACATGACGCTGCGCGAGACCCTCCACGCCGGCACCCCGATGCGCGTGCTGCGCGCCAGCTTCAACGGCGAGCTGGGCTACGAGATCAACCTGCCGGCCACGGCCACGCCGGCGCTGCTCGACCGGCTGTGGTCGCTGGGCCAGGACCTGGGCGCGGTGCCCTACGGCATCGAGGCGCTGATGGTGATGCGCACCGAGAAGGGCTACCTGCACGTGGGCGGCGACACCGACGGCACCACGCTGCCCGGCGACATCGGCATGGACCGCGGCATCGCGAAGAAGGCCGCCAACTTCGTCGGCCGCCGCTCGCTGCTGCGGCCGGCGGCGCTGGACCCCGACCGCATGCAGCTGGTCGGCCTGCTGCCGGTGGACCGGCGCACCCGGCTGCCGGTGGGCGCGCATGCCGTGGCGCCGCCCGGGCCACCCGGCCCGATCGAAGGCTTCGTGACCAGCAGCCACCACAGTCCGAACCTCGGATACCCGGTGGCGCTGGCGATGCTGCAGCGTGGCCGGTCGCGCCTGGGCGAACGCATCACCGTGCACCACCTGGGCACGGCCATCGCCGCCGAGGTGGTGACCACGCCGTTCCTCGACCCGCAAGGAGACCGCCTGCATGGCCGCGCCTGAGTTCGACGCCGGCCCGGTGGCCGTGCGCCGCATCGAGCCGCTGGCGGTGATCGCGCTGCGGCACCTGCCCGGTGCCGGCGAAGCACTGGCGGCGGCCTTGCGCGCGGCTGGACTGCCTGGCGCACCCGGGCCTGGCCAGCTGCTCGGGCAGGGTCCCTGGGCCTTGTGGCGAAGCCCCAGCGAAGTGCTCCTGCTCGACACCGGGCGGGCGGCCGCCGATGCGGCTGCGGCGGCGCTGGCGGACGCCACGCTGGCGTGCGCCATCGAGGTGTCGGACGGCCTGCTCGGCCTCGAGCTTCGGGGTTCGCAAGTGGACGAACTGCTGCGGCGGCTGGTCGACAGCCACTCGCTGCCGCTCGGGCCGGGCAGCGCCGGGCGCGCGCGGCTGGCCGACATCGCGGTCACGCTGGTGCGCCACGCGCCCGACCGCATCTGGCTGCTGGCCGAGCGCAGCCACGGGCACTACGTGGCGACCTGGATGGCTTACGCCGGCGAAGCGCTCACTGCAGGACGAAGCCGGAGTCCTTGATCCGCTGGCCCCGGAACTTCAGGCCGGCGGCCTGCCGGCGCGCAGGGATCAGCGCCACACCGATCGCGCCACGCGCAGCCAGTTCTCGCCGAGGATGCCGCGCACCACGTCGTCGCTGTAGCCCTGGCGCAGCATCAGCTCGGTCATCTCGGGCACCTGCTCGGGCTCGACGAACTTCGGCCGGTTCTCGTACTGCTGGTTGGCGGGAAACACCCCGGGCCGCGCCTGGACCAGTCCGAACAGCAGGTCCAGGTCGGACACGCAGTCCAGCCCGAGGCCCACGTGCTGCGGGCCGACCAGGTTGACGAAGTGGTCGACGTGGCGGAACAGGCTCTCGGTGCGGCTGTCGTTGTCGCCGATGAAGATGCCCGCACCCACCACCCCGATCACGCCCCCGGTGCGGGCGCAGGCCCGGGCCTGGTCGTCGCGGATGTTGCGCTCGTGGTCCCACACGGCGCGCGCGTTGGAGTGCGAGAACACCACCGGCGCCTTCGACACCTCGAACACGTCCATGCTGCTGCGGTAGCCGGTGTGGCTGCAGTCCACCAGCATGCCCACCCGGTTCATGGCCTGCACGAGCTCGATGCCGAAGCGGCTCAGGCCGCCGTCGGTGCGCTCGTGGCAGCCGTCGGCCACCGCGTTGCGCTGGTTGTAGGCCATGAGCGCCTGTCGCACCCCCAGGCGATGGAAGACCTCCACCAGGTTCACGTCACGCTCGAAGGCCGTGGTGCCCTGGAAGTTGAAGCTCACCGCCAGCTTGCCCTCGCGCCTGGCGCGCAACACGTCGTCGGCGGTGTCCACCAGGACGTAGAGGTCCTGGTGCTGCAGGAAGTAGTTCCGGTCGTGCGCGATCCGCGTGATCGTCTGCGGCATGTCCTCGGGGTCGGCCGAGAGCGTCAGGCTGACGAAGTCGTAGCCCGCGGCGACCATGCGGCGCAGCGTGCGCACATGGGCCTCGTGCGAGCCGCATTGCGGCCCGGCCGGGAACAGGTTGTCCCAGACCAGCGCGTCGCGGTGCAGGGCGGCGGCGCGTTCGGAGAGCGTGATCGTCGACAAGGTGGTGTCCTTCTTCAGTCGAGGGCTCAGAGCCTGAGAGGCATTTGATTTGCGCCGCCGGCTGTGCTTCGCGCGGCTGACACGGCGATGCAAGCGCCGCGAAGCGAGTCGCCGGCGCGTGAA
>JBILNT010000097.1:0-13738 GCA_044374875.1 Rubrivivax sp.
CGGGTCAGGTTAGCTATCGCGGTCACGATGCCATCAAAACTTTGACCGGCCTCTACCCACGCTGCCCCGCACACCCCACAGTCTCTTCCATCATCCGGGGTGCTCCATCCGGCTCATGATGGTTAGCGGCGCTCGCGCCGCGACGCGATACGGACGCACCCTGCGCCACCGAAGCGGGCCAGGACGACGCCGCGCCCTTGGGTAGACTTCGCCCCTTTTCGACGCAGCGCCGGCAGGCGGCGACATGGCAACTGGTTCCTGGCCCTCGGGGGTGCGCAGCGCGGCGCTGGTGCGGCTGCTGGCGCAGATGACGCAGGTCGAGGCGAACGGCCCCGAACCCTCGTTCGTCGAGACCCTGGGACGTTGGCTGCACTGGACGGACGCGGTCGCGCTGTCGGCGGCGCTGGGAGCCCCATCCGCCGCGCCGGCCTCCCCCCCGCAGACCGCGCGCGCTGCCACGACCGGTGCGGCGCAGCGCGAGTTCGAACGGGTGCGTGGCGCACTCGTCGCGACGATCGACGATGACTCGGAACTCCGCACGGAGTCCGATCCGGCCGCCCTGCGGCGACATTACCTGGAGCGGCAGCAGACGATGGACAGCGCGATCAGCGCCCTGCGCAAGCGCCTTCGGGCTGCGCTGGCCCGGCGCTCGCCCGCCCATGCCCGGCTTGCCGCGACGGATGCAGCGCTCGAGGCCGCGCTGGCGCCGCGCGAGCGCTCGGCGCTGTCGGCACTGCCCGGCCTGCTGGACGAGCACTGGCGGCGCGCGTTGCAGGACGCCAGCCCGCTGGCACGCTGCGCCGACGAACTGCGCGGCCTCCTGCGCGCCGAACTCGAGCTGCGGCTGCAGCCGGTTCAGGGCCTGCTCGAGGCGCTGGCCACCGGCACGCCGGCACCGAACCCGACATGAACCGAACCCTCCCCCCGTTGGCCGCGTTCGCGGCCGGCCTCGCGGCGCTGGCCTGGATCGCCGCCGGCTACCTGGCCGTCAACCTGCTCGCGCTGGCGGCAACCCTGTTGATCGCCGCGTTCTATCTCGCGGGCGCCGCCGAGCTGCGCCGCCACTGGCAGGCCACGCGCACGCTGGAATCGGCCCTGCAGGCCCTGCCCGAGCCGCCCGCGGCGCTGGACGGCTGGCTCGCCGGGCTGCATCCGACCCTGCAGCATTCGGTGCGCAGGCGCGTGGAGTCGGGGGCCGGCGCGTTGCCCGGGCCGGCGCTCGTGCCCTACCTGGTGGGCCTGCTGGTGCTCCTGGGCATGCTGGGCACCTTCGTCGGGATGGTCGCCACGCTGCGCGGCACCGGCCTGGCGCTGGAGACGGCCACCGATGTGGCCACCATACGCGCGTCGCTGGCGGCCCCGGTGCAAGGCCTGGGGCTGGCCTTCGGCACCTCGGTGGCCGGCGTGGCCGCCTCGGCGATGCTCGGCCTGGCCTCGGCCTTCGTGCGCGGCGACCGGCTGCGCGTGTCACGCCAGCTCGACGACGCCGCCACGGGCGCGCTGCGCCGCTTCAGCCGCGCCGAGCGCGAGGACGCTGCCCATGCGCTGCTGCAGCGGCAGGCCGAGGCGCTGCCGGCGCTGGTCGCCCAGTTGCAGGCGATGGCCGAGCAATTCGAGCGCCACTCGCGCGAGACCGGCGAGCGGCTGCTGGCCGCGCAGGACCGCGCGCTGTCCGAGGCAAGGCAGGCACAGGCCGCGCTGGCATCGACCCTGGAGCGTCAGCTGGCCGACGGGCTGGCCGAGAGCACGCGCCGGGCCGGCGAAGCCATTCAGCCGGTGGTCGAGGCCACGCTCGGCGGCGTGGCCCGCGAGGCCGCCGCGCTTCAGCAGGGCGTGGCCACGGCCGTGGAGCGACAGCTCGACGGCATGACTGCACGGCTGGACGCCACCACGGCCCGCATGACGGAGGGCTGGCAGCAGGCGCTGCAGCGGCACGACGAGTCGGGCGCCGACACCCTGCGCCGCCTCGACGACGCGCTGCAGCGCTTTGCCGCCACCTTCGAGGCGCGGTCGGCCGCGCTGCTGCAGGCCGTGGCACAGGAACAGGCGACCGCGCGTCGCCACCTGGCCGAGGCCGCCACGGCGCTGGCGCGCGACGCCGCCGTGCAGCAGCAGCGCAGCGCCGAGGCCGCCGCGCGACAACTCGAAGAAGCCGCCGCAAGATTCGGCAACCAGGCCGAGGCGCTGCTGCGCGGCGTCGAAGCCGCGCAGGCGGCCCTGCAGTCTGCACTGGCCGAAGCCGACGCCTCGCGCCTGGCGACCTGGTCGCGCGCGCTGGAAGCCGGCAGCGCCCACCAGCGCCAGCAGTGGATGGACGCCGCGCAGCAGGCCCGCGAACAGCAGGAGCGCATCTGCGCCACGCTGGCGCAGACGGCGGACGACATCGGTGCACAGTCGGCAGCGCACGCGCGCGCCACGGTGGCCGAGGTGGAGCGCCTGGTGCAGGCGGCGGCCCAGGCGCCGCAGGCCGCGGCCGAGGTGGTGGCCGGCCTGCGCCAGCAGCTCTCCGAGAGCATGGCGCGCGACAACGCGGCGCTGGCCGAGCGCGAGCGGCTGCTGCAGACGCTGGGCACGCTGCTCAACACCATCCGGCACGCGGCCGGTGAGCAGCGCGGCGCGATCGACGCCCTGGTGGCCTCGTCGGCCGCGATGCTCGAGCGCGCGGGCAGCCGCTTCACCGCGCGCGTCGAGTCCGAGGCGGCCCGCATGACCGAGGCCGCGGCCATGGTGGCCGCCGGCAGCGCCGACGTCGCCAGCCTGGCCGATGCCTTCGGGCACGCCGTGAAGACCTATGGCGACTCCAACGAGAAGCTGCTCGGCCAGCTCGAGCGCATCGAGGGCGCGCTGGGCCGATCGCTGGCGCGCAGCGACGAACAACTCGCCTACTACGTCGCCCAGGCCCGCGAGCTGGTCGACCTGAGCATCGCCGCGCAGCAACGCATCGTCGACGAGTTGCAGGGCGCCGCCCGCCGGCAGGCCGGGGGCGCGTGATGCAGGCCGGCGACGAGATCGAGGGCGGCGCCGTCGAAGGCACCGCCACCGTCTGGGCGGTGTTCGGCGACCTGATGGCCGGCCTGCTGGGCGCCTTCGTGCTGATCCTGGCCTTCGCGCTCGGGCTGCAGCTCGACCTCGCCTCGCGGCTGGAGGCCGAGGTCAAGCAGCGCCAGGCCGAGCAGCAGCGGCGCCAGGCGCTCGAGCAGGCACTGGCCGCGCCGTTGGCGGCCGGGCGGATCACGCTCGTCGACGGGCGCATCGGCATCAGCGGCAGCGTGCTGTTCGACTTCAACTCCGACGAGCTCCAGCCCGAGGGCCGCCAGCTGCTGCGCAACCTGGCCGCACCGCTGGCCGCCTACCTTCAGGCCAGCCACGAGGTGCTGATGGTCAGCGGCTTCACCGACGACCGGCCGGTGCGCGGCGACAGCCGGCAGTTCGCCGACAACTGGGAGCTCTCTGCGCAGCGCGCGCTGACGGTGACGCGCGCGCTGATCGAGGCAGGCGTGCCGGCGTCGTCGCTGTTCGCGGCCGCCTTCGGCGAGCAGCAGCCGGTGGCCTCGAACGCCGACGCCGCCGGCCGCGCGCGCAACCGCCGCGTGGAGATCGCGCCGATGCCGCGCTCCGAACCGAAGCCCGCACCGAAACCCGCACCCGCCCGTGGATAGCGACGCCACTCACGACCCCTCGGCGCAGGTGGAAGCGCTGCGCGCGCGCGGCGCCGCGCAGCGCGACCCCCTCGGGTGGGCCTACGTGGAGGCCCTGGCGCGGCGCCGCACGGCGCTGCCCGCGCCCGCACGCAGGCTGCTCGACGAGCGGCTCGCGCGGGCGCTGCAGGCGTGCCGGCGAACCGCGGATTCGCCACCGGCCACACCGGCACCTGCGTCGGCCGAAAGCCCCCTGGCCGGCCTGCTGGCGCTACTGGCACGCGACGAGGCTGCCGACGGTGCAGCACCCGCCGGCCAGCGGCCGGGGCTGCGGGCCGTGGAGCGCTTCCGTGACCGCTGGGAACGCCTGGGCGTCGAGCAGCGGCTGGCCAAGGCGGACGCCGCGCTGCCGGCCAACGCCGGCCCGCTCAATTCGGACGGGCTGGTGTCGCGGGCGCTGGCGCTGATGCGCGAGGTGTCGCCGGCCTACCTGCAACGGTTCGTCGCCCACGCCGACGCGCTGATGTGGCTGGAGAGCGCGCTGGCGGCGATGCCCGCCTCCGCGGCTGCACGCGAACGCGCCCCGGCCGAAGCACCGGCCACGTCCCCGCGGCGCCGGCAGGCCGCCAAGGCGGGGGCATCGAAGCGCACGGCACGATCGCCACGCCCCCGGGGATAACCTGGGCCCTCGCGAGCGGGTCGGCCAAGGCATGATCGCGGGCACGTGACGTGCATCCGTGGTGCTGTCCGCCAGTCCGAACCGCCTTCATGCCCGTCGAGGCCCCGACCATGAGCCGACCTGCCGCCCTCGCCATCCTCGCCTGCGCACAACTCGCCGCCTCGGCAGCGCTCGCGCAGACCCGCCCCGCCGTCGTCGAGATGCAGACCAACCTCGGCACGATCGCGATCGAGCTGGACTACGCGCGCACGCCGGTCACGGCCGACAACTTCGTCGCCTACGTCACCAGCGGCTTCTACAAGGACACGCTGTTCCACCGGGTGGTGCCCAACTTCGTCATCCAGGGCGGCGGCTTCGACCGCACCACGCTCGCGCTGAAGACCACCCGCGCGACTATCGTCAACGAGGCCCTCAACGCCGCCAGCAACCTGGCCGGCACGGTGGCCATGGCGCGTACGGCCGACCCCAACTCGGCCACCTCGCAGTTCTTCGTCAACCTGGTCGACAACACCGGGCTGAACTACGTCAGCCCGACGCAGCCCGGCTACGCCGTCTTCGGACGCGTGGTCAGGGGCATGGACCTGGTGCAGCGCATCGGGGCGCTCAAGACCTGGCGCGAGCTGCCGGTGACCGCGGCCTCCTCGCTGGTGTGGTTCGAGGCCGCCTACGCCAACGACGTCTGGAACCCGACGTCGTCGATGACCCGCATCGTCCTCAGCGGCTCGGGGACCGTCAGGAGCGTTCCGGCCGGGATCAACTGCCCGACCGACTGCGCGATGAACCAGCCGGCCGGCAACGCCCTGACCCTCACGGCCACCCCGGCCGCCGGCTTCGCCTTCGGCGGCTGGCGCGGCGACTGCACCGGCGAGCGCACCACGCTGCGCATCGACACCACCAAGGGCAACCACAACTGCACGGCGGTGTTCAACCGGCTGGGCGCCGCGCTGCAGTAACCAGCGCGCCAGGGCCCGTCAGCCCAGCCAGCGCGCCGCGGCGGCAGGCACGCCGCGCGCCGCGGCCTTCAGGCGCGCGAGCACGGCGAGCTTCGCGGCATCGGTGAGCTCGACCGCCTCGATCAGCTTGCCGAAGCCGTCGAGCCGGCTAGCGCGGATCCACGCCCGCAGTGCCGGATGCTGGCTCCAGCGGCCCTGGTTCATCAGGTTGACCACCGCCGCCCGCGGCACGTCGGCCACGCGCTCCGGCAGCGGCACGGGCACGGCCATGAGGTTGCGGGCATCGTCGTCGCCGCCATGGGCCTCCAGCCATGCGGCCAACGCCGCGCTGAAGGCCGGCTGCGGCACCCGCACCATCTGCAGCACGATGCGCCCGGGCTGGAACAGCGGCACCGCCGGGCGGCGCTCCACGGCGCTGGCCGTGCAGTCGACGAACACGCTGCCGACAGGCACCTCGACGCGGGCGTCGTCGAACACGAGCACCCCGGGCTCGATGGCGCGCACGCGGCCGTGGCGCAGCACCTGGGTCACGCGGCGCATCAGATCGACCTCGCCTTCCGAGACGGTGGCGTAGTGGAACATCGTCGGTCGCGAGGCAGGGTCGATCCTCAGCATCTGGCCACCGGCCTCGAGGCGCTCGAACCAGTCGTCGGCATCGCGCGCCTGCGCCAGCGCCTCCATTTGCAATGCCTGACCACCGACCGCGTCGGCGAAGAACTCTGCCAGCGGCTGGGTGGAGCGGCGGTTGATCAGCCAGCTCTCGCGCGGGCGCACCCAGGTGATGCGGTCGGCAGGCGCACCACTGAGCAGCAGGTAGACAACGCTGTCCATCGCCGTCTTGCCCGCGCCCAGGACGACGAAGTGCACAGGCAGGCGCTCGGCCCGCTTCCAAAGTTGCGGCAGGTCGTTGGGCGTCGCCAGCCAGGCCCCCTCGCCGACCGCGAAGGCCGGCCGGTGCGTCGACGGTACGGTGGTGCCGAACCAGGTCGCGTCGACCAGGCGGCGCCGCGTGTTCACCAGGGTGCTCGCGCCCGAGAGCAGCGATCGCATGACGTGGCGTCCGTCGGCGGCAGTCTGCAGTTCGCTGAGCGGGAAATGGCGCACCCGGCCGCTGGGCAGCAGCCGCTCGCGCATCACGCGCTGGAAGTAGGCGCTGACCTCGGCACCCGAGGCCAGCTCCATGAAGCCGTCGTTCAGGCCGCCGCGGTCGATGCGCCCGCTGCCCAGCGGCATCGAGTTGACGCCGTAGAACGCGGAGGGCTGGTGCAGCGCGACGAAGGGATAGGCGTCGTTCCAGTGGCCACCCGGCAGGCCGTGGCGGTCGACGATCACGATGTCGGCATCGGTCTCGTCGAGCAGCGTGTCGGCGAAGGCCAGGCCCACGGCCCCCGCGCCGGCGATGAGATAGTCGGTCTGCAACTCTTCCATGCCGGCCTCCCCGGCAGCCGCCGGGCGGCGGAAGCCGGGCCGATCGCGGTGCCGGCGCAGCATGAGGCCTGCACGAGCGCTTGCCAAGGGTGGCGATGCCGATGGCTGCAGCGCCGCGCGGGCGCGATGATCGCCGCCATCAAACATGCCCAGGGGAGTGGAGCGATGACGGTCCGGCAGTTCCAGGTGTTCCGCAGCGAGCTCGCGCGCACGCGCTGGGTCGACGTGCCGGCGGCCGAACTGGCCGAAGGCAGCGTGCGCGTGCGGGTCGAGCACTTCGCCTACACGGCCAACAACATCACCTATGCCGCCTTCGGCGACGCGATGCAGTACTGGCAGTTCTTCCCCGCGCTGGCAGCGGCGGGCGAAGGCGACGCGGCGGCCGCGGGCTGGGGCTGCATCCCGGTCTGGGGATTCGGCACGGTGGAGGCGTCGCGCTCGGCCGAGGTCGCCGAAGGCGAGCGCCTCTACGGCTACTGGCCGATGGCCAGCCATGCGGTGCTGCAGCCGGCCCGCGCCACACCCGCCGGCTTCATGGACGGAGCGCCGCACCGTGCCGCGCTGCACGCCGTCTACAACCAGTTGCTGCGCTGCGCCGCCGACCCGATGTACACGCCCGACAGCGAAGGCGTGCAGGCGCTGCTGAGGCCGCTGTTCACCACCGCCTGGCTGATCGACGACTTCCTGGCCGACAACGCCTTCTTCGGCACCGCCTCCGCCGCACACGGCGCCACGCCGGGGCTGATGCTGCTGTCCTCGGCCAGCAGCAAGACGGCCTGGGCCACCGCGGCCCACCTGCGTCATCGCGACGGCATCGAGGTGGTGGGCCTGACCTCGGCCCGCAACGTGGCGTTCTGCCGCAGCCTGGGCGTCTACCACCGCGTGCTGGCCTACGAGGAGCTCGAGTCGATCCCGGCCGATGCGGCCTGCGTCTACGTCGACTTCGCGGGCAACGGCACGCTGCGCCGCGCCGTGCACACGCGCTTCGCCCGGCTGGCGTACAGCAGCTCGATCGGCGGCACGCACGTCGAGCAGCTCGCCGGGGCCCGCGACCTGCCCGGCCCGCGGGCGACGCTCTTCTTCGCCCCGGCGCAGGTGAAGAAGCGCATCGGCGAATGGGGCCCGGCGGTCTTCAACGAGCGCCTCGTGGCCGCCTGGCACGCCTTCCGCGACGAGGCGATGCGGCACACGCCGCCCTGGCTGGAGGTGCGCTGGCACCGCGGGCCCGAAGCCGTGACGGCCGCGCACGCGCAGGTGCTGCGCGGCCAGGCCGACCCGCGCGAGGGCTTCATGCTCTCGGCGTGGCCGGCCGCCGCGGCCGGCTGAGCAGGCTGGCGCGGGCCGGGCTTGCCGGCCGCGCAACGGACGTTCGCCACGCGGCAATGGTCAGGCGCCGCGGCTGCGGCCATGCTTGCGCTCATGCAGACCACCGCCCTCCCCCGCTCCTGTCTCTTCGTGCCGGCCGACCGCCCCGAGCGCATCGCCAAGGCCCTGCACAGCGGCGCCGACGCCGTGATCGTCGACCTCGAGGATGCCGTCGCGCCCGGCGCGAAGGCGCTCGCGCGCGACCTGCTCGCCGCGTGGCTGCGCTCCAGCGCGGCGCAGCCCGTGCTCGTGCGCATCAACGGCGCCCAGACCCCCTGGTTCGCCGACGACCTGGCCGCCTGCGCGGCTGCCGCGGTGAGCGGGCTGGTCGTGCCCAAGGCCGAGGACGCCGCGACGCTCGCCCGCGCCAGCGCGGCCCTGCCCGGCCGGCCGCTGCTGCCGCTGGTGGAGACGGCCGCCGGCTTCGACGCCCTGCGCGACGTGGCTGCCGCACCGGGCGTGCAACGGCTGGTCTTCGGCTCGCTGGACTTCCAGGTCGACCTGGGCATCGAGGACGACGGCGACGCGCTGCTGTTCTTCCGCTCGCAGCTGGTGCTGGCCTCGCGACTGCACGGGCTGGCCGCACCGGTGGACGGCGTGACCACGGCGCTCGACGACGAAGGCGCCACCGCGCGCGACGCCATGCGCGCGCGCCGCCTGGGCTTCGGCGCCAAGCTGTGCATCCACCCGCGCCAGGTGGCGGCGGTCAACGCCGCCTTCACGCCTTCACCCGAGGAACTGGCCTGGGCCCGCCGCGTCGTCGAGGCCGTAGACGCCAGCGCGGGCGCGGCCGTCGCAGTCGACGGCCGCATGGTCGACGCGCCCGTGCTGCGGCGCGCGCAGGTGCTGCTGCAGCGCGCCCGACGTTGACAGGCCATGCGCGCGCCGTCGGCGACGACGGCCCGCGTTGCGTGCTCAGCGTGCCACGAAGCGGCGCAGGTCGGCAGGGCGCCCCGGCCCCGCGTCGGTGCGAGGCCCGGCGTGCTTCACCCGTGGTGGTGGACCAGGGTCTTGGTGGTGCTGACTTCCTCGAGCGCCAGCAGCCCCTTCTCGCGACCGTGGCCGCTGCGCTTGGTGCCGCCGAAGGGCAGCTCGACCCCGCCGCCGGCACCGTAGCAGTTCATGAACACCTGGCCCGCGCGCACGGCCTTGGCCACACGGTGCAGGCGCCCGGCGTTCTCGGTCCAGACGGCGGCCAGCAGGCCGTAGTCGGTGCCGTTGGCCAGCGCGATGGCGTCGGCCTCGTCGTCAAAGGGCATCGCCGCCAGCACGGGGCCGAAGACCTCCTCGCAGGCCAGCCGGTTCGTGCGCGGCACCGGCCCGAAGAGCGTGGGCACGACGTAGTGGCCGGTCGGCGAGGTGCCGTCGGCGATGCGGCCCTCGGCGAGCACGGGCACGCCGTCGGCCTTGGCCTGGGCGATGTAGCGGTTGACGCGGGCGTGCTGTGCCGGGTTCATCACCGGGCCGCAGTCGAGGTCCATCTCGGGCGAGCCCACGCGCACCTTCGCGAAGGCCTCGGCCACGCGGGCGACGAAGCTGTCCCATATCGAGCGCTGCACCAGCAGCCGGCTGCCGGCGGTGCAGGTCTGGCCCGCGTTCTGGACGATGGCGCGCACGATGATGGGCACCGCGCGCTCGACGTCGACGTCCTCGAAGACGATCTGCGGGCTCTTGCCGCCGAGTTCGAGCACGCACTTGACGGCATTGCGCGCGGCGGCCTGCTGCACCAGGGTGCCGACCTCGTTGGAGCCGGTGAACGAGATGAAGTCGATGCCGGGGTGCCCGGCCAGCGCGGCACCGGCTTCCTCGCCGGTGCCGGTGACGACGTTGAGCACGCCGTCGGGCAGCCCGCAGGCGGCGGCGATCTCGGCCACCCGCAGCGCCGACAGGCTGGTGTCCTCGGCCGGCTTGAGCACCACGGCGTTGCCCATCGCCAGAGCCGGGGCCACGGTGCGGCCGAGCATCTGCGCCGGGTAGTTCCAGGGGATGATGTGCGCCGTGACGCCCAGCGGCTCGCGCACCAGGCTGACCTGGTGCCCGGCGAGGAAGGGGATGGTCTCTCCGTGCACCTTGTCGGCGGCGGTGCCGTAGAACTCGAAGTAGCGCGCCAGCACGGTGATGTCGTTGCGCGCCGTGGTCATCGGCTTGCCGGTGTCACGCGCCTCGAGCTGCGCCAGTTCCTCGTGGTGCGCCTGCACGGCCTGGCCGATGCACTGCAGCAGGCGGCCGCGCTCGGTGGCGTTCATGCGCCCCCAGGGCCCGGAAAGGGCCTCGCGCGCGGCCTTGACGGCGGCGTCCACCTCGGCGGCGCCACCGCGCGCGATGCGGTCGAAGACCTCGCCGTCGGCGGGCGAGACGACGGGCAGCGAACGCCCGTCGAGGGCGGGCAGCCAGCGGCCGCCGATGAACAGGTTCTTCATGGGGTGGATCCTCTCGCCTTCAGTGCATTGCAAGTCGGGGCACTCTAGGCAGCGCGCTTCCCCTTGGGAATTGGAATGTCGGCAACGGCGTCTTGCCGACGACGCAAGCCTGCGGATAATCCCGGGCCATGCTGCCCGACCTCGACTCGCTGGCGCTTTTCGTGCGGGCCGCCGAGATGCGCAACCTCACGCGCGCCGCCGAGGCGAGCCTCATCACCGTGCCCGCGGCCAGCCGGCGGCTGTCGCTGCTGGAGCACCAGTTCAAGGCCCAGCTGTTCGAGCGCCACTCGCGCGGGCTGCAGCTCACGCCGGCCGGCGAGCGGCTGCTGCACCTGGCACGCGACGTCATCGCCAGCGTGCACCAAATGCGCGCCGAGATGGGCAACTACGCCTCGGGCCGGCAGTCGGTGCTGCGCGTGCACGGCAACACCTCGGCGATGACGCAGTTCCTGCCCGGCGACGTGGCCGCGTTCCAGGCCGCACGCGACGATGTGCGCGTGGTGCTCGAGGAATGCTGGAGCGAGGAGGCCGTGCGCCGCGTGCGCACCGGCGAGGCCGACGTCGGCGTGATCGTCGAGGGCAGCGACGGCAGCGGCCTGTGGTGCCGCCCCTACCGCCACGACCGCCTGGCGGCGGTGCTGCGCCGCGACGACCCGCTCGACGCGCAGGCCGTGGCCTTCGCCGACCTCATCGAGCGCGACCTCGTGGGCCTCGAAGCCGGCAGCACGCTGACGCGGCTGCTCACCGCGCAGGCAGCCGAGCTGATGCGGCCGATGGCGCTGCGCGTGCAGGTGCGCAGCTTCGAGGCCGTGTGCCGAGCCGTGCAGGCCCAGCTCGGTGTCGGCGTGCTGCCGCTGGCCGCGGCACGCAGCCTGGCCGAGCACATGGGCCTGAAGGTGCTGCCGCTGACCGACGCCTGGGCCCAGCGCCGCATGCTGCTGTGCGTGCGCAGCCAGCCGGCAGCGCAGACGCCTCTGGGCGCGCTGGTGGCGCACCTCGAGGGCCTGGGCGCCGACGAGGTCGAGGGCAGCGCCCCGGCCTGAGCCCGCGCGGCCTCAGCGCGGCATCGTCACCGCGAACGAGTGCCGCGCGCGCAGCGCGCTCGCCAGCGCCTCCAGCGCGGGCACCTTGGGCAGCCAGGGCTGGTCGGCGTAGCGGAAGCGCTGGTAGTCGAACAGCACCGCGGCGCAGATCGCGTCCAGCCGCGGCGGCGTCGTGCCCGGGCGCTCGCCGCCGATCGCGCCGGCCAGCGCGTCCAGCCGCTCCATGCCTTCGATCATGCTGCGCCGGCGGCGCAGGCCCACCGGGGTCTCGTCGAACAGCACCGGTGCCGTCACCTTGCGGGTGATGATGGTGTGCACCGAGGCCTCGATCGCGCCCAGCGCGATCCCGGCGCGCGACAGCACCCCGGCCGCCTGCGCCGGGTCGTCGCCGACGAGGCCGGGCCACGCCGGTGCCGGCCGCGTGGCCTCGAGCCACTGCACGATGAGCAGGCTCTCGGTCAGCGGCGTGCCGTCGTCGAGGACCAGCGTCGGCACGCGGGTGGCCGCGTTGGCCGCGCGCAGCCGCGGGTCGTCGGCCCAGGGGTCGACGAGCGTGGGCTCGATCTCGAGCCCCTTCTCGATCAGCGCGACGCGCGCGATGCGCACGAACGGCGAGGTGGTGTTGGCCAGCAGCTGCATCGGTCTCTCCGGTGGCGGTGCCCGTCGGTCGCGGTCGGTACCTTACTGCACCGCTCCGAGCTGCTTGAGCATGCCCAGGTTGTCCAGCAGCGCCCAGTGCTCGACGAGCACGCCGTCGCGGATCTGGAACAGGTCGAGCACGCCGATGTCGATGGTGCGGCCGGTCGCGGCCATGTCGCCGAAGGGCCCCGTGTGCGTGCCCTTGACGCGCAGGCGCACGAGCACCTTCTCGCCTTCGGCCACGAAGTCCTCGAGCGGCAGCTCCATGTCGGGGAAGGCCGGCATCAGCGCATCGTGCAGCTGCTTGACGCCCTCGGGGCCGCGCACCTCGAAGGGCAGGCCCGGGTCGTGGCGCACGAAGGTCGGGGCGATGTGGCGCTGCATCCACGCGGTGTCGCCGCGCAGGAAGGCCTGAAAGTAGTCGCGGCAGAGTTGCTTGTTGGCCTCGAGGACGGTGGCGGGCGTGCTCATGGTGTCTCCTTGGGTGGGCTGGTGCGGGAAGTTCAGGCCGCGACGACGTCGAAGCCCAGGCGGGGGAAGTGGATGTGCAGGTCGCCGGCCTGCGGGTCGCGGCGGTGGATCACCACCTCGTCGTCACCGGCGGCCACGAGGGTGCCGGTGACGGGCACGCGGGCGTTGTCGTCGGGCGTGACGACCACCGTGCAGCCCGCCTTCAGGCCGCCCGGGTCGCCATCGGCCTGCAGGTGCGTGACGGGCGCCGGCCGGGCCGCGCGCGCCACCTCGAAGGCCTGCTCGGCGCTCATCTCCGACGGCGTGCCGTGGCCCAGCGCCGCGATGCGGTCGAACCAGGGCACCAGCGGTGCCAGGCCGAGCAGCGCGTCGACGTCAGGCGGGCAGTTCCTGCGCAGCAGGAAGATCGTCTGCCAGCACGCCAGGTCGGCCGCGCTGGGCGCGTCGCCGAAGAGGAAGGGCCGCGCGGCCAGCGCGCGCCGCAGCCACGCGATCTGCGCGCGCACGAACTCCAGGTGCTGCGCGAACTGCGGCGCCATCGCCTCCTTCGAGATGTCGATCATCAGGTAGCCCTCGCGCCGGTCCTTGAGGAACTCGGGCGGGATGTGCTCGCCGATGTAGTGCACCAGCACGCCGATGGTCGGGACCCACATCTGGCGCTCCCACGCGAAGCCGAGGCCCTGCGCCACCCCCTCGCTGCCCGCCGGGTACAGCGAAGGCGTGCCCGGCGCCAGTCGCTCCAGCGCCGGCAGGATCACGTTGGTGTCGCAGTAGATGTCGGCGCCCACCTGCAGCACCGGCGCCCGCCGGTACCCCCCCGTCAGCGGCGCCAGCAGCGGCCGCGGCGGCATCCCGGCGATCTCGACCGACCGCCACGCCAACCCCTTGAGCCCCAGCGCCGCGCGCACCTTCTCCGAGAAGGTCGAGAACGGGTAGTGATGAAGAATGATCTCAGCCATGCTTGTCTCCTGTCAGCCTAAATCCGGCAGTTGCCGCTGCGAGATGACCTGGATCTGCAGTGTTGTTGCGGACTTGCGCGGTGTTGGCACACTCACCCGATGGGTGAAGCAAGACGCAAGGCGCTGGCGGCGCGACGTGGGGG
>JBILNT010000098.1:0-13699 GCA_044374875.1 Rubrivivax sp.
CTGGGCGAAGCCTTCGCGTCCGACCAGGGTCTGCATCATCCGCACGACCTCGGCACCCTTCTCGTAGACGGTGGCGGTGTAGAAGTTGTCGATCGCGGCGTAGCTGTCGGGGCGCACCGGGTGGGCCATCGCGCCCGAGTCCTCGGGGAACTGCACGGCGCGCAGGCCGCGCACGTCCTCGATGCGCTTGACCGCGCGCGCGCTCGCGCCACCGGCCATGTCCATCGAGAACTCCTGGTCGCGGAAGACGGTCAGGCCTTCCTTCAGCGAGAGCTGGAACCAGTCGCGGCAGGTGACGCGGTTGCCGGTCCAGTTGTGGAAATACTCGTGGGCGACCACGCTCTCGATGCCGGCGAAGTCGAGGTCAGTGGCGGTGGCGGGGCTGGCCAGGACGTACTTGGTGTTGAACAGGTTCAGGCCCTTGTTCTCCATCGCGCCCATGTTGAAGTCGGCCACTGCCACGATCATGAAGCGCTCGAGGTCCAGCGGCAGGCCGAAGCGGGCCTCGTCCCAGACCACCGAGGCCACCAGCGAGTTCATCGCGTGCTCGGTCTTGCCCAGGTCGCCGGGGCGCACCCAGACCTGCAGCAGGTGCTCGCGCCCGGCGCGGGTGCGGATGCGCTGCTCGCGGCACACGAGTTCGGCGGCCACCAGTGCGAAGAGGTAGCTGGGCTTGGGGAATGGGTCGTGCCAGACGGCGAAGTGGCGGCCGCCGTCGAGGTCGCCCTGCTCGACGAGGTTGCCATTGCTCAGCAGCACCGGGTACTTCGCCTTGTCGGCGCGCAGCGTCACCTTGTAGACCGCCATCACGTCGGGCCGGTCGAGGAAGAAGGTGATGCGGCGGAAGCCCTCGGCCTCGCACTGGGTGAAGAAGCCGCCGCCCGAGGTGTACAGGCCCGACAGCCGGGTGTTCTTCTCGGGCGCGCAGGTGTTGCGCACCTCGAGCACGAAGCTCGGGGCTGCGGGCGGGTTGTCGATGACGAGGCGGTCCTCCTCCTGGCGGAAGGAGACGCTCTCGCCGTCGGCCAGCACGCGCAGCACCTTCAGGTCCTCGCCGTGCAGGACCAGCGGCTGCGCGGCGACAGCGGCGTTGCGCTCGACCTGCATCCTGCTGGCAACGATGGTCTTGGCCGGATCGAGGTCGAAGGTCAGCTCGACCTGGCGGATCCAGAAGGCCGGCGCGGCATAGTCCTCGCGCCGGATCACGGGGGCGGGCCCTTCACGCATGGGTGTTCTCTCTCGTCCGCGAATATGCGGTCGTCAGGCGGCCGGGGGCTATGCCCCTCAGGTCGGGCAGCGCGGCCAGCAGGTTGTCGAAGGCCTCGAATGCCGAGGCGGGGAGGGTGGTGGTGAGCGCCACGGCGCGCATCCCGGCGCGCCGCGCCGACTCGACGCCCAGGGGCGCGTCCTCGAAGACCACGCATGCTTCCGGCACCACGCCCAGGCGGCGCGCCGCCTCGAGGAAGATGTCCGGGTGCGGCTTGCCGCGCAGTCCGTCGGCCGGGCTGACCACGGTGTCGACGGCGCGGTCGAGCCCGAAGCGGTCGAAGGCGACCTTCATGTTGCCCAAGGGCGAGGCGGTGCAGATCGCGAGCTTCAGCCCGATCCCGCGTGCCGCGGCCAGCAGCGCTTCACAGCCGGCGATGGTCGCGAGCCGATGGGCGGCGGCCTCACGGTAGAGGGCCTCCTTCTCCTCGGCCATGGCCCAGCGCTCGGCCTCGCTGGTGTCGGGGAAAAGGTCGAGCAGGATCTCGGCGTTGGTGCGCCCGGCCGTCGCCGCGAAGAAGCCGTTGTCGTCGAAAGGCAGGCCGCGGCTGGCGTGCCACGTGCGCCACGCCTCGTGGTGCAGCGGCATGCTGTCGATCAGCGTGCCGTCGAGGTCGAACAGCAGGGCCGCGACGGCAGGCGTGGTCGACACGGTCACAGCCCGGCCTTCAGGCTGGCCTCGACGAAAGGGTCGAGGTCGCCGTCGAGGACCTTCTGCGTGTTGCTGATCTCCACGCCGGTGCGCAGGTCCTTGATGCGGCTCTGGTCGAGCACGTAGCTGCGGATCTGGTGGCCCCAGCCGACATCGGTCTTGCTGTCCTCGAGCTTCTGCTGCTGCTCGCGCTGCTTGCGCATCTCGTGCTCGTACAGGCGCGAGCGCAGCATCTGCCAGGCCTCGTCGCGGTTGCGGTGCTGGCTGCGGTCGTTCTGGCACTGCACGACGATGCCGGTCGGGATGTGCGTCAGGCGCACGGCCGAGTCGGTCTTGTTGATGTGCTGACCGCCGGCGCCGCTGGCGCGGAAGGTGTCGGTGCGTACGTCGGCCGGGTTGATCTCGATCTCGATCGAGTCGTCGACCTCGGGGTAGACGAAGAGGCTGGCAAAGCTGGTGTGGCGCCCGCCGGCGCTGTCGAAGGGGCTCTTGCGCACGAGGCGGTGCACGCCGGTCTCGGTGCGAAGGTGTCCGTAGGCGTAGTCGCCCTCGATCTTCAGCGTCGCGCTGCGGATGCCTGCGACGTCACCCTCGGTCTCCTCCATCACCTCGGCCTTGAAGCCCTTGCGCTCGCAGTACTTGAGGTACTGCCGCAGCAGCATCTGCGCCCAGTCGCAGGCCTCGGTGCCGCCGGCACCGGCCTGGATGTCGATGAAGCAGTTGCCCGGGTCGGCAGGGTTCGAGAACATGCGCCGGAATTCCAGCGCCTCCACCGCCTCGCGCAGCTTGTGGGCGTCGTCCTCGATGGCGGCGAGGCCGTCCTCGTCGCCCTCGGCCTTGCTCATCTCGTAGAGCTCGGAGTTGTCGGCGAGGTTGCTGGCGAGGTGGTCGATGGTCTCGACGACGGTCTCGAGCGTCTTCTTCTCGCGGCCCAGTTCCTGCGCGCGCTTGGGATCGTTCCAGACGCTCGGGTTCTCGAGCGCCGCATTGACTTCGTTCAGCCGCAGTGCCTTGCGGTCGTAGTCAAAGATACCCCCGGAGCTGCTCGGTGCGCGCACTCAGGTCGGCGAGCAGCGTGCCGATCGAGTTGATGTGTTCGATGTCCATGACGGTCCGTTCGGGATGGCCGGTGATTTTCGCATGGCGGCTGCCCGCGCCGAGCCGGTCAGGCCGGCTCGTCGAGGAAGGCGAGCAGTCTTTCCGCCAGCGCGGCGGGCTGGTCGTGGTGGAGCATGTGGCCGCAGGGCGACAAGCGGTGCCGCTGCAGCCGCCTCACGACGGCGATGCGCTCGTCGAACTCGCTGCGCGGGTAGCGGTGGCCCCACCACTTCTCGACGTCGGTGCGGTCGCCGTCGACCCACAGCACCGGCGCGTCGATCAGCTTCCAGGTCTCCAGCACTTCCTCGACGCGGTAGAGGACCGGGTTGACCCGCTTGTGCGCCGGATCACCCAGCACCTGCCAGCGACCGTCGGCACCCTGGCGCGCCCATCGCGTGGCCAGCCAGGCGGCGCGATCGGGCGGCAGCAGCGGGTTGTTGGCGCGCAGGCGCCCGGCCACGGCCTCGGCGCTGGCGTAGTCGCGCAGCGCCGCGGGTTCCTTCAGCTCGTCGAGCCACTGCGCCATGCGTTTCGGCGCGTGACGCGGCTCGGTGCGCGGCATGCCGAAACCCTCGAGGTTGACGAGGTGGCGCACCCGGCCAGGGCGCACGCCGGCATAGCTCATCACCACGTTGCCGCCCATGCTGTGGCCGACCAGGTCGACCGCCTCGCCGTGGCACAGCGCGTCGAGCAGCGCGTCGAGGTCGGCCACGTAGTCGGGGAACCAATAGGCGTCGGTGTGAGGCACCTCGGTCAGGCCGAAGCCCCGCCAGTCGGGGGCGAAGATGCGGCGGCGAACGCCTTCGCGCTCGGCCATGGCGTCGACGACGAACTGGTACGAGGCGCCCACGTCCATCCAGCCGTGCACCATCACGAGTGGCGGCAGTGCGCTGCCGGCGTCCTGGTGCCAGCAGTTGACGTGGTAATCGAGCCCGCGCACGCGCACGAAGCGGCTGGCGGCCGGGTGACGTTCCCGGTAGGGCTGCGCGACGGGTTCCACAGGCGAGTCAGGGGCAGGGGCGTTCACACCCGGAACTTTAGGCCACGGGCCCGCACCAGGGTGTCCGCGCCGTGACACCGGCGGCGGCACGCCACAATCCGGCCATGAGCACTTCGCACGATGCACCGGCCCGCCACACCCTGCGCGCCGCCACGCCCGCCGACCTGCCGGCGATCTGCGGCCTGATCCACGAACTCGCGGTGTTCGAGAAGCTCGAGCACCTGTTCCAGAGCACGCCCGAGGCGATGCACCCGCACCTGTTCGGCGACAAGCCGGTGGCCGAGGCGGTGGTCGCCGAGGTCGACGGGGTGGTGGTGGGCTTTGCGCTGTTCTTCACCAACTTCTCGACCTTCCTCGCCCGGCCCGGCCTGTACCTGGAGGACCTCTACGTGCAGCCCAGGTTCCGCAGCCTGGGGATCGGTCAGGCGCTGCTGGAGCACCTCGCCGCGCTGGCGGTGGAGCGCGGATGCGGCCGCTTCGAGTGGAGCGTGCTCGACTGGAACGCCAACGCGATCGGCTTCTACGAGCGCATGGGCGCCAGCGTGCTGCCCGACTGGCGCATCTGCCGCGTCACGGGGGAGGCGCTGCAGGGCTTGGGGCGCCGCCGCGTCTGAAGGGCGTGGCGTCGCGCAGGGATTCGAGGACGGACGGGCGCCGGCGCCGTGGTCATGCGGGAAAGGCCCGGGGTCGCTCATCGCGGCGGGGCACTTAAGCTTGCGCCATGAGATCCCGCAGCATCAGGAAGGACGGCAGCGTTGACACCTGGGCGTCGATGTGCCAGGGTTTCCATTGGCGCGTGCCGCCCTGGTTCAACATCGCCGACGCGTGCTGCGGCCGCTGGGCGCGGTCGCCGAAGACGGCCGCCCGCGTCGCCGTGCGCTGGGAAGACGAGGTCGGTGCGGCCGGTACCCTGACCTACGGCGAACTGCAGGACGCCGCCAACCGGCTCTCCGCCGCCTTGTTGCGGCGGGGTGTCGAGGCCGGCGACCGGGTGGCCATCGTCATGCCGCAGCGGCCGCAGACGGCCATCGCGCACATGGCGGTCTACCAGATCGGAGCGGTGGCCATGCCGCTGTCCATGCTGTTCGGGCCCGAGGCACTGGAGTACCGGCTGCAGGACAGCGCGGCCCGGGTGGCGATCGTCGACGAAACGGCCATCTCCAACCTGCGCCAGGTGCGTGCCGCGGCCCCCGCGCTGCAGACCGTGGTGGCGGTGGGCGGTGCCGCCGGCCAGGGTGATGTCGACTGGGAGCCGATGCTGGCAGCGGAATCGCCACTCTTCGTGCCGGCGCTCACCCGCGCCGACGATCCGGCGGTGCTGATCTACACCAGTGGCACCACCGGCCCGCCGAAGGGCGCGCTGATCCCGCACCGCGCGCTGATCGGCAACCTCACCGGCTTCGTCTGCAGCCAGAACTGGTTCGGCGGCGAGGCCGGCGGCGTGTTCTGGAGCCCCGCCGACTGGGCCTGGACCGGCGGGCTGATGGACGCGCTGCTGCCCACGCTGTACTTCGGCCGCGAGATCATCGCTTTCCAGGGCCGCTTCTCCGCCGAGCGGGCCTTCGACCTGATCGAGCGCCACCGCGTCACCCACACCTTCCTCTTCCCGACCGCGCTCAAGGCCATGATGAAGGCCGTGCCCGAGCCGCGGGCCCGCCATCGCCTGCCGCTGCAGGCCGTGATGAGCGCTGGCGAGGCGGTGGGCGATGCCGTGTTCGCGTGGTGCCGTGATGCGCTGGGCGTGACGGTCAACGAGATGTTCGGCCAGACCGAGATCAACTACGTGGTCGGCAATTGCGGCAGCTATCTGGACAGCGCAGGCCGGCGCCGGCCGGCCTGGCCGGCCCGGCCCGGCAGCATGGGGCGCGGCTACCCGGGGCACCGGGTCGCCGTCATCGACGACGAGGGTCGCGAGTGCCCGCCGGGCACGCCAGGGGACGTGGCGGTGCACCGGCTCGACATCCATGGCCACCCCGACCCGGTGTTCTTCCTCGGCTACTGGAACAACGACGAGGCCACGCGGCGCAAGTTCACCGGCGACCCGGCGGGCAGCTGGTGCCGCACTGGCGACACGGCGGTGATGGACGAGCAGGGCTACCTCTGGTACCAGGGCCGCAGCGACGACGTCTTCAAGGCCGCCGGCTACCGCATCGGCCCGAGCGAGGTCGAGAACTGCCTCGTCAAGCACCCTGCGGTGGCCAACGCCGCGGTCGTGCCCAAGCCCGACGCCGAGCGCGGCGCGGTCGTCAAGGCCTACGTGGTGCTGGCTGCGGGCTGGAGCGCCGACGAGCGGCTGGTCGGCGAACTGCAGGCCCACGTGCGCGGCAAGCTGGCGCCCTACGAGTACCCCAAGGAGATCGAGTTCATCGAGCAGCTGCCGATGACGACGACCGGCAAGGTCCAGCGCCGCGTGCTGCGGCTGCAGGAGGAGGAGCGGGCGCGCTCCGCGTCCTCCTTTCCTCTGCGGTGAATCTCCCCAGAAGTCAGCGAACCACCGCAGCGTCGAACGCCCGACCGCGGGCGACCCATGGAGCGCTGCGGCACACTTGCGCCCATGGAACACACGACCCTGGGACACAGCGGCATCCGCGTCGGGCGCATCTGCCTCGGTACGATGACTTTCGGCGAGCAGTGCGACGAGGCCACCTCGCACGCCATCCTCGATCGCGCCGTCGAGCGCGGCATCGACTTCCTCGACACCGCCGAGATGTATCCGGTGCCGCCGCGCCGCGATACGGTGGGCACCACCGAGACCTTCATCGGCAACTGGCTGGCCGCCCGTCCCGGCCTGCGGGGCAGGCTGGTGCTGGCCACCAAGGTGGCCGGCCCGGCCCGCGGCATGGACTGGATCCGCGGCGGCGCGCCCGACCTCACGCCGGCCGACATCGCCGCGGCTTGCGACGCCAGCCTGCGTCGGCTGCGCACCGACGTGATCGACCTCTACCAGATCCACTGGCCCAACCGCAACGCGCCGTCGTTCGGCTCGCTGTACTTCGACCCGTCGAAGGACCAGCCGCAGACCTCGATCCATGACCAGCTGGATGCGCTGGGCCGCCTGGTGCAGGCCGGCAAGGTGAGGGCGATCGGCCTGTCCAACGAGACGCCCTGGGGCCTGATGGAGTTCCTGCGGGTGGCCGAGCAGCACGGCCTGCCCCGCGTGGCCACCGTGCAGAACCCGTACTGCCTGGTCAACCGCGTGGTCGACAACGGCCTCGACGAGGCGATGCACCGCACCGGCGTGGGCCTCCTGGCCTACTCGCCGCTGGGCTTCGGGCTGCTCACGGGCAAGTACGACGAGCGCGGCTTCCACGACCCCGACAACCGCGGCCGCATGGCGCTGTTCGAGCGCATGAAGCAGCAGCGCTGGGGTCGGCCGGAGTCGCTGGCGGCGGCCCGGCGCTACAACGCGCTGGCCCGCGAGCACGGCCTGACGCCCACCCGCATGGCGCTGGCCTTCTGCTACGGCAACTGGCGCGTGGCCAGCACCATCATCGGCGTGACCAGCGTGGAACAGCTCGACGAATGCCTGGACGCCTGGGGCACGACACTCTCGCCGGAGCTGCTGGCCGCGATCGACCGCATCCGCTGGGAGCATCGCGACCCTGGGCAGTGAGAACCGCTGACCGAAGCGCGAACGATGGCGAAGAAGGACAGGCACGTCAGCGAGACCCCGGCGACGCAATGGCTGCGCCGCGCGGGCGTCTCGTTCACCGAGCACCCCTACGACTACGTCGAGCACGGCGGCACGGCCGAGTCGGCCCGCCAGCTCGGCGTCGCCGAGCACGAGGTCGTCAAGACGCTGGTGATGCAGGACGAGCGCGCGCGGCCGTTGCTCGTGCTGATGCACGGCGACCGCCAGGTCAGCACGAAGAACCTGGCGCGCGAGATCGGGGTCAAGTCGGTCGAGCCCTGCAAGCCCGAGGTGGCGCAGCGCCACAGCGGCTACCTGGTGGGCGGTACCTCGCCCTTCGGCTTCCGCCGCGAGGGCGTGCCGGTCTACGTCGAGGCGAGCGTGCTCGAGCTGCCGCGCATCCTCATCAACGGCGGCCGCCGGGGGTTCCTGGTGGGCATCGCCCCGCAGGTGCTGGTGTCGCCGCTCGGGGCGGTGGCCGTGCACTGCGCGCTTTGAGCCGGGCAGGGCCGACCCCGAGCGGCCGCCCCAGGGCGCCGGCTTAAACTCGCCCGCTCCCGTTT
This sequence comes from Rubrivivax sp., assembly GCA_044374875.1. Lineage (GTDB taxonomy): Bacteria > Pseudomonadota > Gammaproteobacteria > Burkholderiales > Burkholderiaceae_C > Rubrivivax. The sequence goes on from JBILNT010000098.1 coordinate 8,211, forward strand.
CCGCAACGCCTTCGTCGCATGGAACACCTGCCCGGCATCGCTGCCGTCGTCCTCGCCTACCTGGTCGGCTCGCTGTCGTTCGCCGTCATCGTCAGCCGCCTGATGGGGCTGGCCGACCCGCGCAGCTACGGCTCGAAGAACCCCGGCGCCACCAACGTGCTGCGCTCGGGCAACAAGGCGGCGGCGATCCTCACGCTGGTGCTCGACGCGCTCAAGGGCTACGTGCCCGTGGTCGTGGCCCTGGTCGCCGGCCCGCGCTGGGGGGTCGGCGAGACCGCCATCGCCTTCGTCGGGCTGGCCGCCTTCGTCGGCCACTTGTGGCCGGTGTTCTTCCGCTTCGAGGGCGGCAAGGGCGTGGCCACCGCCGCCGGCGTGCTGCTGGCGCTCAACCCCTGGCTGGGCCTGGCGACGCTGGCGTCGTGGCTCATCATCGCCGTCTTCTTCCGCTACTCGTCGCTGGCGTCTATCGTCGCCGCCGCCTTCGCGCCCTTCTACCAGCTGCTGCTCTGGGGCATGGACGCGCAGGCCCTGGCCATCATCGTCATGAGCCTGCTGCTGATCTGGCGGCACGAAGGCAACATCCGCAAGCTGCTGGCCGGCACCGAGTCGAAGATCGGCCAGAAGGCCGCGCCGGCCGCACTGGCCCACCACAAGGACCATGGCAAGGGCCATGGCCACCACCCTCCTCATCGCAAGGGACATTGACACCATGACCATCCAGCGCTTCGACGTCGGCACCCGCCTGTCCGAAATGGCCGTGCAGAACGGCGTGTGCTACCTCGCCGGGCAGGTCGCGGGCGACGCCACCCAGGACATCGCCGGCCAGACGCGGCAGGTGCTCGCCGCCATCGACGCCCTGCTGGCCCGTGCCGGCACCGACAAGAGCCGCATCCTGATGTGCCAGATCTTCATCGCCGACCTCGCCGACTTCCCGGCGATGAACGGGGTCTGGGAACAGTGGGTGCCGGCCGGCAATGCACCGCCCCGGGCCACGGTGCAGGCCGCGCTGGCCAAGCCCGAGTGGAAGGTCGAGATGGTGGTAACGGCCGCACTCTGACGAGTGCAGCGCGGGGTGCTCAGAGCCCGAGCCGGGCCAGGGCGCCCCGCCCCTGGCGAACCACCACCGGCTCGTCGCCGGTGAGGTCGATGACGGTCGTCGGCTCCATCGGGCAGGCACCCGCGTCGACGACGGCCTGCACCAGCTTCTCGTAGCGCTCGCGGATCTCGTCGGGATCGTTGAGCGGGTCGGTTACGCCCGGCGGGATCAGAGTGGTCGCCAGCAGCGGTTCGCCCAGCACGGCCAGCAACTGCTGCGTCACCTCGTGATCGGGCACCCGCAGCCCGATGGTGCGCCGCGACGGGTGCGACAGCCGCCGGGGCACTTCCTTCGTCGCCTCGAGGATGAAGGTGTAGGGCCCGGGCGTGCCCAGCTTCAGAAGCCGGTACTGCCTGTTGTCCACCCGCGCGAAACGCGCCAGCTCCGACAGGTCGCGGCACAGCAGGGTGAGGTGGTGCCGCTCGTCGACCTGCCGGATGCGCCGCAGCGCGTCGGCCGCGCCCTTGTCGTCGAGCCGGCACACCAGCGCGTAGCTCGAGTCGGTGGGCACCGCCGCCACGCCCCCCGAAGCCAGGATCTGCGCCGCCTGCTTCAACAGCCGCGGCTGCGGGTTCTGCGGATGGACCTCGAAGTACTGCGACATCGCGTCAGCCGTGCTGGAGCAGCGCCGCGCGAAGCCCCCGCGAGCGCCAGCGAGCGCACCAAGCCCTCGCCGCGGATCCGGCTCCGCCGGTCCGCTGGCGAGCGGCCCCCCCGGGGGGTAGCGAGCGATAGCGAGCTTGGGGGCTCACAGTGTCCTCACCGGGATTTTCCCGATCCGCGCCTGCCACTCCGCCGGCCCGGTCTGGTGCACGCTGGTGCCGGTCGAGTCCACCGCCACCGTCACCGGCATGTCGTTGACGTCGAACTCGTAGATCGCCTCCATGCCCAGGTCCTCGAAGCCGACGATCTTCGCGCCCTTGATCGCCTTGGCCACCAGGTAGGCCGCACCGCCCACGGCCATCAGGTAGGCGCTCTTGTGCTGGCGGATCGCCTCGATCGCCACCGGGCCACGCTCGGCCTTGCCGATCATCGCGATCAGGCCGGTCTTCTCGAGCATCATCCCGGTGAACTTGTCCATCCGCGTGGCGGTGGTCGGTCCGGCGGGGCCGACGACCTCGTCGCGCACCGGGTCGACCGGGCCGACGTAGTAGATGACGCGGTTGGTGAAGTCGACCGGCAGCTGCTCGCCACGGGCGAGCATGTCCTGGATGCGCTTGTGCGCGGCATCGCGGCCGGTCAGCATCCTGCCGCTGAGCAGCAGGGTGTCGCCCGGCTTCCAGCTTGCCACCTCGGCCGGCGTGAGCGTGTTCAGGTCGACCTTGCGGCTCTTCTTGTAGTCGGGCGCCCAGTGCACGTCGGGCCACAGGCCCAGGCTCGGCGGCTCCAGGAAGGCCGGGCCCGAGCCGTCGAGCACCACGTGCGCGTGGCGGGTGGCGGCGCAGTTTGGGATCATCGCCACCGGCTTGCTGGCAGCGTGGGTGGGGTAGGTGGCGATCTTGACGTCGAGCACCGTCGTCAGGCCCCCCAGGCCCTGCGCGCCGATGCCCAGCGCGTTGACCTTCTCGTAGAGCTCGATGCGCAGCTCCTCGAGCTTGTTCGACGGGCCGCGCTCGAGCAACTCGTACATGTCGATGGGGTCCATCAGCGCTTCCTTGGCCAGCAGCATGGCCTTCTCGGCCGTGCCGCCGACGCCGATGCCCAGCATGCCCGGCGGACACCAGCCGGCGCCCATGGTGGGCACCGTCTTGAGCACCCAGTCGACGAGGTTGTCGCTCGGGTTCATCATCACGAACTTGCTCTTGTTCTCGCTGCCGCCGCCCTTGGCCGCCACGGTCAACTCGACGGTGTTGCCGGGCACCACGGTCATGTGGACGACGGCCGGCGTGTTGTCCCTGGTGTTCCTGCGCTCGAAGATCGGGTCGGCCAGCACCGAGGCGCGCAGCTTGTTGTCGGGGTCGTTGTAGCCGCGGCGCACACCCTCGTTGACCGCATCCTCGATCGAGCCGGCGAAGCCCTCGAAGCGCACGTCCATGCCGATCTTCAGGAACACGTTGACGATGCCGGTGTCCTGGCAGATCGGGCGGTGGCCCTCGGCGCACATGCGCGAGTTGGTCAGGATCTGCGCGATGGCGTCCTTCGCCGCCGGGCTCTGCTCGCGCTCGTAGGCGCGCGCCAGGTGGGCGATGTAGTCGGCCGGGTGGTAGTAGCTGATGTACTGCAGCGCGGCAGCGACGGTCTCGACGAGGTCGTCGTGGCGGATGATCGTGGGCATGGCGGTACTCCGGGGGCGGTGCGATCGAGACGCGGCGCTGGCCGCGCGGGGCGGGCGGGTCAGTCGTGGCTGCCCTTGCCCATGACGCGGTCTGCCAGCGCGATGGCCAGCGCCGAGAACAGGAAGGCGATGTGGATCACTGTCTGCCACAGCAGCACCTTGTCGGTGTAGTTGGCAGCGTTGATGAAGGTCTTGAGCAGGTGGATCGAGCTGATGCCGATGATGGCGGTGGCCAGCTTCACCTTCAGCACCGAGGCGTTGACGTGGCTCAACCACTCCGGCTGGTCAGGGTGACCCTCGAGGTTGAGGCGCGAGACGAAGGTCTCGTAGCCGCCGACGATCACCATGATCAGCAGGTTGCTGATCATCACCACGTCGATCAGCGCCAGCACCACCAGCATGATCACCGTCTCGTTGAGCGAGGTGATCGGGGCGTCGCTCTTGTAGCCGATGCTGGTGATCAGCTTCTCGAGCGCCGCTGCATCGCCGAACGCGGCCTCGATCAGGTGGACGAGTTCGACCCAGAAGTGGAAGACGTAAACGCCCTGCGCAAGGATGAGGCCGATGTAAAGCGGCAGCTGCAACCAGCGGCTGGCGAAGATGAGGCTCGCCAGCGGGCCGAGCTTGGGCCGGCTGACGGCGGGGGGCGTGTCCATGAAAGGGCCTGACGGGGGAGGGGATGTCTTAAATTGTAGGCATGGCCCGGAGCGCGCCCTGTCGGCGTCGGTGCCGGGAGTGACGCGCTTGCACGTCAGCGGTTCGTAAGAGCCCGGGCCTAACTTCTCCCCATCGCCGGAAAGGCGAACGATTCCCCAAAGGAGACTTGCCCATGTCGAGCGCCGATAGCCCCACCGAGTATTCGCTGTACCCGCCGCCGGCGGACCTTGCCGGCTCGGCTTACGTCGCCGGCATGGCGGCCTACGAGGCCCTGTGCAAGGAAGCGGAGACCGACTACGAAGGCTACTGGGCCCGCCTGGCGCGCGAGCTGGTGACCTGGAAGACGCCGTTCACCAAGGTGCTCAACGACGCCGAGGCGCCGTTCTTCAAGTGGTTCGAGGACGGCACGCTCAACGTCTCGTACAACTGCCTGGACCGCAACGTCGAGCGCGGCCTGGGGGACAAGACCGCGATCATCTTCGAGGCCGACGGCGGCGAGGTGACCAAGGTCACCTACCGCGAGCTGCTGGCGCTGGTCAGCCGCTTCGCCAACGCGCTGAAGGCGCAGGGCGTGAAGAAGGGCGACCGCGTGGTCGTCTACATGCCGATGTCGGTCGAGGGCGTGGCCGCGATGCAGGCCTGTGCCCGCATCGGCGCCACTCACTCGGTGGTCTTCGGCGGCTTCTCGGCCCAGAGCCTGCGTGACCGCATCGAGGACGCCGGCGCCGTGATGGTCATCACTGCCGACCAGCAGCAGCGCGGCGGCAAGGCGCTGCCGCTGAAGGCCATCGTCGACGAGGCGCTTGCGATGGGTGGCACGGACTCCATCCGCAACGTCATCGTCTACCGCCGCACCGGCGGCCAGATCGAGTGGAAGCAAGGCCGCGACCTCTGGCTGCACGACCTGCTGGCCGCGCATAGCGACGCCTGCGAGCCCGAGTGGGTCGAGGCCGAGCACCCGCTGTTCCTGCTCTATACCTCCGGTTCCACCGGCAAGCCCAAGGGCGTGCAGCACAGCACCGGCGGCTACCTGCTGCACGCCGCGCTGACCACCAAGTGGACCTTCGACCTGCGACCGGACGACGTCTTCTGGTGCACGGCCGACATCGGCTGGGTCACGGGCCACACCTACATCACCTATGGCCCGCTGGCGCTGGGTGGCACCGAGATCGTCTTCGAGGGCGTGCCCACCTACCCGGACGCCGGCCGCTTCTGGCAGATGATCCAGAAGCACAAGTGCACGATCTTCTATACCGCCCCCACCGCGATCCGCTCGCTGATCAAGGCCGCCGAGTCGAACGAGGCGGTGCACCCGAAGCAGTACGACCTCTCGTCGCTGCGCATCCTGGGCTCGGTCGGCGAGCCGATCAACCCGGCGGCCTGGGAGTGGTACCACAAGCACGTCGGTGGCAGCCGCTGCCCGATCGTCGACACCTTCTGGCAGACCGAGACCGGCGGCCA
>JBILNT010000099.1:0-13649 GCA_044374875.1 Rubrivivax sp.
CCGGCGGCGAGCCGCTGCCAGCCACGTGCCTATGCTGCTACGGGTATGGAAACAGGAGTTGACACACCTCAAGCAGACGAGACCAGCGCGCGCAGCACCGGCAGCGAGTCGGCCTCGTGCAGCGGCTTGTCGCGGCGGATGCGCAGCATGCGCGGGAAGCGCACGGCGATACCGCTGCGGTGGCGCGGGCTGGCGTTGATGCCCTCGAACCCGAGCTCGAAGACCAGCGTCGGCCGCACGCTGCGCACCGGGCCGAACTTCTCCAGCGTCGTCGCACGGATGACGCGGTCGACGGCGGCGAACTCGTCGTCGGTGAGGCCGGAGTAGGCCTTGGCGAAGGGCACGAGCTGCAGCGCGTCGGGGTCGTCACGCGGCGCCGGCTCGCGGCGCTCGATGGCAGCCACGACGGCCGCCGCCTCGGCAGCGTCGCGCGGCGGCCGGTTCCAGACCGCGAAGGTGTAGTCGGTGTAGAGGCTGGCGCGACGCCCGTGGCCGGCCTGGGCGTAGACGAGCACGCCGTCGGCGGTGAGGGGCTCGATCTTCCACTTCCACCAGGTGCCTTCGCTGCGCGTGCGCCCGCTGCCATAGCGCGCCTCGCGGTGCTTGAGCATCAGGCCCTCGACGCCGCGCTCGCGCGACTCGCCGCGCAGCGCCGCCAGCGCCGCCCAGTCCGCCGCGCCGACGAGCGGCGACAGCGGCACCGCGGTGCCGGCCAGCAGGCGCTCCAGCCGCGCCCGCCGCTCGTGCTGCGGCTGCCCGCGCAGGTCTTCGCCACCGGATTCGAGCAGGTCGTAGGCCAGGAAGCGTACCGGAGCGTCGGCCAGCACCTTGCGCGTCAGCGTCTTGCGGCCGATGCGCTGCTGCAGCAGGTTGAACGGGGCGGGCGTGGCGGCACCCTCGTGCCAGACCAGGATCTCGCCGTCGAGCACCGTGCCGTCGGGCAGCGCGCGCAGCGCCGAAGCCAGTTCGGGGAAGCGGTCCGTCATCAGCTCCTCGCCGCGCGACCACACCCAGTGCTGGCCACCGCGCCGCACGACCTGCGCACGGATGCCGTCGTACTTCCACTCGGCCAGCCATGCGGCCAGCGGGCCCAGGCGGGTCTCGAAGGATGCGACCTCTTCCTGCAGAGCGTGGGCGAGGAAGAACGGGTACGGCTGCGCGGCGTCCGGTCCCGCACCCCGCTCGCCGGACACCAGCGCGGCGAAGCGCGCCGCGTCGGGGGTGGCGCGGCCGTCGGTCCAGCCCATCATGCGCTGCGCCACCAGCTTGGCGTCGATGCCCGCATGCTCCGCCAGCGCCCGCTGCACCAGGAGCCGGCTGACACCCACGCGGAAGCCTCCGCCGATCAGCTTGACGAAGAGGAATCGCCCCGCGCCATCGAGCGCACGCCAGGCCTCGGCAACGCGCCGCGCCTGCTCCGCGGGCGCCAGGCCCCGCAAGGGGAGGAGCCGCTCTTCCACCCACCAGGCCAGCCCGGCGTCGGCAGCCGCCTGCCCGGCGGGCAGCACGTGGGCAATGGTCTCCGCCAGGTCGCCGACGGCCTGGTAGCACTCCTCGAACAGCCAGTCGTCGATGCCGGCCTCACGGCAGGCGGTCTCGCGCAGCAACGCGGTGGGCACCACCTGGCGCGGCTTGCCGCCGGCCAGGAAATAGGTGGCCCAGGCGGCATCCGCGGCCGGCGCGTCGGCGAAGTAGCGCACCATCGCGGCCACCTTGTCGTTGGTGGCGGTACTGGCGTCGAGTTCCTGGAACAGTGCGGCGAAGCGGCGCATGCCGCCGATGATGCCGCGCCCGCGGGTCGGGGCGCCCGGCGTCGGAGCCCGGGAGTTCTTCCGCCATGCCCGCAAGGCGCGTCGAAGCGGCCCGGATCCAGGCGCAAACCGCAGCCCTGGCGCGGGCCATGGCGGGAATCTGCAACGACGAGACGGGGTGTCTTGGCGTGCTAGGCGGGCATGGTGGAAAGACTCCCGGGCTTTCAGGAGCCCGCGGCTTCGGAGGCGGCCGCCGCACGCACCACCGTCACCGGCACGGGGCTGTGCGCCAGCAATGCTGCAGCCACCGAGCCCAGGCCGCCGGCGCCGGGGTCTCCCATCCCGCGGGCACCCATCACCACGGCCTCGCAGCCGTAGTTCTCCAGCATTTCGACGAGCACGTTGGCCGGCTCGCCGCCGGCAACCTCGCTCTCGTACCCGACACCCGCCGCATCCAGCAGCAGCTCGGCGCCGGCCAGCAGGTCGGCGCCGGCGGCCGTGCGCAGTCGCTGCAGCGCCTCGGCGTCGTGGGTCACCGCCACCTCGTACAGGGAAGGCGGCTCCTGCACGTTGGCGAGGACGAACTCGGCACGCAGGCCCTGCGCGACGAGCGCCAGCGCGTGGCGCACCGCGGCCAGCGCGGGCGCGGAGCCATCGACGGGCACGAGGATCTTCATGGCATTGACTCCTGCTTGAATCCTGCTTGACGCCTGCTCGCCACCGGCTTTCACGGGTTCGGGGCAGGCCGGGGGACACCGCACGCCGCTGGGCAACGTCACCCCGACCTGGCGGGCTGGCCGAGCATCTCCGGCGTGACCAGCGTGATGCCGCCAGCGGTGACGAAGAATCCGCGGGCGCGGTCGGCGTGGAGGTCGAGCCCGGCACGGAAGCCGTCGGGCAGCCGGCAGTGCTTGTCGATGACCGTGCGCGCGAGCCGCACGTCACGGCCCGCGACCACGTTCGGCAGCACGACCGAATCCTCGATCACGCTGCCCTCGGCCACCCGCACCTTCGAGAACAGGATCGAACGCCGCACGGCGGCGCCGCTGACGATGCAGCCACTGGAGACCAGGGAGTCGGTCGCGGCGCCGCGCCGGCCGGCTTCGTCGAAGACGAACTTGGCCGGCGGCAACTGGCGCTGCAGGCTGAGGACCGGCCAGTCGTCGTCGTAGAGGTTGAGCTCGGGCACGACGCGGGTGAGGTCCATGTTGGCCGCCCAGTAGGCGTCGACGGTGCCGACGTCGCGCCAGTAGGGCCGCCCGTCGACGATGTTGACGCAGCTGTCGGCGAACTGGTGGGCGTGCACCATGCCGCGACGCACCAGCGCGGGCAGGATGTCCTTGCCGAAGTCGTGGCTGGAGGCGGGGTCGGCATCGTCGCGCTCGAGTTCCTGGAGCAGCACCTCGGTGTCGAAGACGTAGATGCCCATGCTGGCCAGCGCGTGGTCCGGGCGCCCGGGCATCGCAGCCGGGAGCCCGGGCTTCTCCTCGAAGGCCAGCACCCGGCCGTGATCGTCGATCGCCATCACGCCGAACTCTCGCGCCTCGTGCATCGGCACGTCGATGCAGGCGACGGTCACCGGTGCGCCCCGGGCCACGTGCTCGGCCAGCATCACCGAGTAGTCCATCTTGTAGATGTGGTCGCCGCCGAGGATCAGCACGTGGCGTGGCCCGGCCTCGCGGATCAGCTCGATGTTCTGCCAGACGGCGTCGGCCGTGCCGCAATACCAGCGCTCGCCCTGCTGCTGCTGGGCCGGCACCACGTCGATGAACTCGCCCAGGCTGGCGGCCAGGAAGCCCCAGCCGCGCTCGATGTGGCGGATCAGGCTCTGCGCCTTGTACTGGGTCAGCACCCCGATGCGCCGGATGCCCGAGTTCACGCAGTTGCTCAGCGCGAAGTCGATGATCTTCAGCTTGCCGGCGAAGGGCACCGACGGCTTCGAGCGGCCGTCGGTCAGGGGCCCGAGGCGCGTGCCGCGGCCGCCGGCCAGCACGACCGCGTAGGTGTGCTGGGTCACGTGGTTGTGCTTCTCGACGGGCATGGCTTCCTCCGGCACCGGGTCGCGAATCGTGCGCTGCAAGCGTAGGCCCGGCAGGCGCCGCGGCCTTGACTGACATCAAGGCCGTTGCACGGCCGGGGGAAGCCGCCACCACCGGCCGCACAGGCGGGCGTGCGAAGCCCGTGATCCACCCGGATCCGCAGCCTGTCGCCGTGAAAAGGCCCGATGATGGCGGGCCAGCCCGATCCTGCCGGTCCTGCAGACCCGGAAGACCTCCAGCCCATGAGCATCCGCCACCTCGACTCGCTCTTCGACCCTGCGTCGGTCGTCGTCATCGGCGCCACGGACCGCCCCGCCAGCGTCGGCGGCACGGTCTGGCGCAACCTGCGGCAGGGCCGCTTCGGCGGCACGCTGCATGCGGTCAACCCGAACCGGCGCGAGCTCGACGGCCTGCCGGTGGCCGCGAGCGTGGCCGATCTGCCCGCCACGCCGGAGCTGGCCGTGATCTGCACGCCGCCGGCCACCGTGCCGGGATTGATCACCGCGCTCGGCGAGCGCGGCACGCGCGCCGCCGTGGTGCTGACCGCCGGACTCGACGCCGAGACCCGCCGCGCGATGCAGCTGGCCGCGCGCCGGCACCTTCTGCGCATCCTCGGGCCCAACTGCCTGGGCCTGCTGGCGCCGCACATCGGCCTGAACGCCAGCTTCGCGCACACCGACGCCCTGCCCGGTTCGCTGGCCTTCGTCTCGCAGTCCGGGGCGCTGGTCACGGCGATGCTGGACTGGGCGCGCGGTCGCGGCATCGGCTTCTCGCACTTCGTCTCGCTGGGCGAGCACGCCGACGTCGACTTCGGCGACATGCTCGACTACCTGGCAACGGACCCGAAGACGCGCTCTATCCTGCTGTACATCGAGTCGGTGGAGTCGCCGCGCAAGTTCATGTCGGCGGCGCGCGCGGCGGCGCGCAACAAGCCGGTGCTGGTGGTCAAGGCCGGGCGGTCGAGCCTGGGCCAGAAGGCAGCAGCCTCGCACACCGGCGCGCTGGCCAGTTCCGACATCGTCTTCGACGCCGCCATCCGCCGCGCCGGCATGCTGCGCGTGGACACCGTGCACGAGCTCTTCGTGGCCGCCGAGACGCTGGCGCGGTTCGGCGGGCGGGCGATGCCGGGAGTGGCCGACCGGCTCACCCTGCTGACCAACGGCGGCGGCGCCGGCGTGATGGCGGCCGACGCCGCCGCCGCGCTGGGCGTGCCGCTGGCCGAGCTGGGCACGCAGACGATGGCCGCGCTGGAAGCCGTGCTGCCGCCCAACTGGTCGCACGGCAACCCGGTGGACATCATCGGCGACGCCCCCGTGGGCCGCTACGTGCAGGCCATGGACGCCCTGCTCGCCGACCCGGCTGCCGGCACGGTGCTGTTCATGCACGCGCCGACCGCGATCGTGCCGAGCGCGCAGATCGCCGAGGCACTGGTGCCGCTGTTGCAGGGCGCCTGCGGCCGCGTGCTCGCCTGCTGGCTCGGTGGCCCGGCGGTGGCCGAGGCTGGAGCGCGCTTCCACGACGCCGGCATCGCGACCTACGAGACCCCCGAGGAGGCCGTGCGGGCCTACGCGATGCTCTACAACTACCGCCGCAACCAGGCGCAGCTGCTCGAGGCGCCGCCGGCCCGCGGGGTCGACGCCGCCGCCGGCGACCCGCCGACCGACATCGAGGCGGTGCGCCGGATCGTCCGCGCCGTGCTGGCCGAGGGCCGCGAGCTGCTGACCGAACCCGAGGCCAAGGCGCTGCTGGCGGCCTGCGGCATCGCCGTGGCGGCCACGCGCGTGGTCGGCCCCTCGCCCGACGAGGCCGCGGCCAGCGCCACGGCCATCGGCTTCCCGGTGGCGATCAAGATCCTGTCGCACGACATCTCGCACAAGAGCGACGTCGGCGGCGTGGTGCTGAACCTGCACGACGAGGCCGCCGTGCGCGAGGCCGCCACCGCGATGCTCGCGCGCGTGGCCCGGCTGCGCCCGCAGGCGGCGATCGCCGGCTTCACGGTGCAGGCGATGGTGCGCCGTCCGCAGGCGCTGGAGCTGATCGTCGGCGCCAGCGTCGATCCTCTCTTCGGCCCGGTGATCCTGTTCGGCCAGGGCGGCACCTCGGTGGAGGTGGTGGGCGATCGCGCGGTGGCGCTGCCGCCGCTCAACGAGCCGCTGGCACGGGCGCTGGTGGAACGGACCCGCATCGCGAGGCTGCTGGCGGGCTGGCGCGACGTGCCGCCGGCCGACATGGGTGCCATCACGGCTGCGCTGGTGGCCGTCTCGGGCCTGCTGGCCGAGGTGCCCGAGGTCGCCGAGCTCGACATCAACCCGCTGCTGGCCGATGCCGGCGGCGTGATCGCGCTCGACGCCCGCGTGCGGGTGAGCGCGCTCTGCCCGGGCGGCGCGGCGAACTTCGCGATCCGGCCCTACCCGGGCGAGCTGGTGGAGCGGCTGCCCTGGCGCGGCCGCGAGATCACGCTGCGCCCGATCCGCCCCGAGGACGAGCCACAGCACCGCGCGTTCCTCGAGCGGCTCGATCCGGTCGACATCCGCATGCGGGTGTTCTACAGCCGGCGCGACATCGAGCGCAGCGAACTGGCGCGGTTGACGCAGATCGACTACGAGCGCGAGATGGCCTTCGTGGCCGTGGCCGCCGGCCCCGACGGCGCCGAGGAGACGCTGGGCGTGGCGCGCGCCACCGCCGACCCCGACAACGTCGATGCCGAGTTCGGCATCATCGTGCGATCCGACCTCAAGGGCGAAGGCCTGGGCGAGCTGCTGATGCGCAAGCTCATCACCTACCTGCGCGGCCGCGGCACGCGCCGCCTGGTGGCCACGGTGCTCAAGGAGAACGCTCGCATGATCGAGCTGGCACGCGACCTCGGCTTCCGCTTCGAGACCGGCAACGACGGCGACGACGTGCACGCCATCGCGCTGGAGCTCTGAGCCCGCGGGCGGCGCGCGCCTAGACGCTGCGCTCGCGGATGCGCGAGCCGTCGGCCACCGCCGCCGGCGGGTAGACGATCACGCGTTCGCCCGGCTTCAGGCCTTCGGTGACCCAGCCCGCGCTGGCGTTGCGCCCGCCGAGCTTCACCTCCCGCAGGCGTGCGCGGCGCCCCTCGACGACGAACACGGCCTGCGCGGCGCCGTCCGGGAACACCGCGCTGACCGGCACCAGCACCGCCTGCGGCTCGCTGCGGGTGACGATGCGCACCCCGACGCGGAAGCCGTCGCCCAGCGCCGCCCAGCGCTCGCGCGGGCTGGTGATCTCGATCAGCGCGTTGACGCGCTGCTCCTCCACGCCGAGGGCCGACACCTTGGTGAAGGCCGCCGGCTCGATGCGGCGCACGCGGCCGTCCAGGTCACCCGGGCCACCCCAGCGCTCGATGCGCACCGGACGGCCGGGGGCGGCCGCCAGAGCATCGGCGGTGAGCAGCTCCGCCACCACCTCCAGGCGCGCCAGGTCGCCGATCTCCAGCAGCGGCGCGCCCACGCCGACCGCGGCCTCGCTGGGCTGCACCACCTTGAGCACGCGCCCGGCCACCGGCGAGCGCACGGCGAAGGCGGCGGCGGGCGGCGCGCCGCTGCCGGTCGTGGCCAGCGCGGCGCGGGCCAGCTGCAGTTCGTGGCCGGCGATGTGCTCGCCCTCGACCGCGGTGTCGAGCTCACGCTGCGCGGCCTGCAGGCCCAGGCGGTCGGTCTCGAGCTTGAGCGGCGAGACGAAGCCCTGGGCCGCCAGTTGCTCGATCCGCCGCAGCTCGGTGCGCGCCAGTTCGAGCGCGACCCGCGCTGCCGCCGTGCGGGTGGCCGCGCGCTTGACGCCGGCCTCGGCACCGTCGGCGCGGGCGCGCTGCTCGGCTCGCGAGCGCGCATCGAGCATCGGCGCGAGCACCGGCGCCAGTGTCGCCACCACCTGCCCGGCCTGGACGGCGTCGCCCTCGCGCAGCGCGATGCGATCGAGCCGCCCGGCCAGCGGGGCCGAGACCGTGTAGCGGTCGACCAGCCGCGTGCGCGCGTCCTCGTCGATGGTGGTCTCGAAGAGGCCCTGGCGGACCTCGGCCACCTCCACGTCCACGGGCCGCGGGGCGAAGGCCCAGGCCAGCAGCGCCGCCGCCAGCACCAGCGTGCCCGCGATGCCCAGCTTCGTGCTCTTCTTCATGGTGTCCTTCCTGCGGCCTCGTCTATTCGCGGGTCTTCAGCGCGGCGACCATGTCCAGGCGGTCGATGCGGCGGCGCACGACCAGTGCGCTGCCCACGCCGGCGGCCACCACCGCGATCGCGGCCCAGGCATAGGTGCGCGGCAGGATCACCACCGGGAACAGGAACTGGTCGCTCGCCAGCGCGCCGGCGATGCCGCGCACCAGGGCCCAGCCCAGCAGCATGCCCAGGGGCAGCGCCAGGGCGATCGAGATCGCCATCTCGCCGAGCAGCAGCGCCGAGACCTCGGCGCGCGTGAAGCCCAGCACGCGCAGGCTGGCCAGCTCCCAGGTGCGCTCGGCCAGCGCGATGCGGGCGTTGTTGTAGACCACGCCGACGGCGATCACGCTGGCGAAGATCGTCAGCACCGTGCTCATGATGCGGATGTTGCGCGCGCTGACCTCCTGCATGTTGGCCAGCATCGTCGCCTTGCTGAAGGCGCCGACGACGCGCGGCATCTCGCGCGTGGCGGCCAGCACGGCGTCCTCGGCGCCCCGCTCGAGCGCCAGCACGAAGCCGCCGGAGACGTCGCCGTCGCCGAGCACGCGGTTGAGCGCGCGTCGGTCCATGTAGGCGTTCAGGCCCATCATCTCGGCCACCAGCGCGTCCACGGGCAGCTCGACGCGCCGCTGCCGACCTTCGAGCACCTCGACGGTGACGCGGTCGCCCACGCGCACGCCGAGCTTGGCCGCCAGGCGGTCGGTCAGCACCAGGCCGGGGCCGTCGGGGCGCGTCTGCCGCTGGTGGACGTCGACGATGCGGTAGAGCTCGGGCACGGCCTCGTAGCCGCGGATCTGCGTGCGCTCGCGGCGGTGGCCGTGGACGAGGGAGACGTCGACGAAGCGGCTCGACTCGGCCGACTTCACGCCCGGCAGCCGCTCGAGCTCGCGGCGTGCGGCGTCGTCGACGGGCTCGATGGTCCACACCGCGACGTCGTTGCGCATCACCAGGGTGAACTGGGTGTCGACGATGAAGCCGATGGCGTCGCGGAAGAAGTTGCCCATCACGACGATGGCCACCGCCGCCGCCACGCCGCCGATGGACAGGCTGGTGCGCAGCGGCCGGCGCTCCATGTTGCGCAGGATCATGCGCAGCGCCGTCGACAGGCCGCGCACGCCCAGCCGCTCGAACACGGTGCGGCGGTAGTGGCCGGGCGCGGGCGGCCGCATCGCCTCGGCGGGCGCCAGCCGCACCGTGGCGCCGATGGCGCTCAGCGTGCCGGCCAGCGCCGTGACCGCGGTCAGCGTCAGGCTGACAACCACCAGCCAGGGCGGGATGTGGTGCTCGAAGACCGGAAAGCGGAAGAACTCGGCGTACAGGCCGATGAAGGCGACGCCCAGCGCCTTGCCCAGCAACAGCCCGAGCACGAGCCCGATCGCGACGATGACGCCGACGAGCTTCAGGTAGTGCGCGGCGATGGCGCCGTTGTCGTAGCCCAGCGCCTTCAGCGCCGCGATCTGCTCGCGCTGCGTGGCCACCAGGCGCGAGATGACCACGTTGAGCAGGAAGGCTGCCACGCCAAGGAAGATCGCCGGCAGCACCGTGCCCAGCAGGTACTGCTCCTGGATCTCGTTGTCGAGCATGGCGTGCGACACCTGGTCCTCGCGGCCGTGCGGGCGCCGGGCGCCGAAGCGCGCGAGGTGGCTCTCCAGCGCGGCGATGGTCTCGCGCTCGTCGGCCCCCGGCGCGAGCTTGACGGCCACGCGGTTGAACGCGCCTTCCATGTCGTAGGCGGCGGCCAGCAGCTCGCGGTCGACCCAGAAGACGCCGAAGCCGCGCTGGTCCGGCATGCCCCACAGCCCCGCGAAGACATATTCAGGTGAGAGGCCCACGCCGGCCATCACCAGCGTGCGCCGCTTGCCGTTGACCAGCGCGGTCAGGCGCGCACCGGGCTTCAGGCCGTGCGCCATGGCGAAGGTCTCCGAGATCCAGGCCGGGATCTCGCCGCCGGGAAGCGCGCCGCCCGGGCCGTGGGCGCCGCCGCTGCGGTCGTCGCGCACGACCACGCGGTTCATGCGCCGCGGTTCGCGGGTGTCCACGCCGATCAGCTGGCCAATGATCGGCTCGCTGCGGCCCTCGATCTCCACGCGCACCGCGAACTCGGTGCTGGCCTGCACGTCGGCCACGCCGGGCAAGGCCAGCAGCTGCGGCAGCACCGCGTTGGGCGCGCGCTTGACGGTCGCGAAGAGGTCGGCGAAGCGTGCGTCGGCGTAGAAGCGGTCGCGCGCCGCGGCCAGCGACTCCACCGCCGACAGCGTGGTCACGAAGCCGGCGATGCCGCTGGCCACCACCAGCGCGATGGTCAGCGCCTGGCTCCACAGCAGGCCGAGGTCGCGCAGCAGCTTGCGGTCGAGCGCCTTCATGCGTGGCCTCACCAGCTCAGCTCCGAGGGCGAGATCTTGTGCGCGTTGTGGTCGACGCGCTGGATGCGGCCGTCGCCGAGGTGGATCACGCGGTCGGCCATGCCGGCGATGGCGGCGTTGTGCGTGATCACCACCGCGGTGGTGCCCAGGTCGCGGTTGATGCGCTCGATGACCTCGAGCACCAGCTTGCCGGTCTGGTAGTCGAGTGCGCCGGTCGGTTCGTCGCACAGCAGCACGTCGGGCCGCTTGACGATGGCGCGGGCGATCGCCACGCGCTGCTGCTCGCCGCCGGAAAGCTGCGCGGGGAAGTGATCGCGGCGAGGCGCCAGACCGACCATCCCGATCGCCTCGTCGGGGTCCATCGAGCCGGGCGCGATGTCGGTGACCAGGGCCACGTTCTCGCGCACCGTCAGGCTGGGGATCAGGTTGTAGAACTGGAACACGAAGCCCACGTGCTCGCGCCGGTAGCGCGTGAGGTCGGCCTCGCTGGCGCCGTCGAGGCGATGGTCGCCGAAGCGGACCTCGCCGCTGGTGGGCACGTCGAGCCCGCCGAGGATGTTCAGCAGCGTCGACTTGCCGCTGCCCGAGGCGCCGAGCAGGACGACGAACTCGCCGCGGCGGATCTCGAGCGAGACGTCGGCCAGCGCCACCACCTCGACCTCGCCGGTGCGGTAGACCTTGCGCAGGTGGTGCGCCTCGAAGACCACGTCGACGACGGTCGCGGGCACCGCGGGGGCGAATGAGGAGGACACGGCACCGGGCGCGAAGAGGACAGGAGGCTCATTCTGGTCGTGGTGGCCGGCACGGGATTGAGCGATGTCAAGCAAAGGCAGGGCCTGCCGAGGCCGGCGAGCGGCCGCGAACACCTTGGCACATCGTCCGGGTGCCACGCGCCGCCACGAAGGCACACAATGCGGGTCATGACCGTCGCCGACGCACTGCATGCCCTCATGACCCGCCCGCTCCCCCGCGCCATCGCGGCTGCCTGCCTGCTGGCCTTCACGGCCGCCGCGCACGCGCAGACCTCCCGGCCCGCCCCGCCCCCGGGCGCCACCCAGGCGGCCGCCGAACGCGTGAAGGTGCGCTCGGCGAGCCTGCCGGCACGCGGCCTGTTCGAGGGCGACCAGCTCAGCGCCGCGGCCCGCCGCCAGCTCGACGCGCTGGTGGCCGACGCCGGGGACCTGGACGTCGAGGTGGCCTTCGTGGCACCGTCGGGGCCGTGGCAGACCGAAGGCAGCGGTGCCGGCGAGCGCAGCCTGACCCCGGCGCGCCTTCAGGCCGTGCGCGACCACCTCGCGCGACGCGGGGTGGACGCGCGCCGGATCTACGTAGAGAACCGCATCGACCCCAAGGCCGCCGAGGCGCGGCTCGACGTCGAGCTGGTGGGACGGCCGGCGACGCAGTAGCGGCGCAGCTCAGCCCGCTGGGGCGGCCTGGGCAGATCCACTGCCAGCATCAGCGGCGTCGGTGACGTCGCCCGAGTCGCCACCGTACTCGGTACGGAAGCTGCCTGCCTCCAGGCCCTGCTGCTGCAGCCAGCGCACCATCACGGCCTCGTAGCCGTGGGTGACGATCACCCGCTCTGCGCCGGTGGCTGCGATGGCCTGCTGCAGCCCGGGCCAGTCGGCGTGGTCGCTGAGCACGAAGCCACGATCCAGCGCCTGGCGCCGACGCGCGCCGCGCAGCTGCATCCAGCCGCTGGCAAAGGCGTCGGAATGCTCGCCCAGCCGCCGCGCCCACGCGCTCCCGAGCGTGGCCGGCGGCGCGACGACCAGCGCGCGGCGCAGCAGCGACTTGTCGCGAACGGCGTCGAGCGCAAGCGTCGGCGGCAGCGCCACGCCGGCCGCGCGATAGGCTTCGTTGACCGATTCGACCGCGCCGTGGACCACGATCGGCCCGATCGACGGGTCGACGCCGGCGAGCAGGCGCTGCGCCTTGCCGAAGCTGTAGGCCAGCAGCAGGCTGGCCCGGCCCTCCTGGGCATTGCCGCGCCACCACGCGTTCACCTCGGCCAACACCTCGGCCTGGGGCCGCCAGCGGTAGACCGGCAGCCCGAAGGTGCTCTCGGTGACGAAGACGTCGCAGCGCACGGGCTCGAAGGCATCGCAGGTGCGGTTGGCCTCGGCAGCGAGCGGCACGCCCGCTTCGGCGGCCGCCCCGCACAGGTAGTAGTCGCCCGACACCACCCAGGTGCGGCCCCGGTGCTCCAGCCGCACCTGCGCCGAGCCGAGCACGTGGCCGGCCGGATGCAGGCTCACGCGCACGCCGCCGATCACGACCGAAGCTCCGTAGGGCAGGGTTTCCAGCGTGATGTCGCCCAGTCGGGCGCGCAGCACGCCCGCGCCGGGTGCGGCCGCGAGGTAGGCCCCGTGACCGCGCCGCGCGTGGTCGGCGTGGGCGTGGGTGATCACCGCCCGCGGCACGGGTCGCCAGGGGTCGATGTGGAAGTCGCCCGCCGGGCAGTAGAGCCCCTCGGGTCGCTGGACGACGAGGTCGTCGGTCATGTTGTCTGTCGGTGTGCAGGATTCGCTGCCGTGTTGCAGCGGCGGCGCCACAATCGCCCGCGGCGGCGTTGCGCACGCAAGGTTAGCGCGGGACGGCGGCGCCACAATCAGGGGCATGTCCGAGACCGCCGAACCGACCGCGCCACCGCCGTTGATCGACGAGCCGATGCCGCCCTGGCGCATCTTCCTCGATCCGCGCGGCCGCATCGCGCGCCGGACCTTCTGGCTCTACGGCGTGCTGCCGCTGCTGGGCCTGAACCTGCTGCTGAGCGCGCTGCTGTCGATCGCCGGCATGCAGAGCGGGCACGCCGAGACGCTGGTCAACCGGCTGCTGCTGTGGCCGGTCATCGCGGTGTCGGTCAAGCGCTGGCACGACCGCGACCGCTCGGGATGGTGGGTGCTGATCTTGCTGATCCCGGTCGTCGGCTGGCTCTGGGCCCTGATCGACAACGGCTTCCTGCGCGGCACGCCGGGACCGAACCGCTTCGGCCCGCAGCCGCAGTAGCCGGCTTCGGGGCTGCGGCAGCAAGGCTCGCCTTCACCGCAGAGGAACGGAGGACGCAGAGGAGCGCGGGGGCAGAAGGAACGAGCCGGCCCCCTGCATTCCCTGCGGACATCTCGGCGAACCTCGGCGCACTCCGTTCCTCTGCGGTCGGTATTCCGCAAGGATCGCCTTCACCGCAGAGTAACGGAGGACGCAGAGGAGCGCGGGGGCAGAAGGAACGAGCCGGCCCCCTGCATTCCCTGCGGACATCTCGGCGAACCTCGGCGCACTCCGTTCCTCTGCGGTCGGTATTCCGCAAGGATCGCCTTC
>JBILNT010000100.1:0-13599 GCA_044374875.1 Rubrivivax sp.
CGCGCTGCAGTACTGCGACTGGGCCGCGGCGCGCGGGCTGCTGGCGATCCGGTCGCACGTCGACGTCTGCGACCCGCGGCTGCTGGCGGTGGAGGCGCTGCTGCACGTGCGCGAGCGGGTCAGGGGCTACATCGACCTGCAGCTGGTGGCCTTCCCGCAGGACGGCGTGCTGCGCTCGCCCGGTGCGCTGGCCAACCTCGAGCGCGCGCTGGACATGGGCGTGGACGTGGTCGGCGGCATCCCGCACTTCGAGCGCACGATGGCCGACGGCGCCGAGAGCGTGCGCATCCTCTGCGAGATCGCCGCGGCGCGCGGGCTGCGGGTGGACATGCACTGCGACGAGAGCGACGACCCGCTGTCGCGGCACGTCGAGACCCTGGCTTTTCACGCCCAGCGCCTGGGACTGCAAGGCCGGGTGACGGGCTCGCACCTGACGTCCATGCACTCGATGGACAACTACTACGTCAGCAAGCTGCTGCCGCTGATGGCCGAGGCCGGGATGCACGCGGTGGCCAACCCGCTGATCAACATCACGCTGCAGGGCCGCCACGACAGCTATCCGAAGCGCCGCGGCATGACCCGCGTGCCCGAACTGCTGGCCGCGGGCATCAACGTTGCCTTCGGGCACGACTGCGTGATGGACCCGTGGTACTCGCTGGGCTCGGGTGACATGCTGGAGGTGGCCTCGATGGGCCTGCACGTCGCGCAGATGACCTCCCAGGAAGGCATGCGCCGCTGCTTCGACGCCGTGACGGTCAATGCCGCGCGCGTGCTGGGGCTCGAGGGCTACGGCCTGGAGCCCGGCTGCCGGGCCGACTTCCTGCTGCTGCAGGCGCGCTCGCCGGTGGAGGCGATCCGGCTGCGTGCGCAGCGCCTTCTGGTGGTGCGCGGCGGCACCGTCATCGCGCGCTCGGCACCGGCCACGGCGCGGCTCGATCTGCCCGGGCGCCCGCCTGCGGTGGACTTCACGCTTCGCCCCTGAAGCGGGCACGGGTCCTGCGTCGACGGGGGCGGGCCCGCCGGGGGCCCTTCGCTAGAATGCTCCGAACGCTCCGGTATCCTTTGCTCATCCATGAAACTGATCGGTTCACTGACCAGCCCCTACGTGCGCAAGGTGCGCGTCGTGATGGCCGAGAAGAAGCTCGACTTCCAGCTGGCGCTGGAGGACCCCTGGAACACCGAGGCCGTGCTGCGGGCCAACCCGCTGGGCAAGGTGCCCTGCCTGGTGATGGAAGGCGGCGAGGCGGTGTTCGACTCGCGCGTGATCGTCGAGTATCTGGACACCCTCTCGCCGGTGGGCAAGCTGATCCCGCCGCCAGGCCGCGAGCGCACCGAGGTGCGTACCTGGGAGGCGCTGGCCGACGGCCTGCTCGACGCCGCCGTGCTGGCACGCCTGGAAGCCACCTGGGCCGGGCGCGGCCCGGGCGAGCGCAGCCAGGCCTGGATCGACCGCCAGACGCGCACCATCCACAGTGCGCTCAAGGCGATGAGCCAGGGCCTGGGCGAGAAGTCGTGGTGCATGGGCAACCACTTCACGCTGGCCGACGTGGCCACGGGCTGCGCGCTGGGCTACCTCGACTTCCGCTTCCCGCAGGTCGACTGGCGCGGTGACTATGCCAACCTGAAGAAGCTCGGCGACAAGCTGTTCGCCCGCCAGAGCTTCGTCGACAGCGCCCCGCCGGCGGCCTGAGCGGGCTCGATGACCTGGCGCGGCATGCCTGGCAACGACGCACCCGTCGCCCTGCTGACCGCCGCCGGCAGCGGCATCGGTGCCGCAGCAGCGCGAAGGCTGGCCGCGGAAGGCTGGCGCGTGGCCATCCTCTCGCCTTCCGGCCGCGGTGCCGCCCTGGCCGAGGAACTCGGCGGCCTGGGGGTCAGCGGCTCGAGCCTGGAAGCGGCCGACCTGCAGCGCTTCGTCGACGCCGCACTGGCCAGGTTCGGCCGCATCGACGCCGTCGTCAACAGCGCCGGCCACGGCCCCAAGGGCCCGCTGCTGGAGATGACCGACGACGACTGGCGCCGCGGCATGGACTACTACCTGATGAACGTCGTGCGCATCGCGCGCATGGTGGCGCCCACGATGCTGGCGCAGGGCCGCGGCGCGTTCGTCAACGTCAGCACCTACGCCGTGTTCGAGCCCGAGGCCGCCTTCCCCACCAGCGGCGTGTTCCGCGCCGGCCTGGCCGCGTTCACCAAGCTCTTCGCCGACGAGTACGCGGCGCGCGGCCTGCGCATGAACAACGTGCTGCCCGGCTTCATCAGCAGCCTGCCCGAGAAGGCCGAGCGCCGCGCGCGCATCCCGATGGGCCGCTACGGCACGCCCGAGGAAGTGGCCGAGCTGATCGCCTTCCTGGCGTCGGACCGCTCGAGCTACGTCACGGGCCAGAACATCCGCATCGACGGCGGGATCACGCGGCACGTCTAGGCGGCTGCCGGGCTTGGCCGGCCCCTGATGAGCCTTTGGCCGCGAGCCCTCCCGGGCCTCGCTATACTTCCCTGCACAGCGCCGATTTGCTCCAGATTGCGGGCGCTCAATCAAATGCCGCTAAAAGGGGACGCCGAAGCCCGGTGCCCGCCTTGCCGCGGCGCCGGGTTTTTTCGTTCCATGCCGTCGATCGGACACGTCACGCCGCAGAAGATGCACTTCGCCGAGCCGCTGCCGCTGCGCAGCGGCGCGGTGCTGCCGGAGTACGACCTCGTCTACGAGACCTACGGCACGCTCAACGCCGAGCGCAGCAATGCGGTGCTGGTGTGCCACGCGCTCAACGCCAGCCACCACGTGGCGGGCACCTACGCCGACCAGCCGAAGAACGTCGGCTGGTGGGACAACCTGGTCGGCCCCGGCAAGCCGCTGGACACCGACCGCTTCTTCGTCATCGGCGTCAACAACCCGGGCTCGTGCTTCGGCTCCACCGGCCCGATGCACACCCGCCCCGGCAGCTCGAAGGTCTGGGGCAGCGACTTCCCCGTCGTCACGGTCGAGGACTGGGTCGACGCGCAGGCGCGGCTGGTCGGGCGCCTGGGCATCACGAAGCTCGCGGCCGTGCTCGGCGGCAGCCTGGGCGGCATGCAGGCGCTGGCATGGACGATGCGTCACCCCCAGCGCGTGGGCGACTGCGTGGCGGTGGCGACGGCGCCCAACCTGTCGGCGCAGAACATCGCCTTCAACGAGGTGGCCCGCCGCGCGATCGTCACCGACCCCGACTTCCACGGCGGCCACTACTACGACCACGGCGTCGTGCCGCGGCGCGGGCTGCGCGTGGCGCGCATGATCGGCCACATCACCTACCTGTCCGACGACGCCATGGAGGTGAAGTTCGGCCGCGCGCTGCGTGCCGCGCAGCTGGGCTACAGCACGCAGGACATCGAGTTCCAGATCGAGAGCTACCTGCGCCACCAGGGCGACAAGTTCAGCGAATACTTCGATGCCAACACCTACCTGCTGATCACGCGCGCGCTCGACTATTTCGACCCTGCCGCCGAGCACGGCGGCGACCTGGCGCGCGCCTTCGCGGCCGCGCGCGGCCACCGCTTCCTGGTCGTGAGCTTCACCACCGACTGGCGCTTCTCGCCGGCGCGCTCCCGAGAGATCGTCAAGGCGCTGGTCGACAACGGCATCGACGTCAGCTATGCCGAGATCGACGCCCCGCACGGTCACGACGCCTTCCTGCTCGACGACCCGCGCTACCACCGCGTGATGCGCGCCCACTTCGAGCGCATCGCCCGCGAGAACCATGTCTGAGCGCCGCGACCTCGAGATCATCGGCAGCCTGGTGCCCGCCGGCAGCCGCGTGCTCGACCTCGGCTGCGGCCGCGGCGAACTGCTGGCCTGGCTGCAGAAGCACAAGGGCTGCACCGGCTACGGCATCGAGATCGCCGACGACAACGTGGCCGCCTGCGTCGAGCGCGGGGTCAACGTCATCCAGCTCAACCTCGAGGAAGGGCTGGCCCTGTTCGAGGACCGCAGCTTCGACGTCGTGCTGCAGCTCGAGACGCTGCAGCACCTGCGCAACACCGAGCACATGCTGCGCGAGACGGCGCGCGTCGGGCGCATCGGCATCGTCAGCTTCCCCAACTTCGCTCACTGGCCCAACCGGCTGCGCGTGGCCAGCGGCCGCATGCCGGTGACCAAGGCGCTGCCCTACGAGTGGTACGACACCCCCAACATCCGCGTCGGCACCTTCGCCGACTTCGAGGTGCTGGCGCGCAAGAACGGGCTGGTGGTGACCGACAGCTTCGGGCTCCAGGACGGCGGCGTGGTGCGCCGCTGGCCCAACCTGCTGGCCAGCGTGGCCGTGTTCCGCTTCGAGCGGCACTGAGAACCCATGACCGAAGGCGCCCGGGTCGCCCCGCGCGAAGACCCCGCCCCCGGCCCGCTGGCCGGCCTGCGCGTGCTGGAGCTCGGCCAGCTCATCGCCGGCCCCTTTGCCGCGAAGACGCTCGGCGACTTCGGCGCCGACGTGATCAAGGTCGAGCCCCCTGGCACGGGCGACCCGCTGCGCAAGTGGCGGCTGCTGAAGGACGGCACCTCGGTGTGGTGGCAGGTGCAGTCGCGCAACAAGCGCTCCATCGCGCTCGATCTCAACGACCCCGCCGCACAGGACACGGTGCGCGCGCTCGCCGCCGAGGCCGACGTGCTGATCGAGAACTTCCGGCCGGGGGCACTGGAGGGCTGGGGCCTGGCGCCCGAGGACCTGATGGCGGCGAACCCCCGCCTCGTCGTGCTGCGCATCAGCGGCTACGGCCAGACCGGGCCCTACCGTGACAAGCCCGGCTTCGGCGTCGTGGCCGAGGCCATGGGCGGGCTGCGCCACCTGAGCGGGGAGCCGGGCCGAACGCCGGTGCGCGTGGGCGTGTCGATCGGCGACACGCTGGCGTCGCTGCACGGGGTGATCGGCGTGCTGATGGCCCTGCAGGAAAGGCAGCGCAGCGGCCGCGGGCAGGTGGTGGACGTGGCACTCTACGAGGCGGTGTTCAACTGCATGGAGAGCCTGCTGCCCGAGTACAGCGCCTTCGGTGCCGTGCGCGGGCCGGCCGGCAGCGCGCTGCCGGGCATCGCGCCGAGCAACGCCTACGCCTGCCGCGACGGTCACGTGCTGGTGGCCGGCAACGGCGACAGCATCTTCCGCCGGCTGATGAAGGCCATCGGCCGCGACGACCTCGCAGCCGACCCGCAACTGGCCGACAACACCGGGCGCGTCGCGCGGGTCGACGAGATCGACGGTGAGATCGGCGCGTGGACCGCCGCGCGCACGGTGGCCGAGGCGCTGCAGGTCCTGGACGCCGCGGCGGTGCCCGCGGGGCGCATCTACACCGTGGCCGACATCGCGGCCGACCCGCACTACCGCGCGCGCGGCATGATCGAGACCGTGCACCTGGGCGACGGCAGCACGCTCGAGGTGCCGGGCATCGTGCCGAAGCTCAGCCGCACGCCGGGCGGGATCCGCCGGGCGGCGCCCGCGCTGGGGGCCGACACCGACGAGGTGCTGGCCGAACTGGCGGCGCGCAGCAGCAACCGGCAGCCCTGATCCGTGTCGATCAGACCGGCTCGACCGGCGCCAGCGGGTCGAAGCCGGCGGTGCGCTTGTCCTTCCAGGCCTCGATCGCGACCGACATCTCGCCGATGTCGAAGATCGCGCTCTGCAGCAGCGTCATCTGCTGCAGCGCCTCGCCGGTCGGGTGGTCGACGGCGTAGTTGATGGCCATCTTGCTGCCGGCCACGGCCAGCGGCGACTTGGCCGCGATGGCCTCGGCCAGCTTCATCGCGTGCGCCAGCGTGGCCTCGGCATCGGGCAGCACGGCATTGACCAGCCCGACCTGCAGCGCGCGCTGCGCCGGCATCCGCTCACCGGTGTAGGCCATCTCGCGCGCCACGCCCGGCGGCACGATCTTGGGCAGCCTCTGCAGCACGCCGAGGTCGGCGGCCATGCCGATGTGGATTTCCTGCACCGTGAAGAACGCGTCGGCGCTGGCGACGCGGAGGTCGCAGGCCGCGGCGAGGTCCAGCGCGCCGCCGATGCAGCCACCCTGGATCGCCGCGATGACCGGGAAGCGGGCCTCCTCCAGCGCGTCGAAGCAGCGCATCAGCTGGCGCAGCCCGTCCTGGAAGGCCAGGCGGCGGCGGGCGTCGGAGGTGTCCAGCATCGGCATCCCGCCGGCGAAGACGTCGAGCGCCATGCCGGCGCTGAAGTGCCGGCCGGTCGACGAGATCACCAGCACGCGGGCGTGGCCCTCGGCGTTCAGGCGCGTCACCGCGTCGCGCAGCGCAGGAAAGAAGGGCGGCGCCATCGTGTTGAGCTGCTCGGGACGGCACAGCTGCAGGTGGGCAACGCCGGATTCGGCGAGTTCGAGGCGGAAGAAGTCGGGGTGGTCCGGCATGGCGCTTGTCTCCGGGTGGCGCGGGTGGAACGTCGATCGCCAGCATAGCCGCGCCGTGCTCCAATGCCCGTCATGCAAGCCCTGACCACCCCTGACGGCCTGCGCCTGCACGGCCACGACTGGCCCGCGAGCGCCGCGCGCGGCGACGTGCTGATCGTCCACGGCCTGGGCGAGCACGGCGGCGGCTACGGCCACGTCGCGGCCGCGCTGAACGAAGCAGGCTGGCACGTGCACGCCTTCGACCACCGCGGCCACGGCCGCAGCGAAGGCCCGCGCGGCGGCATCCCGGCTGCCGACAGCCTGCTGGCCGACGTGGCCCTGGCGGTGGACGCGGTGCGCGCCGCGGCCGAGCGCGCCCGCCCGCTGGTGATGCTGGGCCACAGCATGGGCGGCCTGGTGGCCGCGCGCTTCGCCGCCGAGGCGCTGGCCGCGCAGCCGGCGGCGTGGTCGCGTCCGCTCGACGCGCTGGTGCTGTCTTCGCCCGCGCTCGACCCCGGCATGAACGCCGCGCAGAAGCTGCTGCTGGCCACGCTGGGCGCGCTGGCGCCGGGTCTCGCGGTCTCGAACGGGCTGAAGAGCGCGTGGATCTCGCGCGACCCCGCCGTGGTGGCCGCCTACGACGCCGACCCGCTGGTGCACGACCGCGTCACCGCGCGGGTGGTGCGTTTCATCGTCGACGGCGGCGTGCACGTGCGTGCCGCCGCGCCGCGCTGGCGGCTGCCCACGCTGCTGCTGTGGGCCGGCGCCGACCGCTGCGTCGCGCCCGCCGGCAGCCGCGCGTTCGCCGACGCCGCGCCGCGCGGCGTGGTCGAGGCCCAGGAGTTCGCGTCGCTGTTCCACGAGATCTTCAACGAGCCCGAGCAGGCGCAGGTGATTTCCGCACTCACGCGCTGGCTCGACCGGTTCTAGACTTCCGCCCATGAACGCACCTGCCCGCACCGAGGAAGCCACGGCCCTGGCCGCCGCCATCGCCGCCCACGTCGACCAGGCCTGGGACCAGCGCATCGTCCCCGCCCTGACCGACTACATCGCCGTGCCGGCCAAGAGCCCGATGTTCGACGCCGACTGGACAGCCCACGGCCACATCGAGCGCGTCGTGCGTGACGCCGCCCAGTGGGTCGAGGGCCGCAAGGTGCCGGGCCTGACGCTGGAGGTCGTGCGCCTGCCCGGCCGCACGCCGGTGATCTTCTTCGAGATCCCCGCCACCAAGGCCGCCGGCACCGACACCGTGCTGCTGTACGGCCACCTCGACAAGCAGCCCGAGTTCAACGGCTGGCGCAGCGACCTCGGCCCCTGGACGCCGAAATACGAGAACGGTCTGCTCTACGGCCGCGGCGGTGCCGACGACGGCTACGCGGTCTACGCCGCCATCAGCGCGATCGAGGCGCTCAAGGCCCACGGCCTGGAGCACCCGCGCTGCGTCGGCCTCATCGAGACCTGCGAGGAAAGCGGCTCCTACGACCTGCCGGCCTACATCGACGCGCTCAAGCCGCGGCTGGGCGACGTCGGCCTCGTGGTGTGCCTGGACAGCGGCGCCGGCAACTACGACCAGCTCTGGCTGACCACCAGCCTGCGCGGCATGGTCAGCGGCGTGCTCAAGGTCGAGATCCTCACCGAGGGCATCCACTCGGGTGACGCCAGCGGCCTGGTGCCCTCGAGCTTCCGGATCCTGCGCCAGGTGCTCGACCGCCTGGAGGACAGCCGCACCGGGCGCCTGCTGCCCGAGAGCTTCCACTGCGAGATCCCGGGCTCGCGACTCGAGCAGGCGAAGGTCACGGCCGCCATCCTCGGCGACGAGGTCTGGAAGCGCTACCCCTGGGCCTGCGGCGCCGACGGCGGCCCCACCCTGCCCACCACCACCGACCCGGTCGAGGGCCTGCTGGCGCGCACCTGGCGCCCCACGCTGAGCGTGACCGGCGTCGACGGCTTCCCCGAGCTGAAGAACGCCGGCAACGTGCTGCGCCCATACACCGCGTTCAAGCTCAGCCTGCGCCTGCCGCCGCTGGTCGACGGCCACTCCGCGAGCCTGAAGCTCAAGGAACTGCTGGAGGACAACGCGCCCTACAACGCGAAGGTCACCTTCCACCCCGACGGCCGCGCCGGCGCGCTGGGCGCCACGGGCTGGAACGCGCCCGAGCTGGCGCCCTGGCTGGAGACCGCGCTGAACGCGGCATCGAACGCGCACTTCGGCGCGCCCTGTGGCTACATCGGCCAGGGCGGCACGATCCCGCTGATGAGCATGCTGGCCCAGGGCTTCCCGAAGGCGCAGATGATGGTCTGCGGCGTGCTGGGCCCGAAGAGCAACGCCCACGGCCCCAACGAGTTCCTGCACGTGCCCTACGGCAAGCGGCTCACCGCGGCGGTGGCCGAGGTCATCGCGGCCTGCCCGTGACGAGCCCGGCGCCAGCCGCCGCCGGCGCGCGTGGGGGCCGCGTCGTGCCGACCGTCGCGCGCCGGGCTAGCGCCTGACGATGCCCATCAGCTCGACCTCGAAGACGAGCACGGCGTTCGGCGGGATCACGCCGCCCGCGCCCCGCTCGCCGTAGGCGATGGCCGACGGGCACGTGAGCTTGGCCTTGCCGCCGACCTTCATCCTCTGCACGCCCTCCGTCCAGCAGCGGATGACGCGGTCGAGCGGGAACTCCGCGGGCTGCCCGCGCTTGTAGGAGCTGTCGAACTCGCGCCCGTCGGGGAAGGTGCCGCGGTAGTGCACGCGCACCACGTCCGACGCCGCGGGCGAGGCGCCGCTGCCGGCCTTCAGTTCGCGCAGGACGAGGCCGCTGTCGAAGCGCTTCGCGCCCGGTTCGGCCGCCGCCGCGGCCAGTGGATCACCTCCCTGGGCCAGCGCGGGCAAGGAGCCGGCGGCGAGCAGAACGGTGCAGAACAGGCGGGAGGTGCGGTTCATGGTGAGGCGCAGAGCGAAGGACGACGGGAGCCGGATCATCGCAGGATGGAAGCCCTCCGCGCGCGGGTCGGGGATCATCCGAGCGCCGGCACGACCGGCATCGACTGCGCATACTGGAGCCATCAACTCACGCTTTGCACGCCGAGATGCGACCACCGCCCACCACGTTCCACGCGCTGCTCGGCGCGTGCATCGCCGCCGGCCTGCTGGCGGGCACCCTGGCGCCCGTCACGAGCGCCCGAGCCCAGTCGAGTGCACGCTTCATGACGGCCGGCGAATTGCACCAGCGGCTGTCGGCTGCCGACCCGGCCGCCCGCGAGGCCGGCCGCCACTACGTGCTGGGGGTGGTCGACGCGCTGGCACTGGCGCGCGACCCCCGCACCTGCCTCGGCACCGGGGTGGCGGCCGACGTGCTCGTCGAGGCCGTCGCTTCGCAGTTGCAGTCGCGGCCCGACCTGCACCGCTTCAACGCCGCCAGCCTCGTGCGCGAAGCCATCGCGGTCGCCTATCCCTGCGCCTGAAGCCGCAGGAACAGCATGGGGTCAGGTCTGATTTGTTGCATGAATTCAGGCCTCGAGACAAGGCTTCGCTCGCAGCCGTCGATGCAGGAAACGAGACCTGAACCCGTTGTGCTTCAGAAAGGGTAGTGGCGCGGCTGGGTCTGCATGGTGATCCAGCGCAGTTCGGTGAACTCGGCGATGCCGGCCTTGCCGCCGAAGCGGCCCAGGCCCGAGCCCTTGACGCCGCCGAAGGGCATCTGCGCCTCGTCGTGGACGGTCGGGCCGTTGACATGGCAGATGCCGCTGTCGATCTTGCGCGCGACCTGGAAGGCGCGGGCGAGGTCGCGGCCGAAGACCGCGGCCGACAGGCCGTACTCGTTGTCGTTGGCGCAGGCCACGGCCTCCTCGACCCCGCTGACGCGCACGATGCACTTCACCGGGCCGAAGGTCTCTTCCTTGTAGATGCGCATCTCGGGCGTGACGTGGTCCAGCACGGTGGCCGGCATCAGCGTGGAGTCGGCCTTGCCGCCGCACACCAGCTTGGCGCCCTTGGCCAGCGCGTCGTCGATCAGCGCGTTGCAGTGCTCCACGGTGGGCATGCCGATCACCGAGCCCAGCACCACCGGCTCGGGCTTGCGCGGGTCACCGAGCGGCAGCGACTTCGCCTTGTCGCCGAACTTCCTGACGAACTCGTCGGCGATCTTGCGGTCGACGATGATGCGCTCGGTGCTCATGCAGATCTGGCCGCTGTTGGCGAAGCAGCCGAAGGCTGCCGCGTTGACCGCGTCCTCGATGTCGGCGTCGTCCAGGATGACCAGCGGCGCCTTGCCGCCGAGCTCCAGCACCGCCGGCTTGAGGTACCTGGCGCAGGTCATCGCGATGATGCGGCCCACGCGGGTGCTGCCGGTGAAGTTCACGCGGCGCACCGCCGGGTGGGCCACCATGGCTTCCACCACCGCGCCGGCATCGGCCGGTGCGTTGGTGATGTAGTTGACGACGCCGGCCGGGAAGCCCGCCTCCTGGAAGGCCTCGATGATGAGCTGGTGCGTGCGCGGGCAGTTCTCGCTGCCCTTGAGGATCACGGTGTTGCCGCAGGCCAGCGGGGTGGCGATGGCGCGCACGCCGAGGATGATGGGCGCGTTCCACGGCGCGATGCCCAGCACCACGCCGGCGGGCTGGCGCACGCCCATGGCCAGCGAGCCCGGCACGTCGGACGGGATCACCTCGCCGGCCACCTGCGTGGTCAGCGCGGCGGCCTCGCGGATCATGCCGGCGGCCAGCATCACGTTGAACCCCGCCCACATGCCGGTGGCGCCGGTCTCGGCGGGCACGGCCTCGATGAACTGCGGCGTCTTGGCCTCCAGCCGCTCGGCGGCCTTGAGCAGCAGCGCGCGGCGCTCGGACGGGCCGGTCTCGCTCCAGGTGCGGAAGGCCTCGGCGGCGGCCTCGACGGCCATCACCGCGTCGGCCGGCGACGCGGCCGGGGCGCGCGTGGCGACGGTGCCGTCCAGCGGGTTGCGGCGCTCGAAGGTGGCGCCCTTCTCGGCGGTCACCTTCAGGCCGTTGATCAGCATCGACAGGTCGGACATGGCGGGGCTCCTTCGAAAGACTCTCGGTGCGGCCGCGCACCGCGCGCGGCCCGGGGGATCAGGCGGAGGCAGATGTGGCCGAGGCGGACTTGCGACGCGCGGCGTCGGCCGCGCTGGTCGTGCCTTCCTGGCTGCCGCCCAGGTAGGCCTCGCGCACCACGCTCGAGCGCGCCAGCAGCCTGGCCGTGCCGCTGGCCACCAGCGCACCGCGCTCGAGCACGTAGCCGCGGTCGGCCACGGCCAGCGCCTTCTTCACGTTCTGCTCGACCATCAGCACGGTGGTGCCGGCATCGGCGATGCGGCGCGCGATGGCCAGCAGCTCGTCGACCATCTTCGGCGCCAGGCCCAGCGAAGGCTCGTCGAGCATCAGCAGCCGCGGGTGGCACATCATCGCGCGCGCCACAGCCACCATCTGCTGCTCGCCGCCGCTCATCGTGCCGGCGAGCTGCCCCGCGCGCTCGCGCAGCTTGGGGAAGTTGGCGAACGCTTCCTCGATGCGCCGGGCGCGCTCGGCCTTGGACACCAGCCAGCCGCCGAGCTCGAGGTTCTCGGTCACGGTCATCTGCGGGAAGAGCTGCCGGCCCTCGGCGACCAGCGCCACGCCGGCACGCACGATCTCGTGCGTCTTCTCGGGCAGGTCGTCCCCGTCGAGCGTGACCACGCCGCGGCGCGGGATCAGCCCGGCCAGCGCCTTGAGCAGCGTGGTCTTGCCCGCGCCGTTGGGGCCCAGGATCACCGTCAGGCCCGGCCTGGCCTCGAGCCGGATGTCGCGCAGCACCAGGAACGGGCCGTAGCCCGCGGACAGCCCCTCGACCTTCATGTGCGCTCGGCCGCTGCCGCCGAGCGCGAAGGCCTGCTCGCGCCACCACATCATGCCGGCACCCCCTCGACCATCTCGTCGCCGAGGTAGGCCTCGATGACCTCGGGGTCACGCACCACCTCGGCGGGCGTGCCGTCGGCGATCTTGCGCCCCTGGTGCAGCACGATCACGCGCTCGACGTGGCGCAGCAGGATCGTCACCGCATGCTCGATCCAGATCACCGTCAGGTCGAGCTCGTCGCGCATGCGACGGATCAGCCGGGCCATCTCCTCGATCTCGCCCTCGGTCAGCCCGGCGGCCACTTCGTCGAGCAGCAGCAGGCGCGGCCGCGTGGCCAGCGCCATGCCGATCTCCAGCAGCCGCTGCTGGCTCGGCGTGATGGCCGCGGCAGGCAGCTCGGCCAGGTGCGCCAGGCCGATCAGCTTGAGGATGCTCTCGGGCGTGCGCAGCGCCCACGGCACGCCCTCTTCGTCGCCCCACAGGATGTACTTGCGGCGCCGCCGGCCGGCGAACTTGAGGCCGAACTCGATGTTGTCGCGCACCCGCATCTCGGGGAAGGTGCGCGGGGTCTGGAAGGTGCGGGCCACGCCGTGGGCGGCGAAGCGGTGCGCGCGCCGGCCGGCGAGCTGCCGCCCCGCGACCACCAGCTTGCCGGAGGTGGGCTGCAGCACGCCCGAGATGGCGTTGAAGAAGGTCGTCTTGCCGGCGCCGTTGGGGCCGATGATGCCGACCAGTTCACCGGCGCGGAACTGCGCGCTGACGGCGTCGACAGCGGTCAGGCCGCCAAAGCGCACCGTGACCTCGTGGGCGTCGAGCAGCACCGGAACGTGCGGGTCGTGCGGCGTGCCTTCGGCTCGGCTGTGGGGGGTGCTGTGCATGATCGTCAGATCACCTGGCGCCGCGCCTTCTCGCGCGCCTTGTCGCGGGCCTTCTCGCCGCTCCACTCGTAGCGCTTCTCCTTCCACCACGCGCGGGTGTCGTCGCGCCAGGCGCGGAAGGTCTCCCAGCGCAAGGAAGCCAGGCCGCCGGGCAGGTACAGCACCGAGAGGATCAGCAGCAGGCCCAGCGCCATCATGTAGAGCTGCGGCAGCTGCAGGCGCAGGGTCTCGGCCAGCAGGCTGAAGACGATGGCGGCGATCAACGGCCCCCACAGCGTCGCGGCACCGCCGATCAGCGCGATCAGCACCGTCTGGAAGCCGATGAAGGGGTTGAAGACGGTCGTCGGGTCGATGTAGGTCCAGCGCACGCTCATCGCCGCGCCCATCGCGCCGGCGAAGGCTGCCGTGATCGCGAAGCCGAGGATCTTCACCATGCGGGTGTCCACGCCCAGCGTCATCGCGCGCTGCTCGTCGGAGCCGATGCCGCGCAGCGCCAGGCCGAAACGGCTGCGCCGCACGGCGATCGACA
>JBILNT010000101.1:0-13558 GCA_044374875.1 Rubrivivax sp.
CCCACGCCTGGAACGAGCGATGCCGCCGCCTCATCGCCCATCACGATCGCTCCGATTGGGCGCCCGTGGCATGGGTCTGGCTCGCCGAAGCGCGTATCCTCGCTACCAGACTGGCAACGTAGAGCATTACGTTTACACCCTCTCAGGCTGCGTGTGCCGCGGTCGCGGTGCAGGGGAGGGCGCCGTGCTGTTCATGGCCGGTGGCGCGCCACGGGTCGTGCCCGGATCCGACCCTCGGCCTCGCGCAGCAGCGCGACGGCAATGGACTGCGCGGCGACGCTGTCGCTCAGGAAGCCGACCGGGCCTGCCCCTGACTCGGGGTGGCGGGTGACCATCCCCGTGTTCGAGCAGCGAAACACGGCGACCAGTGCCGACGGTCCGGTGCTCGCGCGGGCCATCTGCTGGCAGTGGATAACGCACTCGAGTCTGCGCGGCCCGTCGACAAGCGCGGGCGTGAGGCTGATGGGTGGCAGTCCGTCCGACACCGACAGCACGATGTCGCGGTCGGTGACTGCGATGGTGCGAGCGCGGCCGCCCGGTCCGGCCGCGCACCACCGCCGCACCGCATGAGCGAAGGCCGCGAAATCTTTGGTATGTCTATGGCGGGAACCGCGCACGTTGTCATGTTCCAAGGTTCGACCCCAGACTGGGTATAGCACGAAAGGCACCAGCAATGAAAGTGGCGCCTTTCCAGGTAGCTAAAGACGGCGAAAAACGCTATAACCCCGGATTTGCCCTGTTGCCGGGGGCTTCCCGAGGCGCAGCACGAGGGTGTGCTGGTGGCGGGCGGTAGGGGCGAAGACCAGCGCCTGAAACCGGAAGCAGTTCACGCATTAAGTGTGTAAGCCCATACAAGCCCCGCTAAAATGACATTGGATTCACAAGATGCGTGCAACACGTTCGAGGCCGTCAAGATGTTGCTAGTTCCGTCGGGAAACCGAAGTCGCGACCGCGCGGTGCCTGTTATTGGGCAGGGCACTGCGGGGTGGCGCGGTGCGTTGGTGCTGGTGCTCGTCGGTGCGCTTTCCCTTGCCGGGTGTCAGTCTCTGCCCCGTCCTGAGCGCAAGCCGCTGGTCCCGACCGAGGCGGAGCGGCTGGGCACGCTGGCTGATCAGTTCGACGATGCGGAGTTCATGTTGGTTGCTGGGAGCGCGGCCAATGCCTTCACGTTGCGTCCTCAGGAGCCTTCCGAGCCGTTGCCCACGGGCAACTTCGCTACCGTCAGTGTCACCGAAGGCGGCCTGCTCGATGTTCTGCAACTGATGCTGTCTGGCAGCAGCATCGGTCTCTTCGTCGAGGGCGGGCCGCGGTCACTCGAGCGCTACGGTTCGGCTGCGGCGTTGTCGGTTTCTGGCACCCTCCCCGAGTTGCTGGAGAAGCTCTCCCAGTCCCTGGGGTTTTTCTACGTGCTCCAGGGTGGCGTGCTCCGAATTTCCCCGGAGGAGCGCTTCCTGCTCGATCTGCCGCCTGCGCTGGGTGAAGACAACTTGGCTGGGCTGACCAACACGCTGCAGCACCTCGGGGCGCAGGATCTCTACCTCGACCGGCTCAACAGGACGGCCACCTTCCGTACCAACCGCCCGGGCGCGCGCTCCATCGAGAAGTACCTCGCGCACATCCGCAGCACCCGCTCGATGCTCCTTTACGACGTTCATGTCTACCAGGTCGACCTGGCCGACGGCCAGGAGACTGGCGTGCAGTGGAACCAATTTGGCTGGACGGGTTCTTCGCGTGCCGGCGGCACTGGCGGCACTGGTGGAACTGGCGGCACGGGCAACGTCGCGTCGTCTGCGGGTGACATCCTCGCTCCCTTCGGCAGTGACAACCGCGCCATCACCTTCGGCTCGGGTGGTGTTGGCAACTACGGCATCGGTGCGGTCATCGCGGGCCCGCGCTTCAACATGAACGTGCTGGTCGACTTCCTGCGCAGCCAGGGCAACGTGCGTGCCATTTCACAGCCTCGCATCGCGCTGATGTCGGGCTCTCGGGGGTCGCTGCGCGTGGGTCAGACCACCTCCTACGTCGCCAAGGTGGGCACGAACATCGGCACCAACCTCAACCAGGTCACCGTCGAGACGCAGAACGTGCTGACCGGCTTCGAGCTCACGCTGTTCGCCGAGGAGCACGAGGGTTCGATCTACACCCAGATCAACCTCAACCTGGCGGACCTCATCAAGTTCAACAACTTCAAGGCCCTGGGCACCGACCTGACCCTTCCGCAGACCGCCGAGCGCGATGTTCGCACCGTGGTCCGTGCCCGGCCGGGCGACATCGTCCTGCTTGGGGGCATTGCCACGCAGCGTGACGTGCTTGACGTCAACAACGGCCTGAGCGCCACGCGCAGCAGCGGTTCGGTGCAGCGATCGGAACTCGTCATTGCGCTGCGCCCGCGCGTCGTCCGCTTCGGTGAACCTCTTGCTGGCGCCCAGCGCCGCCCCGAGGCGGCCGCGCCCGGCGCTGCCACGGCTGCCGGTGCCACTCCCAGGGCTGTGTCGCCCTCGGCGCCTGCGCCAGCCGCGGCCACAGGACCGGCGGCTGCTGCTTCCGTCGAGCCCCAGTCCCTGCCCGATGAACGTACTATGGTCGCGGCCGCCGTTCGCCCGCTGCCTCCGCCGCCGGTGCCATCGCCGTCGGCTGGCGCATCGTCGCTGCCTGCGCGTCTCGTTGGCCCCTCGGGGCGCAACGACCTCAACGAGAATCTGGCTGCCAGGCTCGTCACGCCGGCGGGGTGGCCATTGCCTGAACGCGCTGCGAACACGGGTCGCCGCTCCGACGGCGGGCTGTCTGCGAGCGTGCCACCGGGCGTGCCTGCGCCCATCGTGCGTCCGGTCGCGCCCCAGCAACCTGTCGAGCGGCTCGCTCAGCCTTTGGTTGCTCCGATCGTCGGAGGGCCTGCGCGATGAGCCGCCGTGTCATTCATCGAGCCAACGGGTCGCCTTGGGGGGTCTCGCGCATGAGTCTGTCGATTTCACGGGGTATGCTGACCCTGTCCCTCGTCCTGGCCGTGGCTTCGGCGCCACTGCTCGCTCAGCCTGTCATTCCGAACCCTCTCGTGCAGCCGTCTGCCGCTGCAGCGGGTGGCGATTCAACGCCGGCAGCCGCTGGCGCCGCAGCTACGACGCCCGCCGCTGCCGGTGGCGGGGGGGGGGCGCCCACTGCTGCCGGTGGGCGAAGTGTGCCCCCGGCCGCTGCTGGTGGGCGAAGTGCGCCGCCTGTCGCGTCGCCCCGTCCGCTCGATGCATCGCCGATGGCTCCCCTTCCGCCGGGCCTAGAGGTTGGCGCCGAACGGCCCAGCATCCCGTTGGCGGTGCAAGAGCGTGTCTCGGGTCTTTACGTCGCCGCCATCGTCGATCGATCGGCTGTGCTGCGTAGCCAGCTTTCCGTGCCGCAGATCGCTTTTGCCGGCGGTGGCGGTGGTGGTGGCGGAGCGCCCTCAACGGCGCCCGGCGCGGGCTCGCAGGGGTTGGGGGGAGGTGGCGCGGTGGGTAGCCTGCCCATTGCCGCAGCCCCCAATATTTACCGTTCCTCCTCTTTTGTCGTGCGTGACGGTCAGGCCGTCGATTTCATTGACCGTCATCGCTTGCTTGCGCGCGTTTCGCGTGACACCGTTGTCCTCTACCTTCTGCCCGAGAAGGGTACCAGGCATGAGGAGAGCAAGGTTGTTTTCCGCGGCTCGATAGACAGCTTGATCGCCTCGCCCCCGGTGCCGGCCCGCGGGCTGATGGAAAGCCCCGATGGTGGCATCGACGGTAGGGCGCGCCGTGACTTGGCCAATGTGGACCCACGCGGTGGAGGTGTCGTACGCGGCGGCGCCGGTGGTGCGACCACGGGTACTGCGCCTGCCGCTGGCACGCCCTCCCGCTGAAGACACGCCATGGCAATCGAAGATCTTGACCAGAACGTGCTGCCTGTCGTGGCCGGGGCGGCGGCTTCGGGTGCGATGTCGGGCGGTCTTACGTCGCCAGTGCAGGAGCGCCCGGGTGCGCCCGGCTTCCTGCGGTACGGCGTCGACGATGCCGTGGTGCGCAACGGCGACGTCACCGCCGAGCAGTTCGACGTCGCGCTGCGCAAGAAGCGTGCGTTAGTCGAACTCGGGCACAACATTCACGTCTACGATCTACTCGTTCGTGATCGCTTCCTCAGTCGCGAGCGGGCGGCCGAGCTTCTTGGGCGCGGCAGCAACGGCGACCTGCAGGGCGCGCAGGCGCTGGTGCCCATTACCGTGTGCGAGCGCATGCAGGTGGCGCCGGTGGGTGTGGAGTCGAATCTTCTCGTGATCCTGTCGGCGCGCCCACTGACCGCACGCGAGAAGGACGCCATCGTTCGTTCCTGTGCCGTGCGCGTCGACGGCCTGCGCATCATGGCCACCGACCGTGCCGATGTCGCGCAGCGCCTGCGAAAGCTCTCCTCTACCGTGGCGGGCGTCAGCAGCATCCTCGACGAAATGCGCAACGCCGATGTCACCGGCTCGCTGCTGAGCCAGGCCATCGTCGCCATCCTCACCGAGGCGTTGCGTGCGCGCGCCTCCGACCTCCACCTCGACTGCCGGCCCGACCCCGACTCCTGGATCAGCTACCGCATCGACGGCATGCTGCAGCAGCGCCACCAGCTTCCCGAGCGGGTCATGACCGCGATCTTCACGCGTCTTAAGACCGACACCGGGATGGACCCTTCCGACTCGCGGCGCGCCCAGGACGGCCGCATGAGCATGGAGTTTGCGGGCCGGCACATCGATTTCCGGGTCGCAAGCCAGCCGCTGGCGCAGGGCGAAACCATCGCTATGCGCGTACTCGACCCCGAGTCCTTGCCCTCCATAGAGTCGCTGTTCCCTGCCGACCGCGACATGGTCTCGCGCCTGCGCGCCGTGTCCAGCGTCCATGGCAAGACCGGCGGCCTGCTGCTGTTCTCGGGGCCCACTGGCTCGGGCAAGACCACGACCCTTTACGCGGTCTCGCAGAGCTTCCCGCGCGACCGCATCAACGTCGTCACCGTCGAGGACCCGGTCGAGTTCACGCTGCCGTTCGGGCGCCAGATCCAGATCAACCAGCTGCTCGACGAGCGCGCCAGCGATGTCGAGCGCTCGATCCTCCGCCAGGACCCGGACGTGATCGTCTTCGGCGAGATCCGGGACAACGACAGCGCGCGCGCCGCGCTCAAGTTCACTGAGAGCGGGCACCTGGTGCTGGCCACCATTCACGCCACCACGGCGCTGCAGACCTTCGAGCGTTTCGTCTCCTTCTTTGACGAGAGCGCCAAGCATGAGGCGCTGTTCATTCTTGCGCATTCGCTGCGCCTGCTGTTCAACCAGCGGCTGGTCCAGCGCCTGTGCTCTTGCGCGCGTTTGGCCGTGGCTGACGATCAGGCGCGCATCGCGGCCACTCTCGCTGACACCGGCATCACCCTGCCGCCTGATTCCGCTGTGCGCATGCGTGTGGGTTGCCTGCGCTGCAACCACACCGGCATCTTCGGTCGCGTGCTGGCGTTCGAGTCTCTCGCACTTGCTGCCGACGAGACCAGTCGCATCGCCCTGGCCGGCATGCTCGAGGCCTCGCAGTCCAACTTCAGTCGTGTCACCGACCTGGCGGGCGCCCACTACCAGGCGCGCGCCAAGTCGCTTTCCGACCTTCTGGCGATTGGCGAGATCGACCCACTGGCTGCGCGACGCGTGCTGGGCATGTAGCGGGAGCGCAGTCGTCATGCAGAGCTTTGTCGTCACCTACCTGTTGCCGCGCATCGAGCAGGCCGATGCCGTGGAAGTGCGCGGGCTGCCTGGTCAGTACCGGCACCGGTCCGTGATTGCCGCGCGTCGCGAGATGGACGTCATCTCCGAGGTGCGTTCGCGCGGCGGCGTGCCGCTTTCGATCAAGCCGATGCAGGTGCGCAAGGCGCCGGCATGGATGCGCGCGCGGGGCGGCTACCGTGAACGCCTGTTGCAGGCGGTTCTGTTCAGCGTGCAAAGCGGAATGAGTGCCACCCGCGCCTTGCAGCGCGCACTCGAGAGTGACGACGCGACCTTGCTCGGTCCCACCCAGGACGCCCTTGGCGTGCTGCGCGCCGGCGGCGGCTTCGGCGATGCCGTTCGGGCCATCGGCGTCTTCGACGAAAGCACCATGGCCATCCTCGAGTCGGGCGAGCGCACCGGCCGCATGGGCGAATCGCTGCAGGCTGCTCTCGAGCACATGGGCAAGCGAGCCGCGGGCACCAAGGCGATGGTCGGAGCGGTGGGCTGGACTTTCTTCGACCTGATCTTCGCCGTGCTCACCATCATCGGCCTGCGCTACCAGCTGCTGCCGATGCTCTCCGAGCAGAAGGGCGAGGGTACCAACGCGGCCGAACAGCTGCGTTTCGCGGAAATGCTTGACATTGCCTATGTCATCAACGATGTCCTGATCGTCTTCACGCTGGTGCTCATTGCTGCGGCCACAGTGGCGGTCCTGGGGCATTTTGGTGACAACGAGAAGCTTCGGTTGCGCGTGGACCGTGTGCTGCGCAGGGTCCCGGGTCTTGGCCAGGCCATCGAGCACAACGCGCTGAGCGCGGGCTTCACCGTGGCCGCCGCGATGCTCAAGGGCGGCGTCGCGTTCCTTTCCGCCTCCGACGTTGCTTCGCGGGCGAGCCGCTTCGAGCCCGTGCGGGAGTTCTGGCACCAGGCCCACGAACGCGTGATCAACGGCTTCTCGGTGCGCCACGCCCTGCGTTCCGAACTGCTCGATGCCTCCGAGATGCTGTTGATTGCCTCGCACACCACGCAGAAGCAGCTTGCACTCGTGCTGTCCAGCATCGCCGATCAGCGCGACGACCTCGCGCTCAAGGCCTCCAAGCAGTTCGCCGTGATGGTGTTCCTGGCCTCACTCATCTACTCCAGCGTGGCGGTGCTCTTCACGCTGTGGGTCGTCTACCTGCAGAACAGTCAGATGATGTCGAATCTCAAGGTCCTGGGCTGAGGTTGCTGTCATGAGCCTCATCAGCAGCCCCAATTTCGGTGAACTTTTCGGCCAGATGGTCGCCGGCACCCTTCCCATGGCGAGCGGCAACACGCTGGCCTCGGTGGATCTGGTCGTGCGCGACCTGCTCGGCACCGAGGCCGTGCATGGCGTCGTCGTCTCCGACGGCGAGGCGCGCCGCGTGCATTACTTCGCGGTGCCTTCGCGCCTGCTGCATTCCTCGGCCCACCTCACGCTCCCGCTCACGGCCGCCATGCCGGGGCACCCGGCGCACCGGGGCGATGGTGCTTACGTCATGCACGCCGCGCCGGTGTCGGCGGCGGCAGTCTTGCGCAATGGCGAGCTGCGCATGTTCGTCAATGAGACCACGCTGGTCGAAGCCACCGTCAGCGAAATGGGCCTGCCCGTCATCGACGTCAGCGCGCTCGACAGTGGCTGGCGCATGGTGTCGCGCCGCGCCGAGATCCAGCGCGTGGCCGATCGCACCTCGTTGCTGGTCGTGCGCTGGGCCGGGGCGTTGGCAGTGCTGGCGGGCGTGGCCTATCTGGGCCTGATCGGTACCGGCGCCTGGCTGCGCTCCAGTCAGGACGTGGCCGCCAGCCCACGCCAGCAGGAAGCCATGATCCGCGACGCCCTGGGCCGCGTGCAGCTGACCTCGCCGCTGGCCGAGCAGCTGGGCCGGCTGCAGAGCATCAGCGCCGTGGTCGTGCGCGGTGGCGGCTGGATAGACGCCTACCAGCTCGAGAAGGGCGCCGAGCATTTCCGCGTCATGTTGCCCGAGTGGGCCACGCGTGATTACCTGGCCTCCCTCGACGCCAACGTGCGTGCCGAGCGCACGGGCGAGGGCACGATCGAAGTCGTCAAGGGCAACCCCGGTCGCGACGGGCGGCCGTCCGCGGGCGGCGTGCCGGTGGCTGCACCTCTCGTGCCGGCCCCCGGCGAAGCCCGTTCTGCAGCGGCTGCACCGCGGCAGCCTGCAGCCCCCGCGCCGCGCCGCACGGAGTCCGGTTCATGAGCCAGCGCATTGACAAGATCAGCCTGATCGCCGGCTTTGGGCGCCTGCGCCTCGTCGCGATCGGCGCCCTCGGCGCTTCTCTCGTGCTGTTGTGGTTGACTGCTGCGCAGGTTCGCGATGTCCTCACCCTGGCATTCCAATCGCGCAAGCCACCGCCCGAAGTACGCGCATCGGTGGGCAAGCGCTATTTCGCCGAGCGTGACTACGACCGGCTGATCGGCGCGCTGCGCCTGAACAACCCCTCGGTGGAGTTCGAGATCGCCCGCGGCGGCACGCACATGCGTGTGAAGATCACCGACGTTGCCCGTTACGACGCCTGGCTTTTCGCGTTGTACGGCCTGCAGGGCTACGGCAGCAACGTGGCCTGGGAGGCCGAATCCATCTGCCTTGGCAAATGCCCCGACGGGCTGGCCGCTGTGGCCCACGTGAAGGCCTTCACCCAGGACCTTCGTAGTAACTGAACACCACTCTTCGCGATGAACCCATCGAACTCCAACGCGCCGCACCTGCCGCCGATGCCCGGTGCAGCTGGCTCGCCTTCGCTGCCGCCAACACCCGCGCCCGCGGCTCGCCCCGTGCCCGAAGGCGCTCCTGCTGTGCCTGCCGCTCCAGAATCGCCTCGCTTGCCCCCAGCCGCGGAGCCTTCCAAGCCGCGCCGGGCTGCGCTTCGAGTGGCGCTTGCCGCCGTCGCTCTGCTGACCGCGGTGGGCGGTGCCGGCGCGTGGTTCGTCTGGGGTCCGGGTGCGGGGCAGCGGGCCACCGGGCCCGGCGCGGCTGCCTCGGGTGCCGCGGCCAGCCTTGCGCTGGCCAAGAACGTCGTTGCCACCATTGACGGCCGCGCCGTGCTCGAAGCCGAACTTTCCAGCATGCTGGCCACCGGTGCGGACCGCGCGGTGGCCATTGACCGCTACATCAACAAGGTGCTTGCGGCCGAGGCGGCGCGTGCCCGGTATGCCGACGACGCCCGTGCAATGAGCACGGCTGCCGAGCGCGAAGTGCTGGCCAACCTTTACATCCAGCGCCGCAACCAGGAACTGCTGCAGGCCGTGACTGACGAGCAGGTGGCCGACTACTACAAGGCCAATGTCAGAGACGAGGACTACGCCGCCTACAAGCTGCGCTACTACCTCACGCGTGACCAGGCCGACGCCGCCAACGTCCGTTCGCTGCTCGACAAGGGTGACCGTGCTGCGGCCGCACGCCTTTCGGCTTTGGGCAACACCGTCGACGGCTTTCTGCCCTTCCAGGGCATTCCCTATGGCCTGGGCCAGGTCGTGCGGCGCGCCAAGCCTGGCGAAACCATCGGCCCGGTCACGGTGCGTGACGGTCTGCTCGTGCTGGTGCTCGACGAAGTGCGCACCGGCAAGAAGCCCGAACTCCCGGCCGTCCAGGCCGAGATCCGCGCCCTGCTGGCTGACCGCCAGCTGACCGAAGAACTGCTCGGTCTTCGCAAGAAGGCCAGCATACAGCTCAATTGACGCGAAGGGGAAGTAACGTGCCCCCGCATCGTCTGCGTTGGCCTCGCTGCCCTGGCCCGCCCTGGCGCAGGCCGCCGTGAAACGGCTGCTCCGCACGCATTACACCCTTCAACATCACAGGGAACGCATCATGACCCGCAACCGACTCCATCGCTCTCCGGCCCGTCGCCAGAGCGGCTTCATCCAGGGCACCATCCTCTTCGCGCTGGCCATTCTCGGCGTCATCATCGCGGCTTTCGCCGTGTCGAATACCGGCTCCAGCACCAACACCGACACCGAGCGTGATCGTGTCAACGCCGGCGTCATCCTCAAGGCGGGCTCCGACTTGCAGGACGCGTTCTCGCGCGCGATGGGTGACAACTGGCAGGCCCCCGACATCGAACTGACCGGCGCCACGAATCCTGCGACACCTGTTCTGTACCTCTACGACCCGCTCTACAAGTACGCCGTTCAGGTCCGTCTCCCTGACCAGGCCTTCGAAAATAACACCGCGGTTGCGTTCGCAGACGACAACGTGCTCGGCACGGCCTTGGGTGACTCCAGCGTCCAGGAACGCGTCGTCACGCTCACGGGGCTCAGGGCGAACGTCTGCCGGCGCATCAACAACCTGGTGACCGGAGGCCCCTGGAACGCGAATGCCACCCCGCCTGCCACGCTTGCCGCTGCTGCAAGCACCATCAGCGGCTCAGAGGGCTGCTACGGCGACTCTACTGCCGGCTACACCTACTACCGCGTCGTCGCCGTCGACTCCGGAACTTGATCGAAGGAGCTCGCAAACATCGGCGTCGGTACGAGCAGCGAGGGCAGGCCCAGGCCACGCTGCTTGGCGTCATGGCGCCGCCGCAAGCAGCCATGATCCCACCCACGCTCACTCCTGGGCCCATGTCACCATGACGCCATACACCAACCCTCAGACCATCAAGGTGCGGCGAGGTCACGGCAGCGCCTGGCGCTGGATCGTGTTGCTGCTTGCCTTGATCCTCGTCGGTCTGGGCGTGGGCGTGCCGCGCCTGATCGACGTATTTCAGGGAAAGCGCAGCGGTGCACGCGCGCTGGAGATCATAGGCAACTTCACCGCCATCAAACCGCAGGTCGACCGCTTCGTGGTCGACCTTGGCGGCTGGGATGGCCTGCGGCCCGAGCACTTCGACGAGGCCAGGCGCGGCCATGGGGGCGTGTTCGACACCCTGCGCACGGGAGTGGGGCGGCCCGAGCCTCCTGCGGATGTTCTCACCCGTGGCGCCTCGCCGCGCTATGCCCTCGAGGTGGGTGACTTCACCGGTGGACGCGGTCTTGACCACGTGCTCGTTCTGCGCGGCCTTCGCGAAGACGTCTGCCAGGCCTTGAACGTTGCCGAAAGTGAGCCGCCCGACCCCTATTCCGTCGACCCCGGCGACCGCTACGCGCGCGGCCGCGGCTGCATCGCCGACCCCGACACCGGCGAGCTGGTCGCTTTCGACGTGCTCAACACCACATGACACGCCGCGTCGCCTTCGCCGGGGGCTTGCGTCGGCCTCACGGGTTCATCCTCGCCTACCTGATGTTCGCCCTGGCGATCGCCGGTGTCGTCACCGTGGGCCTGGCGCAGATCCGCAGCCGTGACGTGCAGGCCGAGGTTCTTACCGCCAACGTCGATCGCATCGTCGCTGCCGTCACCCTGATCCGTGGTCAGTTGATTCTCTGCGCCGCCACCTACCCCGTGGGTGCCGTCGTGTCGGTGGAGAACTCCGCGCAGACCGTGACCACCGAGTTCCCCGTGCTTTCGGGGCCGAACCCGGGCGTTTTGCAGGCCCGCCTTGGCGGCCTCGCCAGCGACATGAACTGCCCTGGTCGCCCCGGCACGTCGCGCAACGTCTGGACGGGCAACGACGGCGTGTTTTTCCCCCCGGGCGCGCCCGGCTTTGCCCCTTGGTCGTACAGCGTGCACACCGGTGGCTTACCCTTGCGGGTCACGAAGATCGAAATCTCGCTGACCAGCACCAGCGGCGAAGCCGGGCGGGCT
The DNA here is from genome assembly GCA_044374875.1 of Rubrivivax sp. GTDB lineage: Bacteria > Pseudomonadota > Gammaproteobacteria > Burkholderiales > Burkholderiaceae_C > Rubrivivax. The sequence goes on from JBILNT010000101.1 coordinate 11,440, forward strand.
GCGCTTCGGCGGGTGTACCTGCGGCTGCTCGAGCGCGGTGGCACCCTTGGCAGCACCGTGCAGCTCACGAACAACGACGACAAGCTCACTGTCGTGCTGCTCGACACCACCACGCCATGAGCGACCGCATCAACCCTGGTCCGATCGAACAGCGTCAACAAGCTTGCCGGGCTTGGCGTTGTTCGCTGGCGCTTCCTGCACGGTTGCCGGCATCGCGGCCTGGGTCCGATGGCCGCCTTGGTCCCGGTCCCGCCACCACGAGTACGGCGCTGCCTGTCAATGCTGCGAACTCAAGCCATGTCGCCTCTTGTGGGCAGCGCTCGGATGCGGCTTGAGCTTCGCGTGTTTCCGATGCGCCGACTGGCGAGCAAAGCTTGGCAAAGCTCAGCGAAGCGAAAACAAAGTGAACTTGCGCCACGATGAAGGTGGCAAGGGTGCGCTGGCTGTGGCAGGGCAGGGTGGGCGTTTCAGTGCTCGCGAAAACGGCACTAATTCACGAGTCAACGAGTGAAGACTAAACAAACGGCGGCAGAAAGCAAAAAAAATGCGAGAAGCATGATTGTTTCCGCCCCTTAGCGAAGGTGACTGACATGAGCAACCTACTTCCGCCAAGTGTTTCCCGCCGCACCCGCTGGGCTGGCAGCACCGGCTTCAGGCTCGTGCTGGTAGGGCTCGGCGTGCTCGCGCTGCTGGCCCCCTCGGCGCCGGGCGCACAGGTTGTAGTCCAGGAAGCCCAGTTGGCGCTGATTCGCCAGGGCCAGATCCTGGCCAACACCGCTGCGGCCATTGCTGCCGCGAGGGCCACCGACCGTGACAACGACGGCACGCTCGAGCCTCTGGGTGCGCGGGCAGCGGGCAGCGGCCAGCCGTTCCCCAGCGGCGGCGGCTTGCTGCCGGTCGGAAGCGCCGTGGCTACCACCGACGGCTGGGGCACGCCGCTGGGCTACTGTGCCTGGGACCACGGATCCACACTCGGCGCCGCACCCGGCACGAGTTTCAGCGTCAACAGCCCCGTTGCCGGCACGCTCATCGCCGCCCCCGACACCACTGGCAACGGCCCCATGTTGGCTGTGATCTTTGCCGGCCCCAACCGCACCTTCGACACCACCTGTGCCGGGCTTATGGCAGGCGGCGCGGGCGCCGGTGACGACTATGTCGCCGTCCGTGACCTCAACGCCACCATGCTGTCTGCCGGCGCGAGCTTCTCGCGACCGCCGGTTGCCAACGCCATCACCAGTGGCCCACCCGCCAGCCTGCAAAAACTGCTGGCCACGCACGCGGCTGCCGTGGCCGCTGGCACCGCCAGTCCCTTGTTGGAGGGCGAGCTGCGCCTCGTCACCGAAGACAACTCGCTGTGGCGCTTCGCGCCCGGCGGTGCGCCGGCCAACGTGGTGGCCGTGAGCGCCGGCTTGTCAGCTCCGACCATAGCCGGTACCAACGGGCAGCCCGCGTTCATCGCCGTCACCAGCACCTCCAACACCGGCACCAACACCACCGCGCTGAGGGTGTACGACAGCGCCCGGGTCGACGGCAACCTCAGCGTTGGGGGCACCACCAGCCTCGGTGGAAACACCACCCTGGGCGGTACGCTGAATGTCAGCGGGCTCATCAGTGCGCTCAGTGGCATCAACACCACCACGCTCACGGCCAGCGGCTTGATGGCCGCCAACGGCGGCATCAACACGACCGCGCTCACGGCCAGCGGCGCAGTGTCCGCCGCCAGTGTCGCCACCACCGGCAACGTTACCGCGGGCGGCAACATCAGCGCCGGCGGCACCGGTACCTTCGGCTCAGGGGTGTCGGTGACGGGACCGACCACGCTCAACGGAACATTGGACGTCACGGGGGCAACCACCATCGGCGGCCCGCTCACGACCAGCAGCGGGCTTGGGGTCACCGGCAACATCAACACCAGCGGCAACGTCATCGCCGGTGGCATGGGCTCGTTCAAGGGCCTCATGAGTGCGGGCACGAACGAACTCATGGGCACCAACGCGCTGACGGGCAACACGCTGATCAATGGCGCGGGCAGCGGCAACGGCACCACCGGCATCGGCACCGGGGCCGGGGCAGGGCCCGTCACCATCGGCCGCAGCGGCGGCTCGATGGTGGTCGACAG
>JBILNT010000252.1:0-3870 GCA_044374875.1 Rubrivivax sp.
ATGCTGCGCTACATCAGCGACCGGATCGCGCCGGTCATCGGGCCACCCGAGCCCCCGCCAGCACTTCCGGCGACTGGGTAACTGCCGGATTTAGGGTGAGTCGAGGTCGTCGAGGCGTGCGGGGCCCACGGTGTCGATGCCACCCGGGAGCACCGGGCCCGAGCGCACGCCGGCGAGCTGGTTGGCGATGTAGCCGTCGAGCTTCTTGATCTGGAACGACAGCCGCGCGCTCGTGTCGGCCACGCCGAGCCCGCCCGTCACGAAGCCCTCGCTCTCGCGTCGGCCGTACTGGCCGACGAGCGCGCCGACCTGGGCCTTGAACTCGGCGGTCGGCAGCGCCGAGATCAGGTTGACGGCGCCACCGGTGGCGTTGCGCCCGTAGAGCGCGCCCTGCGGGCCGCGCAGCACCTCGACGCGCTGCACGTCGAACAGGCTCGCGTTGGAGCTCGTCTGGTCGGAGATGTAGGCACCATCGGTGTACAGCGCGACGCCCGGGTCGCCGCCCGCGGTGAAGAACACGTTGCCGATGCCGCGGATGAAGATCTGGCTCGCTCCGTAGCCGGTGGTGAACGACATGTTCGGCACCAGCGTCGAGATGTCCGCGAGCCCACTCGCACCGCTTTCGGCCAGGCGGCTGCCGCCGAGCGCCGTCACGGCGGCAGGGGTGGTGTCCAGCAGCGTCATGCGCTTCTCGGCCGTGATCTCGACGCGTTGCAGACCATCGGCCTCGGCAACGGCTTGCGCCAGCGCGGGGCCGGCCACGGACGCGAACAGGGCCAGCACGGCGTTGGCGATGCCGTGCCGACGGAGCGAGGGGCGGATGCACATGCGGTTCGTCTCCAGCGCGCTTCGGGTTTGGTGGTGTCGGACGATGCGTCCAGGGTGCGCGCTGCAGGAAGTCTGCGGGCCGCCCGGGCGGGCCGCTATCGCGAATCGGAACCGCGGCGTCGGGAACCGGAACCGTCAGGACAAATCCGGAGCGGCCCGCCGCGCAGGCCGCCTACTTGCGAGCGCGACCCAGGGTTTCCGAGGGCCGCTCGCCGAATCGGCGTCGGTAGCGCGCCGCGAAGAGGCCTTGGTGCTGGAAGCCCCAGCGCTGGGCGATCTCGGTGACGCTGCCGTCCCGTCCGTGGGCCAGCAGTTGCTCGCGCGCGCGGTCGAGCCGCAGGTCCAGCATGTATTGCAGCGGCGTGGTTTCGAGATGGCGCGAGAAGCCCTTGGCCAGCGCGCGAACGCTGACGCCGCAGTGACGCGCCACGTCGCCCACCGTAGGCAGTTCGTCGAGGTGTGCGTGCAGGTAGTCGCGCGCCTTGCGCGTCGTCTCGGGCAGGCCGGCCGGTTGGTCCCGGTAGCTGCTCAGCGCGCTCGGCCACGCCAGCAGCAATTCGAACACCAGCGATTCCTGCAGGCGTCGTTCGTAGCGCGCGGCGGCCTGCCGATGCGGGTACACCGGTATCGTCGCCAGCAGCCCCGTGATGCGCTGCAGCGCCTGCGCGGCCAGGCTGCCGGCCGGCAGATGGTCGCCGAAGCCGAGGCGAGCGCCCGGGTCCACGTTCAGCAGCGAGCGGCAGGCCTGCACCAGATCGGCCTGTGCGATGCGCAGGTTGACCAGTTGCATGTCGGCCGACATGTGCAGTTCATGCACTTCGCCCGGCGCGAGCACGCTGGCGTCGCCAGCGGCATAGCATGGGCCACGCCTGCCTCCCCGTGTGCGGGTCACGCTGCCCTGGCGCAGCCACGAGAAGACCCAGTGCGGCCGGTGCTCGACGACGTGGGCGGTCACGGGACTGCCATACGAAATGGCGCCGACGTGCAGGTCACCGAACTCGAAGCCATGCAGCTGCATGTCGAAGCCCTCGGCGCGGGCGACGCGCAGCGCATGCGGTGAGTACAGCCGGCCGACGAACTCGGCGGCGCGCTCGGGAACCGGCGTGCGAAACAGGCTTGCCCATCGCATGCCAGAGGCAGCAGGTGCAGGACAAGGCTGGAACATGCGCCGGATTCTGAGTATCGCGCCCGGCGCACCGAAGAGTGCAAACCCTGTCGAGCGACATCCGCAACCCCAGCTGATCGGCGGCAGCCGTGGCGCGCAGGCACGGCGCCGGTGTGCCGGCCGGCGACGCACCGGCATCGGGATACCACTCGAGAGAGATGGCCGGCGGGGTGCCGGCAGGGAACCATGCGTGCCCTGCATCCGGAGCGCCTCGCATGTCCCACCCTTCAACTCCCGGGGCCGAGTTCGACGTCGTCGTCGTCGGCGCCGGTTCCGCCGGCTGCGCGATCGCGGCGCGCCTGTCCGAGGACCCGGGCTGCCGCGTGCTGCTGGTGGAGGCCGGCGGCCGCGACGGCCAGTGGGTGTTCGAGGTGCCCGGGGCCCAGCTCTTCGTCAAGGACTGGCCACGCCATGCCTGGCTGCACGAGGTGGCGCCCGACCCTTCACGCGCCGGACGGCCCGACGTGTGGCGCCGCGGCCGCCTGCTGGGCGGCAGCAGCACGATCAACGGGCTGATCTGGGCGCACGGGCTGCCGAGCGACTTCGACGGCTGGGCGGCGCAGGGCCTGGCCGAGTGGTCGTGGCGCGAAGTGCAACCCTGGTTCGCCCGCTGCGAGGCCTATGCGCAGGCGGTCGAGGGCGACGGCCGCGGCCGGGACGGCCCGGTGGCCGTGCAGCGCTGGCCCTGGGCGCACCCCTTCACCGGCACGCTGATGCGGGCCGGCCGCGACCACGGCCTGCGCGTGGTGGACGACATCAACGCGGTCAACGAAGCCGCGATCGGCGTGGTGCAGACCAACCAGCGCCGCGGCAGGCGCATCAGCAGCGCGGCAGCCTACCTGCGCCCGGCGCGCACCCGCCCGAACCTGACGGTGTGGACGAACACCCGCGCCACGCAGGTGCGCTTCGACGGCCACCGCGCCAGCGGGGTGGAACTGGTGCGCGACGGCCTGGCCGTGATCGCCACGGCCCGGCGCGAGGTGGTTCTCGCCGCCGGCGCCATCCTCTCGCCGGTGCTGCTGATGCACTCGGGCATCGGCCCGGGTGCTCACCTGCAGGCCCACGGCATCGGGGTGCGCGTCGACGCGCCCGATGTCGGCGCCCACCTCAGCGACCACCCCGAGCTCTACGTCGACTTCGAGATCGACCAGCCGACCTACAGCGCGCAGATGACCGCACGCGGCCTGCTGTCGGCCGCCTGGCAGTACCTGCGCCACGGCGGCGGCCCCGCCGCCTCTCCGGGCACCCATGCGCTGGGCTACGCGCACAGCGGCTGCGACGGCCCGGCCGCACCCGGCGCGCCGCCCGACCTGCTGCTCTTCTGCGGCCCCTGGGGGCGGCTCGAGGATGCCGGCACCTTCCGCAACCAGCCCTCGGTGTTCTCGATGTCGCCGTCGGTCTGCCGCCCGCGCTCGCGGGGAACGGTGAGGCTGACGAGCGCCGACCCGCTGGCGCCGCCGCGCATCGACGCCAACCTGCTGGGCGACGACGACGACGTGCGCCGGCTGGTGGCCGGCGTGCGCCTGGTGCACCGCCTGCTGGAACACCCGGCGGTGGCGCCGCATGTGCGGCGGCGGATCAGCCCCGGCCCGGGCGAGCACGACGACGACGCGCTGGCCGACTGGGTGCGCCGCGATGCCAGCATCTGCTACCACGCCAACGGCACCTGCCGCATGGGCGTGGACCCGCGCGCGGTGCTCGATGCGCAGCTGCGCGTGCGCGGCGTGACGAACCTGCGCGTGGCCGACGCGTCGGTGATGCCGGTCATCACCTCGGGCAACCTGAACGCGCCCGTCACCATGATCGGCGAGCGGGCTGCGCACTTCATCCGTCAGCCTGAATCCGGCAGTCACCCCGTCGCCTGAAGCGCAGCCGGG
>JBILNT010000102.1:0-13436 GCA_044374875.1 Rubrivivax sp.
AAAAACTCTCAGGCTCTCAGGCCGCCGAGGTTGGCGTTGACCTGCACGGTGCCCAGATCGAAGCTCGAGTCGACCGTCTGGGGGAACGCGGTCTTGACCTCGTTGCGATCGGGCGGCGTGAGGCTGTAGCCGTTGCCGGTCGCGTAGTCGAAGGTCGAGATGCCCGAGCCATCGGCCTGGCGGCTGCGCTGGCTGAGGTAGATCGCCGTGACGTCGAAGTCGGCGCCCGGCCGCCAGGTGAACAGGGCACGCCCACCGTCCACGCGGTTGCTGTTGCCGTCCTTGGCGCCGGTGCCCAGGTTGTCGATGAAGCCGGGGTCCTTGCGGCTGTTCAACACCACCCGCAGCCCGGCCTTGCCGTCGGCCAGGGGCAGATTCGCCATGGCCGCCGTGGACCAGCCGCTGCCGCCGCCACTCATGCTGCTGAAGCTGGCGAGCACCGAGCCTTCGGCCTGCCGGGTGTCGGGCTTGTTCAGCTGGTAGCGGATGGCTCCGCCCAGCGAAGACGACCCGTACAAGGCACCCTGCGGACCGCGCAGCACTTCCACGCGCTCCAGGTCGAACGGCGCCAGGTCCGGTACCGAGACGAAGGCAAACGGGTCGGTGAACGGCACGTCCTCGATGTAGATGCCCGTCGGCGCCTGCGTGAAGCCTTGGTTGCCCGCGTTGGTGTTGGTGCCGATGCCCCGGATCGAGAGCAGCGACGCGTCAGCCGCCCCCTTGTTGAACTGCACGCCGGGCGTGAGCTTCATGACGTCTTCGCTGTCGGTGCTGCCCAGGCGCTCGAGCCTGGCGCCGTCCACTGCCGTCACGGTGCCGGCCACGTCGCTCTGGAGCTGCCTGCGCTTGCTGGCCGTCACCTCCACGCGCTGCGACTCCTCGGCGGCGACTGCCTTGGTGGCGGCGCCGCCGGCCGCAGCAGGAGATGGCTGGCCCTGCGCCAACGCCGACAGGCCCCACGTGATGCTTGCCGCCAGGATGGTCCATCGATGGAGGCCGTGCGCGCCGGCGATGGACACGGGTGCCCGGGTCGACTTCCTGTTTGCCATGAGGATCTCCATGCTGCTACAAAGCGGCCGGCGGGGTGGACCGGTCATCGTCGCTTCGCCGCCTCATGGTAGGCAGCACGCGACGGGACCGAAATAGCCCGCCTGGTACAAGTCCTGCCCTGCCGCGCTGAGCCAGACTGCCGGATGCACAGCCCCTCAAATCCCGTCGCCAAGCCCGCCCCCAGGCGCAGGGCCCGCTTTGCGCTGGCGCTGGACGCCGAGGGCGTGGCACAGCTCGGCGAGCTCGCCATCCAGGTCGGCCAGGCGGGCTTCTATCCCGCGGCGGTGGCGTTCCTGGCGTCGCTGATCGAAGCGGAAGTCAGCGTGGCGTTCCTCTACTCGGTCGACCAGCGCCCTCGCTACCTGGCGGTGAAGGCCGAGGCCGCGGTCCGCCGCGGCGCTCGCGACACGGCCTACCTCGCGGGGCCCTACGTCCTCGACCCGGTGTACCAGATGTTCCAGCGCGGACAGCCTGACGGCGCCTACCCGATGGCGTCGTACCTGCCAGACGACTTCTACGACAGCGAGTTCTACCGCTGCTTCTTCCGCAACACGCTGCTGGTCGACACCATCGATGTGCTGTGGCGCGTCGACGAGCGCAGTTCCATCGCCTTCTGCCTGGGCCGTGAGCAGGGCACGCCCCCGTTCGGGCCGGCAGAGCACGCACTGGTCCAGCACATCCTGCCCTTGCTGTTCGCGCTGATGAGGCGGCACCACGAGCTGGCGACACCGCCCAAGCCCGACGAAGCCGACCGCCTCGTGCACCGCAAGGTGAAGGCCACGATGGCGAACTTCGGCGCCAGCCTGCTCACCAGGCGGGAACGCGAGGTGGTGTTCTACATGCTCAGCGGCTATTCGTCGGAGCAGACGGCCGAGCGCCTGCGCACCGCCGAAGGCACCATCCGCAACCAGCGCAAGAGCATCCACCGCAAGCTCGAGACGGGGTCGCAGGCCGAGTTGTTCTCGCTGTTCATCCAGTGCATCCCGTTTGCCGACCCCGACAGCGGCGAGGATCCGCTGATCCGCTGCCAGGGGCCCTCGCGGCGCGCCTCGACCTGACTGACTCAGGGTCGGCCCCTATGCCATGACGGACATGGCCGGCCCGCAGCATCGCTCCTAGCATTGCACGTCGCATGAGCACCTTGCCGAACGACACCGGCGCCTTTGCCGCAAGCTACACCGAAGCCCGCAGCGCCTGGCTGCAGGCGGTGGCGGCGCGTGGCGGCCAGGTGTCGGGCCTGCGTCACCCGGGCGCCGGCCCTCGGGGCGAGGCCCTGTGGATGGACGTGGCACGCTTCGGCGACCCGCAGGCGGGCAGCGCCTTCGTGGTGTCGTGCGGCACGCACGGCATCGAAGGTCATGCCGGCTCGGCCGTGCAGAGGGCCTGGCTGCAGGCCGGTGGTCCGGGCGACCTGCCGCGCGGCACGGCCGTGGTGCTGGTGCATGCGGTCAACCCCTGGGGCTTCGCCCATGACCAGCGGGTGACCGAGAACAACGTCGACCTGAACCGCAACTTCATCGACTTCGCGGCGAAGCCCGCCGTGCACCCCGGCTACGCGGAACTGCACCCGCACCTGATGCTGGAGCGCTGGGACGAGGCGGAGATCGCCCGTGCCTTCGCCGCCATGGACGCCTACCGCGAAAGGGTCGGTGAGCAGGCCTTCTCCGACGCGTTCAACGGCGGCCAGTACCAGAGCCCGGACGGCATCTTCTTCGGCGGGCGGGAGCCCGAGTGGTCCCACCGGGCACTGGCGCAGGCCGTGCCGCGGGCGCTGGGCCCGGCACGCCGCTGCGTGTGGGTGGACCTGCACACCGGCATCGGCCCGTATGGCCTGCCCTTCTTCTTCAACTTCGACGCGCCGGGCTCGTGGGGCCGGCAACGGGCGCTGGAAGTCTGGGGCGAGGAGGCCTTCAGCGGCAAAGGCGCCACGCACAAGGCCTTCGCGGTCTACCAGGGGCTGATGATCGGGGCGCTGGCGACCCTGGTACCCGGCTGCGCGATGTCGCCCGTCGTCATCGAGTTCGGCACCCACGAGCGACGGCGCATGCAGCGCGCGCACCTGGCGCTGGCGTGGATGCGGCGGCAGCAGGCGGTGAGCGACGCGTTCGAGCGGGCGGCAGCGGAGTACCGCGAAGCCTTCGTCCCGTCGGACCCGGTGTGGCGTGCATCCGTCGTGCGCGAGGGCGTGGCGCTGTGCCAGCGCGGACGCGAGGCCCTGGTGGCCGAGGCGGGATGACGGCGGACAGGCTCGAGCCCCACGACCAGGCCCTGTTCGAGGGCATGAGACCGTGCCGCGTCACCGTCGACGAAGGCGTGGAGATCGACGCGCTGGTGGGCGGCAGCGGGCCGCCGCTGTTGCTGCTGCACGGCCACCCACAGACACGTGCCATGTGGCACAAGGTGGCCCCGGCGCTCGCCCGTCGCCACACCCTGGTGCTGGCCGACCTGCGCGGCTACGGCGACTCGTCCAAGCCGCCCGGCCTGCCCGACCATTCCAACTACGCCAAGAGGACCATGGCACGCGACCAGGTGGCGCTGATGCAGGCCCTGGGCTTTGCGCGCTTCGACGTTCTGGCGCACGACCGCGGCGCCCGAGTGGCGCACCGCCTGGCCATGGACCACCCCGGGCGCGTGGGCCGCATGGTGCTGCTGGACGTGGCGCCCACCCTGGCGATGTACGAGCAGGCCACGCGGGCCTTTGCCACGGCCTACTGGCACTGGTTCTTCCTGATCCAGCCGGCGCCGCTGCCCGAGCGCCTGATCCAGGCCGACCCGGCCGCCTACGTGCGCGAGGTGGTCGGCCGGCGCAGCGCGGGCCTGGCGCCCTTCGCGCCCGCTGCGCTGGCGGCCTACGAACGGGCGGCCGCGCTGCCCGGAACCGCGCACGGCATCTGCGAGGACTACCGCGCCGCGGCCGGCGTCGACCTGGACCACGACCGTGCCGACCGCGAGGCCGGCCGCAGCCTGTCCACGCCGACGCTCGTGCTCTGGGGCGCGCAGGGCGTGGTGCACACCTGCTTCGACCCGCTGAAGGAGTGGCGACGCGTGGCCAGCAACGTGCAGGGCGAGCCGCTGCCCTGCGGTCACTACATCGCCGAAGAGGTTGCGGACATGCTGCTGGCGCGCATCACGCCATTTCTTTGCCCCGACGAAGCCGCCGCATGAAGCCGCTGGCAGCGGACTGGTTCCAGCGCGGACAGGTGGCACCGGACCTGATCCGCATCACCGAGAACCACTTCGACCCCATCGCGCGGGCCAACCTCTGGCTGCTGAGCGGACGCGGCGACGCCACCGCGGCGCTGGCCCGGCCCGAGCAAGGCTTCAACGTCGATGCCTTCTTCCGCGAACTGCCCTACCCCGGCTTCAGCGCGGCGGACTATCGGTTCCGCCCCTGCGTGGTGCAGCGCGCGCGGCGCGCTGATCGCACCCGACGACCAGGCCGTCGACGACGTGCTGGCCCGGGTGCAGGACATGGCCGCCGCCGTGACCGGCTGGATCACCGACGTCCGCCAGCTGGAGGCCGAGGGATGAGCGGCATCGCCGCCGTCGTCGCACCGAGCGTCGGCGCGGCCGGACGGGCGTGCCGGCCCATGACCTGGTTGTCTTTCGACGCACCAGCGCACGCCGCCAAGGCCAGGACGGCTGCGGAGGACAGCGCCCCTGCAACGGCTGTCCCGGTGGCCTCCTCGCGCGCAGGCAAGGCCGTCAGCGGCTTCGTGGCGGGCGTGCCAGACGCATGACCGTCACACCGGGCCGCAGCTGGCGCAGCGAGGGCATGACGAGGGTGCAGTCGTCGTAGGGCGTCACGAAGGGCTCGCCCTCGCGCCAGCCCAGAACCGTGCCTGCGCGGGCGATCTGCTGCGCACCGCGCCAAGGCCGGGCAAAGCGCGTGTCCATGCTGCGCGCGACGACGGCGTGCGTCACGTGCAGCGCACGCTGTGTCGGCGGCGCGGGCTGCCCCCACCCATGCGGCAGATCGCCTGCATCGACGATGCCGCTCCGGCCCAGTACCCGGGCGCACAGGTCCATGGCCAGCGCACGGCTCGATGCGTGGCCGTGCCAACCGCACTCGACCAGCAGCGCACAGGCCCCGTCCTCGCCCCACTGGCCAAAGCGGCCGTGGTCACGCAGGCGCGTGCCGTCGGCATGGCCGGCATCGATCACGACATGCTCGGGCGCGCCTAGCGCCAGCGCGAGGTCCAGGTTGCGCCGCAGCGGCCCGGTCAGCAGCAGCGGGGGGCCGGGCTCGTGCATCGAATGCAGGTCGAGCAACCAGTCGGCGCGCTCGACGAAAGGGGCCAGTTCACGCGCCCGCCGATGCTCCAGGCTGTCGCCTTGGGCCATGCCCGCACCCCAGACGCGGTTGAGGTCCTGCTCGACGAAGCGTGAGGCGTCCGGCGATCGGGCATCGAAGGCGTCGAAGGCCGCCAGGTTGCACAGTGCCAGCGTCAGGACGCCGCGCCGCGGGCGAAGGCCGAGGGCCAGCAGGTCTCGCACCGCCCATGCGCCGCACAGCTCGTTGCCGTGCACCAGCGCCGTGATCAGCAGTTCACGGCCGGGGATGCCGCTGTCGAAGCGCCAGACGCCCTCCACGCCGGCGTTGCCGGCCCGCCAGCACGCCAGGTCGGGCGGCGCCAGCTCCCAGGCGAGGCGTTTCACTCCTGGATGTTGGCGAACTTGACGATCGAAGCGTACTTGTCGCGTTCGCTCCTCATGAATGCCGCCAGGTCGGTGCGCGCATCGGCAACGGTGGCGCCGGCATCCTCCAGCTTCTTGCGCACTTCCGGCGCGGCGAGGGTGTCGCGCAGCGCCTCCTGCACCCGGCGCAGCTGCTCCGCGGGCAGCTGCGCCGGGCCGAAGAGGCCGAACCACGAGCTCATGTCCAGCCCCTTCAGCGTGGGGTGCGCGCCGAGCGACGGGATGTCGGGCGCGACCGCGCTCGGCGTCAGCTGCGTGCTGCCCAGCGCCACCACCTTGCCTGAGCGGACATGCGGCAGGCCGCTGGAGAGCACGAACACCCCGAATTCCAGGACCCCGCCGATGAGGTCGTTGGTCAGGGGCGCCACGCCGCGGTACGGGATGTGGACCATGAACAGGCCCGCCCGCTGCTTGACCAGTTCGCCGGCGAGGTGCAATGCGGTGCCGATGCCCGAGGAACCGTAGCTGTATCTGCCCGGCGCACGCTTGACCCGCGCCAGGAACTCGTCGAGCGTCTTCACGCCGACCCCTGTGGAAGCGACGAGCATCATCGGCTGCGAGCCGATCAGCCCGACAGGGGTGAAGTCAGCGATCCCGTCGATCCGCGCCGCGCGGTTGATCAGCTTGTGGATCGACATCTCGTTGTTGGTCCCCAGCAGCAGCGTCTGCCCGTCCGGTCTGGCCGCGGCCACCTTCTGCGCGCCCAGCGTGCCACCCGCGCCGGCGATGTTCTCGATCACCACCGGCTGGCCCAGGCGCCGGCCGAGCTCCGGGCCGATGATCCGGGCCGTCAGGTCGGTGCTGCCGCCTGGCGCATAGCCGACGACGAGCGAGATGGGCTTGTCCGCCTGGGCGAAGGCGGGCGCGGCCAGCGTCGCGGCGACACTGGCGAGGACCTGGCGGCGATCGGGCATGGCGGGCTCCTGCGTGGCTGTGCGCCAGTTTGCAGAGGTCCACCGGCCGCGCTGTGCTCTTTCGGCACTTCAGCGTGCCGTTGTGGCCCAGATCGCCTCCAGCGCCTCGGCGAGGCGCGCCCTGGGCCGGTACAGGCGAACGTCGAACGGGATCTGCTCGGCGCGCCCGCCGATGATCGCCAGCGTGCCCTGCCGGCAGGCGGGCGCCACGAGCGACCAGGGCAGCCACGCGAATCCCAGTCCCCGTTCGACGAAGGCCGCCATCGCGTCGGCCGAGTCCGCCACCAGTGCCGGGGCGAGGCCATGGCTGCTGCGCTCGAGGTGGTCGCGGGTCAAGCGGCCCAGCGTGAGCGTGGAGGCGTAGTCGATCAGGCGGCCGCGCGCGAACGTGTGGCGTGGCGCCCCATGGGCATCGGCCTGCGCCACCGGCACCAGCTTGTCCTGTGCCAGCGTCAGGTGCGTGAAGCGCTGCGCGCTCAGTCGCATCGACAGCGCCGGGTGCTCGTAGCAGCAAAGCAGGTCCACCTCGCCCTGCTCGAACAGCGCCGCGACTTCTGCCATCGAGCGCGTGACCACATGCACCCGGGCGTCCTTGAGCGGCGCGCGCAGCCGGGCCAGCCAGTCGGCCACCAGCGTGCGCGCCAGGGTGCGGCCGGTGCCGACCCGCAACACCGGGATCCCGGAGTCCGGCGCCGAACGTGCCTTCAGCCGCGCGCGGGTTTGCACGAGCGTGGCCAGCAACGGCTGGGTCTGGTCCAGCAACTCCTGGCCCGCCGGCGTCAGCCGCAGCGGCGAGCGCCCATGTTCAACCAGCGCGACGCCGGCCCAGGCCTCGAGTTGTCGTATGCGACGGCCGAAGGCCGGGTGGGTGACGTGACGGGCCGCCGCCGCCCGCGAGAGGCTGCCGGCAGCAGCCAGGGCGGCCAGGTCTTCGAGCAAGCGCGTGTCCAGCGTCATGCCGTCATTCTTGCAGTCGCAGGCTTCCACCCCCCGGACGGATTCGAGGCCGGTTCGGATCCAGGCACGCCGATGGTGACCTTGACGAGCGTCGGGTCCGTTGGGCCTTGGGTGTGGGCTGAGGGCCGAAAGGACCCGTTCGCGACCGGCGGGAGCGGCCATCGGCCGCGCTGCCGCCACGTGGCCCAGGCCGACGCGTCGTGGCCGTCTCGATGATCCCGGTGCCCCGAACCCCGAAGCCGCCACACAATCGGCCCATGACGCCTTCTGCTGCAGCCCTGTGGCCTTCATGCGGCCGAGCCCACCTGGAGCGGCGCGACGATGGCGCGCTGCTGCCGACGCCGGCCTGGTGGCTCCATTGGTTGGCGCGCCCGGAGATGGCGCTGGTGGCCGAGTCGTGCCGTGCGGAGATCGCGCTGCACCGGCGCCTGCAACAGGATCCGATGCGCGAAGTGGCGGCGCAGGAACTGGCAGCGATCGCCGATGCCGATGCCCGCGGGAACTACCGCCACCTGCTGGGACTGCGCGACGGCGTGCAGGCCGCGGGGTCGCTGCAGGCCTGGGTGGTCGCGCAGTTCAGCCACGGCGTGTCGGTGCCGCCGCTGTTCATCGACCTGGCGCTGCAGGCGATCGTCGCCGGCCTGCTCGACGAGCCGCTCGATGCGCTGCAGGTGCGTGCGGCCGAGCTCTTCTTCCGGACGCAACGGCTGAGCTTCGAGCAAGGCCGCGTGCTCGCCGCTGACCTGGAAACGCTGGAGGAAGTTCGACAGAGCCAGGGCCTTGGCGAACTCGGCCGGCTGATGGCGCAAGCGCAGGTCAAGGCGCTGCCGGCACAGTTGCCGGTGCTCGGTGCCGACACGCAGTCACGCTACTGGCGCGACGCCATCGCCCCCCACTTCCGCAGCACGCTGCTGCTGGACCTCACGCAGGAAACCAGCACCGCCATCGGCCACGGCGTGCACTTCAAGCTCGGCAATGCGCTCTCGGGGTTGAAGCCGCTGGCCTTGCTGCTCGAACGCTGGGTGCGGCAGCTGCTCGGCACCGAGGTGCGGATCACGCCTGTGCCGCGGATCGACGACACCCGCTGGCGCTGGCACGTCGGCCTCGATGTCGAGGCCACGGCGCTGCTCGACGATCTGTACGCGGGCGCCGAGGTCGGGGCGGAGCGACTGTCGCGCCTCGTCGGCCTCTTCCGCCTGCAGTTCGCCAACGCCGCCGAGATGCGTTCCGATGTGGCCGGTGTGCCGGTCTACCTGGCGCTGATGGCCAACCCGCAAGGACAGCTGCGGATGAAGCCGCAGAACCTGCTGCTGAACCTGCCATTGGCCGTGCGCTCATAGGCCGCCTGCACGGCCGCTCCCACCAGGCGCCGGCGAGGCGCAGGCGGCACGAACGACCACGAGCAGCCCGGACTCGACGCCGTCGCCCGCGCGGCAGCTTCGCCGCGTGAGCGCCCGGTTGCCCGCGGCGTTCGGCCGCTGGCTTGGCGTCATCACGCTGAAGTTCGCATCAGCGGGCAAGGTCGATCCGAGCGACAGCCGTGCGAGAGCCGTGCGAGAGCCGTGCGAGAGCCAGCCTACCCGGGAGTCGCGGCACCGGCTTGCCGCCGCTTGAACACCGCCAAGCCCGTACCGCGAATCGAGTCACGCTCCTGCGCCATCGCAAAGCCTGCGCACGCGCCCGCCAGGAACTGCGCACGCCGTGGCATGCTGGGCTTTGCGCTTCCACGGGGAGGGCCGGCTCGATGAATCAGCCCGCCGGGTTCACCGTGCCGCGCATCGCCTGCGCCAGCTCCTCGTGCCCGCGGGCGGCCAGCGTGTCGGCCGCCGAGAGCCGGTCACGCGGCTCCTTGTTCTGGCTGAGCTTGGACTTGCCCACCAGCGAGGTGATGGCGACCTGGATGCCGACGATGTTGCGCAGCATGCCGTCGATGAACTCGGGGGCCGAATCGGCCATCTTCCACGGCCGCGGCTCGGCGGCCTCGTGGTGCCGCGTGAGCCGGGCCACCAGCCCGCGCACGAAGCGCTCGTCGTCGTGCACCGTCAGCGTGCCGTGGGCGTGCACCACCTCGTAGTTCCAGGTCGGCACCTGGCGGTGGAACTCGTGCTTGCTGGGGTACCAGTTCGGCGAGACGAAGGCTTCCGCACCGCGGAAGATCACCATCACCGGCGTGCCCGTGGGGCAGCGCTGCCACAGCGGGTTGGCGCGCGCCACGTGGGCCGTGAGCGTGCCCAGCGGGCCGGCCTGCGGGTCGAGCTCGAAGGGGATGTGGTCGGCGTCGGCGCCCTGCTCGCCGTGCGTCACCAGCACGCCCAGCGGGTGCTCGCGGATGATGCGGTGCAGCGCCGCGGGCTCGGTGACGGCGAAGTGGGCGGGGATGTACATCGCGTGAACGGGAATGGCGGCGGCGGGCGCCGAGGCCGCTACTGTCGGCGCGCGGCGGCACGATGACAAGGGCCCGCGGGCGGCAACCCTCCGGGCGGCGTTGGCATCGGGGGCCAACGCTGCGCCCGGGGCCCGAACGGGGCGGCCAAGCCGCGACAGGGCGCCCCGCTACCGGCGGGCGTCGTGCTGGTCTGATCAGCATGACCAGGAAGTCGACCGCCCGCAGCGCGTGACCTTGCACGGGCGTGACGCCGTCGTGGTCGTCGACGCGGAAGCGTTCGACCGTCTGCGGGGCGCGCAAAGCGGCGAGCTGCTGGTGCAGGCGCTGCAGGCCTCGCCGCACCGGCAGATCGGGCTCGAGCCCGGCCGTTCGGCGATGCCCGTGCGGGCGGTGAAGTTGTGAGAGCCCCCAGGCCCGGGCGGCGCCAAGACCTCTTGCCGTGACCGGCTGGCTGCAGCATCGGGTGCGCCCGCTGTTCGAGCAGCGCGTGCGGCATGCGTGCCGCTGTTCAACCCGTGGGCAGACACTCGGCCCTGAACGGCCGGCCTGCCCGGCTCGGGCCCTTGCCCTTGCCCGCTACCGCGCGACGATCAGCCGCAGCCCCAGCCCGACGAAGATCGCCCCGGCCAGCCTGTCCAGCCAGAGCCCGGCGCGCGGCTTGCGCTCGAACCACTGCCCCACCGAACCGGCGAACCAGCCCAGCAGGCCGAACAGCAGCGCCGCCTGCAGCGTGAAGGCCACGCCCAGCGCCGCCATCTGCCCCGCCACGCTGCCCTGCGCGGGCACCACGAACTGCGGCAGGAACGACAGGAAGAACAGCACCACCTTGGGGTTGATGGCGTTGGCGAACACGCCGCGCAGGAACAGCCCCTGCACCGTCACCTGCCCCGCCCCCGCATCGGCCGCACGCGCCCCGCCGCGGCTGCGCAGCGCCTGCACCCCCAGCCACACCAGGTAGAGCCCGCCGCCCACCTTCAGCACCGTGAAGGCCAGCGGCGAAGCCGCGATCAGCGCGCTGACCCCCAGCACCGCCAGCAGCGTGTGGCTCAGGCACCCCAGCGCGCAGCCCAGCCCGAAGGCCACCCCGTAGCGCCGGCCCTTCGACATGCCCACGCCCAGCACCATCAGGTTGTCAGGGCCGGGCGAAGCGGTGACGGCGATGGCGGCGAGCAGGAAGGCGAGCAGCTGTTCGGGGGTGAGCATGGGGGGATGATAGGTGGGGCAAGTTCGGCGCCCGCTCCTCAACCAGCGACTCCCCACATCGGGACGACGGGTGGCGCGGCAGCCATTCCCCGGCGATGCGCCACCATACTGCACCCTGCAAAGACAGAAGGCCGCATGTAGCGGCCTTCTCATTTGGTGCATCTTTCAGCTTGTTAGCGGACAGAGCTCATATCCCGAGCATCTAGCAGTTTTAGCGTATCCTTTTTTGCAAGGCCGCGCAACAACAGCGGCAGGGAGGCTTGCGATGCTGGGAAAGATGCCCTATCGGCTGGCGCTGGATGTCGGGAGCACCTCGATCGGCTGGTGCCTGGTTCGCCTGGACGCCGCAGGCGCGCCGTGCGCGGTGATTCGCGCCGGGGTGAGAATCTTCTCCGACGGACGCAACCCGAAGGACGGCAGCTCATTGGCCGTCACCCGGCGGCTTGCGCGTCAGATGCGGCGGCGCCGCGACCGCCTGCTCAAGCGCAAGGCGCGCCTGCTCGAGGCTCTCCAGCGGCTCGGATTCTGGCCCTCCGACACCGAACAGCGCAGGGCACTCGCGGCATTCGATCCGTATGTTCTGCGCAAGCGCGGACTCGACGAGGCACTGTCGCCTGCAGAGTTCGGCCGGGCACTCTTCCACCTCAACCAGCGCCGCGGCTTCCAGAGCAACCGCAAGACGGACAAGAAAGACTCGGACCGGGGCCTGCTGAAGTCAGCCATCCGTCGTCTGCATCAGGAGCTGACCGCCCAGGGTGCCAGGACCGTCGGCGAGTGGCTGGCCGGCCGCCATGCCAGGCGCGAGGGCGTGCGCGCCCGTCTGCGCGGGCATTCGGCGAAGGATCGCGCCTACGACCTCTACATCGACCGGTCGATGATCGCAGCCGAGTTCGATGCGCTCTGGCGTGCTCAGGCTGCCAGGAACCCGGCGTTCTTCAGCGACGAGAAGCGCGACGAACTGCGGGACATCATCTTTCACCAACGCGCGCTGAAGCCGGTGCGTCCCGGACGATGCACCCTGCTTCCCGACGAGGAGCGCGCGCCCCTTGCGTTGCCGAGCACACAGCGCTTCCGCATCTATCAGGAGCTGAACCACCTGCGCGTCGTCAGCGCGCCGGCCATGGAAGAGCGAACGCTGACGCTCACGGAGCGAGATGCCTTGGCGCAACTCCTCGCCACGGGCGACCTCACGTTCACACGCGCACGCAAGGCCCTGGGCCTGCCGGGAACCACCTCGTTCAACCTCGAGGACATCAAGCGTGACCGTCTGAAAGGCAACGCGACCGCCAAGGCCCTCGCTGATCCGAACCTGTTCGGCGAAGCGTGGCAGCGCCTGCCGCTGCACGAGCAGGAGGAGATCGTCGAGCGCCTGCTCTCGGACCCGAGCGAAGCGGTCTTGGTGGCATGGCTGGCAGACAGGTTCGGGGTCGACGAAGCGCGCGCCGAGCGCATTGCCGATGTCGGGCTGCCTGAGGGCTTCGGCAATCTCAGCCGCAAGGCGATCGCGAGAGTCCTTCCAGCGCTCGAGCGGGAGGTCGTGTCCTACGCAGACGCGGTGAAGGCCGCCGGATTCGACACCCACAGCGCCTTGTCGCACTTCGAGCAGACGGGCGAGCTGTTCGAGCGGATGCCCTACTACGGCGAGGTGCTCCAGCGCCACGTCGGCTTCGCCGACCCCAAGGCGCAGCCCGACGATCCACCGGAGCGCCGCTTCGGCCGCATCGCGAACCCGACCGTGCACATCGGGCTGAACGAACTGCGCAAGGTCGTCAACGGCCTGCTGGCGCGATACGGGCATCCCACCGAGGTGGTCGTCGAGGTCGCGAGGGAGCTCAAGCAGAGCCGGGCGCAGCGGGAGGAAGAGCAGAAGCGCCAGGCCGAGCGTCAGCGGGTGAACGAGACGCTGCGCGCGAAGATCGCTTCACTGCCGGGCCGGGAAGGCCAGCCGGTTTCGTCGCAGGACCTTACCCTGCTGCGGCTTTGGGAGGAGTTGAATCCTGCCGACCCGGCCAACCGCCGCTGCCCCTACACGGGTGAGCAGATCGGTATGGCGATGCTGTTCTCGCCGGAAGTCGAGGTGGAGCACATCCTGCCCTTCTCGATGACGCTCGACGACAGCCTCAACAACAGGCTCTACTGAATTTCAAGTGGGTTACCGGGCATGAGGGTTGACCGCTGCGAAGTCGAGCTTGCCGGCGATCAGGAAGATGACGGTCCTGATGGTGTCG
>JBILNT010000253.1:0-3843 GCA_044374875.1 Rubrivivax sp.
CAAGGAAGCGCGCCTGCACATCCTGGGCAAGATGGTCGAGGCCGTGGGCGGCGCCAAGGAAGAGGTGAGCAAGTTCGCCCCGCGCCTGTACACGATGAAGATCAACCCGGAGAAGATCCGCGACGTGATCGGCAAGGGCGGCGCGACGATCCGTGCGCTGACCGAGGAGACCGGCACGACGATCGACATCGCCGAGGACGGCACCATCACCATCGCCTCGACCGACGCCGACAAGGCCGCGATGGCCAGGAAGCGCATCGAGGAGATCACGGCCGAGGCCGAGGTCGGCAAGGTCTACGAAGGCCCGATCACCAAGCTGCTCGACTTCGGCGCGCTGGTCAACATCCTGCCGGGCAAGGACGGCCTGCTGCACATCAGCCAGATCGCCCACGAGCGCGTCGAGCAGGTCAGCGACTACCTGGCCGAGGGCCAGGTCGTGAAGGTCAAGGTCCTAGAGACCGACGAGAAGGGCCGCATCAAGCTGTCGATGAAGGCGCTGCTCGAGCGGCCGGAGGGCTTCGAGGAGTCTCGCGGCGAGCGTTCCGACCGCGGTGATCGTGGTGACCGCGGCGACCGTCCGCGCCGTGACCGTGGCGACCGGGGTGACCGTGGTGATCGCCGTGACCGCGGCCCGCGCGAGGACCGTGCGCCCCGCGCCGAGTCGCAGGGTGGCGACAGCGCGCCGGCAGGCGACGCTCCCGCCGCCGAGACCCCGCGCCAGGGCGAGTGATGCGCGCCATCGAGATCGCCAGTCCCGGCGGGCCCGAGGTCCTCAGGCCGTGCGAGCGGCCGGACCCGGTGCCGCACGCCGGTGAACTGCTGATCCAGGTGCAGGCGTCGGGCGTCAATCGGCCCGACGTCCTGCAGCGCAAGGGCCTGTACCCGATGCCGCCGGGGGTCTCGGACCTGCCCGGGCTCGAGGTGGCCGGTACGGTCGTGGCTGGCGCGCCGGAAGACCTCGCCGCCGCCGGGCTCGCGATCGGCGACCCGGTGTGCGCGCTGGTGGCGGGCGGTGGCTACGCGGAGCTCTGCGTGGCGCCCGCGGGCCAGTGCCTGCCGGTGCCGGCCGGCCTGTCGATGGTCGAGGCTGCGAGCCTGCCGGAGACCTTGTTCACCGTCTGGCAGAACGTCTTCACGATCGCCCGCCTGCAGCCCGGCGAGAGCCTGCTGGTGCAGGGCGGTTCGAGCGGGATCGGCGTGACCGCCATCCAGCTGGCCAAGGCGCTGGGCTCCACCGTCTACGTCACCGCCGGCAGCGACGACAAGTGCGCCGCCTGCGTGGCCATCGGTGCCGACGCAGGGATCAACTATCGCACCCAGGACTTTGTCGCCGAGGTGCGCCGCCTCACTGGCGGCCGCGGTGTCGACGTCGTGCTGGACATGGTCGCCGGCGACTACGTGGCCCGCGAGGTCGAGTGCCTGGCCGAGGACGGCCGGCTCGCGATCATCGCCGTGCAGGGCGGCACGAAGAGCGGCTTCGACGCCGGTACGGTGCTGCGTCGGCGCCTGGCGATCACCGGATCGGTGCTGCGCCCGCGCTCGGTGGCCTACAAGACCGCGCTGGCGCACGACCTGCGCGAGCGGGTCTGGCCCCTGCTGGCCGCGGGCACCGTCAAGCCGGTCATCCATCGCGTCTTTCCGGCCGCGCAGGCCGCCGATGCCCACGCGCTGATGGAGTCCAGCACCCACGTGGGCAAGATCGTCCTCACCTGGCAAGGAGCATCGTGATGCGGCGCAAGCTGGTGGTCGGGAACTGGAAGATGCACGGCAGCCGCCCGGCCAATGCCGAGCTGCTCGCGGGCGTGCTGGCGGGGCGTCCCTACACCGCCGACGTGGCGGTCTGCGTGCCCTTCGTCTTCCTCACCGAGACGGCGGCCACCCTGGCCGGCGGCGACCTGCGCTGGGGTGCCCAGGACTGCTCGGCCCATGTCCAGGGTGCCTACACCGGCGAGGTGTCCGCGGCCATGCTGGCCGAGTGCGGCTGCCGCTACGTGATCGTCGGCCACTCCGAGCGCCGTGCGTATCACGCCGAGAGCGACGCGCTGGTGGCGCTGAAGGCGCAGGCGGCGCTGGCCAAGGGCGTGACCCCGATCGTCTGCGTCGGCGAGACACTCGAGCAGCGCGAGGCCGGCGAGACCGAGGCCGTGGTCAAGCGCCAGCTCTCGGCGGTGATTCACCAGCTGACCCATTGCGCCAGCGAGATCGTTGTCGCCTACGAGCCTGTGTGGGCCATCGGCACCGGCCGCACGGCCACTCCCGAGCAGGCGCAGGCGGTGCACGCCGTGCTCCGTGCCCAGCTGCAGGCCGCGACCGGCCGCGGCGACGCGATGCGCATCCTCTACGGCGGCAGTGTCAAGGCCGACAACGCCACCGAGCTCTTCTCCCAGCCCGACATCGACGGCGGGCTGATCGGCGGGGCCTCGCTGAAGGCTGCCGACTTCGTGGCCATCTGCCGCGCCGCAGGCTGACCGCCGCGCAGGCACGCGTTTTCTCAGGAGCTTTTCGACATGCAGATCTGGATGACCCTGGTGCTCGCGATCCAGCTGATCGCCGCCCTGGTGATGATCGGCCTCGTGCTGATCCAGCACGGCAAGGGTGCCGACATGGGCGCCTCGTTCGGCGGCGGCGCCTCCTCGGGCAGCCTGTTCGGCGCCACGGGCAGCGCCAACTTCCTTTCCCGTTCCACGGCCGCCTGTGCCACGATCTTCTTCGTCTGCACGCTGGCCCTGGCGTTCATGAGCAACCAGGCCGGCGCCCGCACAGGCAGCGGCGGTGCCAGTGTTCTCGACCGCCCGGCGGCCGCGAGCGCCCCCGCCACGGGTGCCATCCCCGGTGCCGCGGTGCCTGCACCGGTCGCGCCCGCCTCGGGTGCCGGTGCGATTCCTACGAAGTAGTCGAACGCCTCGGGAAAGCCCTCGATTTCGGGCTAGAATCCCTGGCTGTCCGGTAAGCGATTCCCTCATGCAAGCCGGGCTCGCTGCGGTAGTTGACGTCGTGCCGACGTGGTGAAATTGGTAGACACGCTATCTTGAGGGGGTAGTGGCGAAAGCTGTGCGAGTTCGAGTCTCGCCGTCGGCACCATAGATCTGATGCATGTCCCGGACCCGACGTGGGGCTCCGGGACAGCGCCCCGCCGCGGCAAGCAGGGGCAACGGGCGCGCCCAAGGGTGATCTTTCCGGTCACCCCGGCGCGTTTTTTTTCGACCACGTACGACCTGACTTGATGCTGACGACGCGATGGACCTGCAACAGTACCTGCCAGTGATCCTCTTCATTTTCGTCGGCGTGGCCGTCGGTGTCGCGCCCCAGGTGCTGGGTTTCATCTTCGGCCCCAACCGCCCGGATACCGAGAAGAACAGCCCCTACGAGTGCGGCTTCGAGGCTTTCGAGGATGCGCGCATGAAGTTCGACGTGCGCTACTACCTCGTCGCCATCCTCTTCATCCTGTTCGACCTCGAGATCGCGTTCCTGTTCCCCTGGGCGGTGGCGCTGCATGACATCGGAGCGTCAGGCTTCTGGGCCATGATGATGTTCCTGGCCATCCTGGTGGTCGGTTTCGTCTACGAGTGGAAGAAGGGTGCCCTCGACTGGGAGTAATGCAGCATGGGTATCGATGGTGTCCTCAAGGAAGGCTTCGTCACCACCTCGGTGGACAAGCTGATCAACTGGTCGAAGACGGGCTCCCTGTGGCCCATGACCTTCGGCCTGGCCTGCTGTGCGGTGGAGATGATGCACGCCGGTGCGGCGCGCTACGACATTGACCGCTTCGGCATGCTGTTCCGCCCCAGCCCGCGCCAGAGCGACCTGATGATCGTCGCCGGCACGCTGTGCAACAAGATGGCG
>JBILNT010000103.1:0-13333 GCA_044374875.1 Rubrivivax sp.
CAGCCGGGTCACGCCCTGCTGGTGCAGGTAGTAGACCGCGTGCGAATCCTTCTCGCCGAAGATCGCGACAAGCACGTTCGCGCCCGTCACCTCCTTCTTGCCGCTGCCGGTGGACTGCACGTGCATGATCGCGCGCTGGATCACCCTCTGGAACCCGAGCGTCGGTTGGGTGTCCACCTCCTCGGTGCCGCTGACCGTCGGCGTGTTCTCCTTGATGAACGTCGCCAGGCTCTTGCGCAGGTCGTCGATGTTGGCGGCACAGGCACGCAGCACCTCCGCGGCCGACGGGTTGTCGAGCAGCGCCATCAGCAGGTGCTCGACGGTGATGAACTCGTGCCGCTGCTGGCGCGCCTCGACGAACGCCATGTGCAGGCTGACTTCCAGTTCTTGCGCGATCATGCGGCCTCCATAATGCACTGCAGCGGGTGGCCGTCGCGCCGGGCGGCGGACAGCACGAGCTCGACCTTGGTGGCAGCGATGTCCTTCGGATAGACACCGCAGACGCCACGCCCTTCGTGGTGGATCTTGAGCATGATCTGTGTCGCCGCCTCCAGATCACGCTGAAAGTACTGCTGCAGCACCCAGACGACGAATTCCATCGGCGTGTAGTCGTCGTTGAGCATCACCACCTGATAGAGCGACGGCGGTTGGGTTCGCTGCGCCTTGCGCTCTGCCACGACCGCACCCTGCCCATCGTCACGACGCGGTGCCGGTGGTACCTTGGGAGGATCAGGGGTCTGATCGGGGGGCATGGGTCATTCTATCGAGTTGGCCCGCAAGTGCGCCGATGGACACCGGCAAGACCCGTCGACTTGGTGTTGGGTCGACCGTGCCGGACACAAGCGGCGAGCAGAGGGGCGATCCGCCCGCAACGGCGTGCGCCTTCATGTTGCCGCATGAGGAAACGTCGGCACCCCGGCGATGTGTAACGTTTGATTGACAGAAAACAAGTCGCACATTATTGACACCAGGGGAACGGACGGCTGAGAATCCCGTTTCGTCGATACCAATTTGGGGGCTGCGATGGCCGAAGGCAAAGTCAAGTGGTTCAACGACGCCAAGGGCTTCGGTTTCATCGAACCCGAGGGCGGCGGCGCGGATGTCTTCGCGCATTTCTCCGCCGTGCAGATGGACGGCTTCCGGACGCTCAAGCAGGGCAGTCGGGTCAGCTACGAACTCGTCAAGGGACCGAAGGGCGACCTGGCGCAGAACATACGCGCCGCCGACGCCGGTGTTGCAGCGCGTGGCGCCGACAGCCGTACGGCTCCGGCCTGACGCCGTCGATCTCGCATCCCCCGGGGCGCCCGCTTCGGGCTGTCCGGGCGCGACCCGTGCACACGCCCCCCGGCCGCGTTCAACTCTTCAACTCTTCATGCGCCAGATCCCGCCCCTCGAAGATCTCCAGGCGGCCGGCACGCGAAGCGTGCGGTCAGGCTTTCCGGAGACGATCGGCGTGAAGTTCCGGGAAGCGGCCGATGGCGGCGAGCGTCACCCCCACCAACGCAGCGCGGTCTTCGTTCGCGCCGAGCGGCGCCCGAGGTCGAAGGCTGCGCCGGCTGGGCCGCGTGCCGGGCAAGGCCGCGGCCGTGATCAGAACCCCAGACTCGCCAGCAGGTCGTCGACCTCGCCCTGATCCGAGACGACGTCGGTGCGGCCCTCGGGGTTCACCACCGGGCCGTGCAGCACGCTCGGATCCACCTTTTCGCGCTGCTCGGGGGGCACCACCTGGACGAGGAGCTGGACGAGGCTATCCTCCAGGTCGTTAGCCAGCGTGACAACCTTGGCCACGACCTGGCCGGTGAGGTCGTGGAAGTCTTGGGCCATCATGATGTCGGTCAGGTGGCCGTCGATGCGCGAGGTGCTCTGCTCGACGTCGCGCACGAAGTTGAACACGGCGCCAGAGGCCACCGCCCTGACGGGATCGGCCACGATCGCCTGGGCGACGGCACGCGTCGCCTCGGCGATGTGGGCATGCTCCGCCTTCGCTTGGTCGACCGAGTTCAGCACCTTGTTGGCGGCGTCGGCGGTCTTGTTGGCGATGTAGTTCAGCCGGCTGCGCGCGTCGGGCAGCCCGTCGGCCGCGACCTGCAGCTTGGGCATGACGCCCAGCTGCTGCATGGTGTCGTGAAGCAGGCGCGTGATCGACCCCAGCTGCTGGAACACCTCAGGTGAGACGACCAGCGGTTCCGATGGCTTGAGCGCGGCGATGTCTTCCATATTCATGTCGGCGGCTTCCTCGATGTGTCAGGCCGTCGTGGCCAGCTTTTGCAGGATCTTCTGCAACTTCTCTTCCAGCGTCGCCTTGGTGAACGGCTTGACGATGTAGCCTGCCGCTCCGCTCTGCGCCGCCAGCACGATGTCCTCCTTGCGCGCCTCGGCCGTGACCATAAGCACGGGGATGTGCTTGAGCGCGTCGTCGGCCTTGATCGACTTGAGCAGATCGAAGCCGTTCATGTTCGGCATGTTAACGTCCGAGACGACGAAGTCGTACTTCGCGCTCTTGAGCATCTGCAGCGCGACCGCACCGTCTTCGGCCTCGTCGACGTTGTTGCAGCCCATCTCCTTGAGCAGGCCGCGGACGATGCGCCGCATGGTCGAGAAGTCATCGACGATCAGGAACTTGAGTTGGGTGTGCTGGCTCATGGGCTTGCCCTCGGATGAACGATTCTGTCAAGGTTATCGGCCTGGATAGGTTCCGACTGAAGTCGCGCCGTCGCGCGCAGGTGCCATCTGGGGCGCGATGTTCGGCGCGGCCGCCGGTTCCGCGTCCTCGGTGGCCTGGGCGCTGTCAGGTTCAGTGCGGAAGAAGCGGTCTTCGGCCTCGCTGTTCATCACGATGATGCTGATGCGCCGGTTCGTGGACGCATGTGGATCGTTGCGGTCGAACGGCGAACTGGCCGCCAGACCCTGGACGCGAAGCGTCCGGTCTTCCGGGAGCCCGCCCGCGATCAACTCGCGGCGCGACGAGTTCGCACGGTCTGCGGAGAGCTCCCAGTTGCTGTAGCCGCGCTCGCCACCGGCGAAAGGCATGGCGTCGGTGTGCCCTTCGAGGGTCAGCCGGTTGGGCACGCCGCCGAGCACGGCGCCCATCTCGCGCAGCAACTCGCGCATGTAGGGCTGCACCACAGCGCTGCCGCTGGCGAACATCGGGCGATTGGCCTCATCGATGATCTGGATGCGCAGGCCGTCGCGCGTCACGTCCAGACGGATCTGTGACTTCAGGGCAAGAAGGTGGGGGTTTGCCGCGATCTTCTCCTCGATCTTGCGCCGCAGGTCTTCCATTCGGGCGATTTCGGCACGGATCTGCTCGGCGCGCAGCGCCTGCAGGTTGACGGTCTGACGCGCCGACTCGATGTCGCCGCGCTTGACCTGGCCCGTGGCGCGCGTGAGGTCTTGGCCGCCGCCCTTGATGACGTGCGACGCGTCGCCGGCGCCCGAGCCGCTGGACATGAGAGAGATCTTCAGCGGCGAACCGAAGTAGTCGGCGATGCCCTTCTTGTCGCCCTCGGTCGTCGAACCGAGCAGCCACATGAGCAGGAAGAACGCCATCATCGCGGTGACGAAGTCGGCGTAGGCGATCTTCCAAGCGCCGCCGTGCGCTGCGTGCCCACCCTTCCTCACCCGCTTGATGATGATGGGCTGGAGCTTCTTGGCGTCACCGGCCATGTTGAGCCCCCAAGCTCGCTGCGCTCGCGGGGGACATCACTTCCTGCCCTTCACGTGGCCTTCGAGCTCGCTGAAGCTCGGGCGCTCGGTGGAGTAAAGCACCTTGCGGCCGAACTCGATGGCCACCTGGGGGGCGTAGCCCTGCATGCTGGCGAGCAGCGTGGTCTTGATGCACTGCAGTTCCTTGCTGCCTTCGTCGACCTTCTGCTCGAGCAGGCCGGCGAGCGGTTCGGCGAAGGCGTAGGACAGCAGGATGCCGAGGAAGGTTCCCACCAGCGCCGAACCGATCATCGCCCCGAGCACGGCGGGCGGCTGGCCCACGGAACCCATGGTGTTGACCACCCCCAGCACCGCCGCGACGATGCCGAAGGCGGGCAGCGCGCCCGCCAGCCGCTGCAGCGCGGCGACGGCGGCGTGGGCCTCGTGATGATGTGTCTCGATCTCGCTGTCCATCAGCGACTCGATCTCGTGTGCGTTGAGGTTGCCCGAGACCATCATCCGCAGGTAGTCGGTGATGAACTCGACGACGTGGTGGTCGCCGCCGATCGTCGGGTACTTCTGGAACAGCGGCGAGGACGCCGGCTCCTCGACGTCCTTCTCGATCGACATCAGGCCCTCCTTGCGGGCCTTCTGGAGGATGTCGTAGAGCAGCGCCATCAGCTCCATGTAGCGGGCCTTGCTGTACTTGCTGCCCTTGAAGCACTGCGCCACGCCGCTGGCCGCCGCCTTCAGCACCTTGGGCTGGTTGTTGGCGATGAAGGCGCCGAGGGCGGCGCCGCCGATGGTGGTCATCTCGAAGGGAAGTGCCTTCAGGATGACGCCCATGTTGCCGCCGTGGACGATGAACACCCCGAAGACGCAACCGATTGCGAGGACCCAACCGATGATGACGAACATGGCCTTGAATCCGCTTGATGCCGCTGCGCAGGGTGCGCAGGCCGGCCCTGGAGGGGTTATCGGCGCCGGCGGCCGATGATTGAGGGCATGAGAGCAGGATCGCGTCCGATGCGATAGATCCACACCGGCCGGCAGCCGCTGCGCTGCAGCGAGGCGTGAGCGGTCCAGCCGGGCACCGGGAACTCCAGGCTGACCAGCCAGGCACCGTCGCCCATCTCGCCAGCGGCCTTGGCTGCGGCACGCGGCATCGACTCCGGACGCTGGAACAGGTACACCATCGCGCAGCCAGACCAGTCGACGGACCACATGTCGCCGCGCCGCACCGATGCGGTCGGGCAGCGCAAGGCCGACAGCCACGCCAACGGACGACTCCACTCGACGCCCTCCAGCCGCGCGTGGGGGTACGCCCTGTGCAGCGCCAGCAATGCATGCCCCGCACCGCAGCCCGCATCCAGCACCCGGCCGCCGTCTGCCACGGGTGCGGCCTGCGCCAGGCCCTCGAGCGCATCGGCAGGCGTGGGGAAGAACGGCGCGTCGCGCCAGGCACGCAGCGGATAGGCGACCAGCAGCGTCGTCGCCGCCAGCGGCCACACCCAGGACGGCCAGGCCGACGCGGGCACCAGCGCGAGCGCCGACACCGGGAATCCTCCGCCCGCGATCAGGCGGCGCCAGCGGCCGTCGACGCGCCAGGCCGCCGCGACCCCCGCAGCCGTGGCCGCTGGCACCGCCACGGCGGCGCCGGCGGGCAGCAACATCGCGAACACCGCCCAGCCGGCAAGCCAGCACGCCAGCGCAGGAAGGGGCCAGGGCAGACGCAGGCGAGGTTTCGACGACACGCTGTTCATGCTGCCGGGCAGTGTGACCGGGGACGGCCTCGACCAGCCGCGAAGAAGCAAGGCCTTGTGCCCCCTGCTCTGCGCGCCGTGGCCCGAAAAAAAAGGCGGGCCCCGGAGGGCCCGCCGCAAAGCACAGTGGCCTGTGCCAGGAGGAGACAAGCAATGAAGAGACTGTTCAGGTCTCGCCAGGAAGATCGGCAGCGCGCCGCGCGCCCCCAGGGTGCCGATCGGTGCGGGAACTCAGTCGGCGTGAACTCCGGCACGCGCACGGAGGTTCGCCTGCAGCGGCACGCCGTCGGGATCGGCCGCGGCCTCGTCGTCCTGGGCGCGCATCGCACCGGCGAAGCGCCCCTTGCCCGCGCGGGCCGGGGGGTTGCACATGCCGCAGACGAAGTGGCGCGCGATCTCGTGCGGGTGGGTGACGAAGTGCCCGCCGCACTTGCTGCAGCCGGTCGTCGTCAGCATGCCGTTGTCGACGAACTTCACCAGCCGCCAGGCACGGGTGACGCTGAGCAGCGGCTCCAGGCCCTGGGCCTGGATCTGCTCGAGGTAGAGCTGGTAGGCCTTGATCACGGTGTCGATCTCGTCGAGCGCCGCGGCCTTGTTCAGGTACTCGTGGACGTTGAGGAACAGGCTGGCATGGATATTGGGCTGCCAGGTCATGAACCAGTCGGTGGAGAACGGCAGCTGCCCCTTGCTCGGGCTCTTGCCGGAGACTTCCTTGTACAGGCGCAGCAGGCGCTCGTAGCTCAGGTCGGTCTCGCTCTCCAGCACCTGCAGTCGCGCGCCCAGGTTGATCAGCGTGACCGCACGCTCGATCTGACGCGCTTCGCTCAGGATGCTCTTGTTGCGGGCCATGACGAACTCCTCTGCTCTGTATTTGGTATCTGATCAAGCCACTGGCGTGGATCCGGCTCCGCCGGTCCGCCGCCAGAGCCCCCTCGGGGGGCAGCGACCGGTAGGGAGCGTGGGGGCCCTACCTCAAGCGGCTTCCTGATGACGCCCCGCCATCAGGATGGAAGCGTGCAGGCGCGAAATGCCGTCGTTGGCCGCGTTCTTGCCGTGGTTGGTGAGCAGCCCCCAGACCAGGTCGTCGTCCATGCGGAAGCGGCACAACAGCGTGTTGCCCGAGGCGATCTTCATCAGCTGCGCCGGCGTCAGCGTGTCGATGAGCTGCGCGGTGTCCTCGCTCACGCCCAGACGGAAGAGCGCCTGCTCGCGATCGGTCCTGACCAGGCTTTGCGCCAGCATCAGGTACGAGAGATTGGCTTCGCGGATTTCGGCAAGGATCTGGTCGGTGGTCATTGCGGGCTCCTGGTGTGGGTACGTCGTATCAGCGTGAGATGGACTGTAGGAAAAGAAAAAGCCGGCTCACATCAGGCCAGTTCCACGGCTGGAGTCCCTCTTTCTCCACGCGCCTTGTCAGACAAATTCCTACAAGCCCGTCGGAGCCTCAAGTGCGCGGCGCCTGCGCCGAAGACCATGGCGGGGCCGGGTTCGCGCCTGGCCCCCGCCGAGGCGGCTTCCTATCCGCCCCGGCGCGGCCCGGAAGCGATCTGCAGCAGCAATCGAAGAAGGTGCTAAAGATCCAGACGAATTGAGCCGATACCACAAGCAACGGGGCCGAGAAATCGATTCCGTGGTCCGGTTAGACGGTCATGAGTGAAATAACCGAATTTTTCACGGTTGCACTCCAGCCCTCTGACGCCGGGCGGTTCCCGAAGCAGTCGCCTGCTGCCGAGGGGTTGTGGCAACGAAGCGGCAGCGAACGCCGCTGACGCTGAAGATGCTTGCAAAAACCGGCGCCGGAGCCGGGCATGTTTAACCGCTAAGGAGCTACCACCATGGGTCAGACCATCCAGACCAACATGCTGTCGATCAACGCGCAGCGCAACGTGTCCTCGTCGCAGTCCTCGCTGAGCGTCACGATGCAGCGGCTGTCTTCGGGCTTGCGTGTCAACAATGCCAAGGACGACGCGGCCGGCCTGGCGATCGCCGAGCGCATGAACGCGCAGGTTCGCGGCATGAACGTCGCGATCCGCAACGCCAACGACGGCATCTCGCTGGCGCAGACCGCTGAAGGCGCTGCCGCCAAGGTTGGCGACGCGCTGCAGCGCATGCGTGAGCTGGCCGTGCAGTCGGCCAACGGCACCAACAACGAGGGCGACCGCGACAACCTGCAGACGGAATTCGCGCAGCTGCAGGCCGAAGTCACCCGACTGACGAGCGGCACGAAGTTCAACGACCAGAACCTGCTTGACGGCACCGGCGGCGACGGCTCGGGCGGCTACACCTTCCAGGTCGGCGCCGGCACGGACAGCACCGACACCATCACGGTGTCGATGGACAACCTCTCGACGATGGCCGGCGACGTGGCCGACCTGGACATCAGTGGCGCCGATGGGAGCGGTGCCACCGCGGCGATCACGGCTCTGGACACCGCGATCGATACCGTGACCACGGCCCGCGCCAACTTCGGCAGCGTGCAGAATCGCTTCGACAGCGTGATCGCCAACCTGCAGGTCTCGTCCGAGAACCTGACGGCCGCCCGCTCGCGCATCGTCGACGCCGACTACGCGGTCGAGACGGCCAACCTGTCGCGCGCCCAGATCCTGCAGCAGGCCGGCAACGCGATGATCGCGCAGGCCAACCAGCAGCCCTCGCAGGTGCTGGCCCTGCTGCGCGGCTGATCCTGATCGCACCGCGCTGACCGGCGCCGCCCGCGAGGGCGGCGCCGTCGTTTCCAGGCCGCGATCTGGACGGACTTCGCCGCCCTTTTCGAGCTTTCGCCCTCCTTGCAGGTCTCACAGAATGCGTTCCAACAGGAGTACAGCCGTACACCTGTCGTCCGGAGCACTGGACGGCGCGCCGACCGGTTCGCAAGAGAACCGCAAGACTTCGCCGGACCGACGCGCCGGGCCGTGAGGTGGACCGGACGCCCCCGTGGCGCGAGGAACACCGGAGCAGCCGGCGAGTCGCCGGGGTTTACCGGTTCTTCAAGGAGTGCAAGGAAATGCCCCAGACCATCAACACCAATCTGGTTTCGTTGAATGCCCAGCGCAACCTTGCCACGTCGCAGGGCTCGCTGAACACCTCCATGCAGCGCCTGTCGTCGGGTCTTCGCGTGAACAGCGCCAAGGACGACGCCGCAGGCCTCGCGATCGCCGAACGCATGAACGCCCAGGTTCGCGGCATGAACGTCGCGATCCGCAACGCGAACGACGCGATCTCGCTGTCGCAGACGGCCGAAGGCGCCATCGGCAAGATCGGCGATGCGCTGCAGCGCATGCGCGAGCTGGCCGTGCAGTCGGCCAACGGCAGCAACAACGAGGGCGACCGCGCCAACCTGCAGACGGAATTCGCCGAGCTGCAGGACGAGGTCGCACGCCTGGTGGACGGCACCCGGTTCAACGGCACCAACCTGTTCGACGGCACGACGGCCGAGTTCACGTTCCAGATCGGGCCGGGGACGACGGACAATGACACGATCACGGTCCAGGGCACCGACCTGACCGCGACCGTGCGCAACGCCGTCGCCGACCTGGACATCAGCGGCGCCGATGCCTCGGGTGCGACGGCGGCGATCAACGCCATCGACCTGGCGATCGACGAGGTCACGACCTCGCGGGCGCTATATGGCGCGTCGCAGAACCGTTTCGAGACGGTGGTGATGAACCTGCAGGTCTCGGCCGAGAACCTGACCGCCGCCCGCAGCCGGATCATGGATGCCGACTTCGCCGTCGAGACGGCGAACCTGTCGCGCGCGCAGATCCTGCAGCAGGCCGGCAACGCGATGGTCGCGCAGGCCAATGCGCTGCCGCAGCAGGTTCTCAAGCTGCTCCAGGGCTGACGGCCGCGCGGCGGCTTCGCCGCCCCTCGGCGCGTCCTGGCACGCGCAAGAATTCACCCAGGCGCCACGACGGGACGCAGGTTCCGCCGTCAGCGGCCGATGACGACTGCAGCAAAGCGCCCGAGGATCCCGGATGACCACACTCTCGTCCCCCGGCGTCGGCAGCGGCCTGGACGTCAACGGCATCGTCACGCAGCTGCTGGCGATCGAACGCAAGCCCATCGAGAAGATCGAGGTCGCGAACAAGCGCTTCGATGCCCAGCTGTCCGCCTACGGCAAGCTGCAGAGCGCCATGACGGCCCTGCGCGACTCGGCGCGACGCCTCACCGACGCGGGCACGTGGCAGATGACCAAGGTCGCCTCCGGCAATGCCAACGCGATCAGTGCCACTTCGACCGGCAGCGCGCCGCCGGGCACCTACACCTTCAACGTCAGCCGTCTCGCCGCGGCGCAGACCGTGGTCGGCAGCCAGACGTTCTCCTCCACGAACGACACCCTGGGGGGCGGCACCCTGACGGTGGAGCTCGGCAGCTGGGATGCAGGACAGACGGCATTCACGCCCAAGGCCGACGGCGCGCCCGTGAGCATCACGATTCCCGCCGGCTCCTCGCTCACCCAGGTGCGTGACGCCATCAACGCCGCCGGAGCCGGCGTGAGCGCATCGGTCGTCAACGACGCCAACGGAGCAAGGCTGGCCATCCGCTCGACGAGCACCGGCGCCGACAACGGCTTTCGCATCGCGGCCAGCGCCGAGGCGATGCCCGCCGGCGCGGCGGCATCGCTGGACACACTCGCCTTCGACCCGCCCTCCACCACGACGGGCATGACGCGAACGCTCGCCGCGGCCAATGCAGAGGCGACGATCAACGGCGTCGCGGTCAGTTCGGCCACCAACCTGCTGACCGACGTGATCGACGGACTGACCGTCAGGCTCGGCCAGGTCACCGCGGCGCCGGTCGAAGTCAACGTCGAGCGCGACACCGAATCGATCAGGAAGTCCGTCACCGAGTTCGCGACGGCCTACAACGACCTCGTCGCCCAGGTGCGCGACCAGACGCGCTACGACGAGGGGGCCAAGAGGGCCGGCACGCTGCAGGGCGACCGCACCGCCGTGGGCCTGCTCAACGGACTGCGATCGCTGGCCGGCGCCAGCACGGGCGCAGTCTCCGCGTTCACCCGGCTCGCCGACATCGGCCTGGAGCCCCAGAGTGACGGCAAGCTCAAGGTGAACGACTCCAAGCTCGACGCCGCCATCGGTCGGCTCGACGAACTGCAGGCGTTCTTCGCCCGCAATGCCGAGGGCACCGTCGAGGACGGCTTCGGCGTGCTGATGCGCGACTTCGGGAGCCAGACGCTGGACACCAGCGGCGTGCTCTCGACGAGGCAGGAAGCGCTGCGCGCCAGCATCCAGCGCAACAACGACCGCTCCGGCAAGCTCGAGGAGCGCCTGGCGCTCGTCGAGGCCCGCCTGCGCGCCCAGTACAGCAAGCTCGACACCAACATGGCGCGACTGACGAGCCTGCAGAACTACGTCAGCCAGCAGGTCCAGAACTGGAACGCCAAGGGTTGATCCGGGCGCTCGCCGCCACCCCAGGGCCCTGCCCCGCGACGCGGCGCAGGGCCTTTGCACGTCTGCGACCACCGGGGACGGCTGCGCCGCTCGCCTGCCAGCACCCCGGGGCCATCGAAGCATCGAGCAGAGGCTGCCGGACCGCGTTTTTGTGCTCAAGCCCGCCCCCGCAGCGTCGATAACTCATTCAATGGCCGGGAAATGAGATTCCCGGATCGACACGGAGCCCCAGATGTTCGCCAGCCACAGCCCGCATCCCCGCCGCAGCAGCCA
The DNA here is from genome assembly GCA_044374875.1 of Rubrivivax sp. Taxonomy (GTDB): domain Bacteria; phylum Pseudomonadota; class Gammaproteobacteria; order Burkholderiales; family Burkholderiaceae_C; genus Rubrivivax. Next base: position 11,093 of record JBILNT010000103.1, read on the forward strand.
GCTCTCAGGCCTGTACACCAACATCAGCGTCAGTGGCGCCGCCGCTGGCGACCGCTCGGGGCACGAACTGGTGGCGCTGCTGTTCGACGGCCTCGTCGGCGCGATCGCCCGCGCCCGCGGCGCCCTGCAGCAAGGCGACATCGAAGGCAAGGCCAAGGCCATCTCGCACGCCCTGCGCATCATCGGCGAAGGGCTGCGCGCGGGATTGAACCTGCGCGAAGGCGGCCAGCTGGCCCGCGACCTGAACGACCTGTACAGCTACATCGAGCTGCGCCTGACACACGCCAACCTGCGCAACGACGAAGCGGCGCTGCTCGAGAGCACCCGCCTGGTCAAGACGCTGCAGGACGCCTGGAACCAGATCGCTCCGCAGGTGCGCCGTGGCAACTGACGCACGCATCCGCAAGACCTCCCCTCAGCCCCAACGACTGCGCCTCGCACGCGCCACGCCACCGATGAACGAGCAACTTCTCAGCTATTACGAGGCGATCGAGCGCGCGAGCGCCGACATGCTGGTGGCCGCCCGCGACGGCAACTGGGACGAGGTGGTCCGCCTGGAAGGCGCCTGCGTGCTGCTCATCTCCCAGCTCAAGAACGCCGCGCGCGACCAGCAGCTCAGCGGCGACCAGGCCAGGACGAAGTCGCGCATCATGCAGCGCATCCTGATCAACGACGCCGAGATCCGCCACCTCGCCGAGCCCTGGCTCCAGGACCTGGAGCAGACGCTCGCCGGCAAGCGCCGCATGCTCCACTGAGTTCGCAGGCTAGGCCCTCCGCCCGCATTGCGCCATGTTCCAGGACACACGACCGGCCCAGATCGACCCCGACGCGTCAGGCGACGCGATGCGCCGCTTCCTGGTCGAGCACCCTGGCGAGGCGCTGTCGCTGCTGCGCCGCCTGCGCGACGATGCCACGCCCGTGAACCTGAACGCGCCCGGCGGCGCGGCGATCGGCGCGACGCTGTGGTCGGTGGACGATCGCCAGTCGCGCCTGAACTTCAGCCTCGAGGAGAACCACCCCCAGCTCGAGTCGCTGATCGATGCCGACGAGGCGGTGGTCGTCGCCTATCTCGACAACGTCAAGCTGCAGTTCGACGTGCAAGGCATGCTGCTGGTGCGCGGCGCAGACGCGAGCGTGCTGCAGACGGGCTGGCCGGCGCACCTGTACCGCTTCCAGCGGCGCGAAGGCTACCGCGTGCGCGCCTCGGAGCGCCACTCCCCGACGGCCCGCCTGCGCCACCCGGCCATCGCCGAGATGGCGCTGGCACTGCGCGTGCTCGACGTCAGCAACGGCGGCTGTGCCCTGTTCGTGCCGCACGACGTGCCGCCCCTCGAGCCGGGGAGGACCCTGCACGCCGTGCATCTCGAGCTCGACGGCAACACCCGATTCATCGCGTCGCTCCGGCTGCACCACGTCAGCTCGGTCCCGGGCAGCGATCATGGCGTCCGCATCGGCTGCGAATGGGTGGGCCTCGACGCCGCGGCATCGCGTGCGCTGCAGCGCTACATCTTCCAGACCCAGAAGCGGCGGCGGCTGATGTCGCTCGACTGAGGCCACGCGGGCGGCACGCAGCAACAGCGGGGGGCCGCAGCAGGCATCACACCTGCATGTTCATGATCTCGCTGTAGGCCGAGACCAGGCGGTTGCGCACCTGCAAGGTGGCCTGGAAGCCGATCTGCGCCTTCTGCATGGCCACCATGGTCTCCTCGAGGCTGACCGTCGGGTTGCCCAGGCTCACCTCGCGCTGGAGGCGCTGCGCCGCCAGCTGCTGCTGGCTGACGTTGCCCAGCGCCTCGACCATCGCCGTGCGGAAATTCGAGGTCTCGGCGGGCGCGGCCACCTTCGGCGCCGCCAGTGGCGTGCCGTCCGGGCGCAGGCCCGCACGAGCGACGGCCTGGTTGAAGTCGAAGGGCTTGATCCTGAGATCCATGCGGAGCCTCCTGGCCTGGGGGCCGCGAGCGGCCGAAGGCACGTGACGGGCATTCCACCCTTGCCGCCACTTTAGGTGCGCGCACGCCCCGCCGAAGGGCGGAACAGGCGAGGGATTGCCAGCCTTCTCGCCCCACTGCGGGGCATGCGTCGGCCAAACAATGCGCCCCATCGCCCAGATCGGGTCACGGGCCCCGCCCGCCCGAAAGCCGCCGACAAGCACAAACGCATGGACAACGCCGTCGCACCGCTCGCCACACCGACGCTGGTACCCGCGCCCGTCGGCGCCGCCGCCCGCATCGCTGCCATGCC
>JBILNT010000104.1:0-13187 GCA_044374875.1 Rubrivivax sp.
TGCCGGCAGGTCCTCGAACAGGCCGACCGGCGCCTCGCCTTGGTGCTGGGGTTCGCTCATGGTCAAAGATTAGCCAGTTGCATGCCAATTACCAAGATGGCGAGAAAAACTCTCAGGCTCTCAGTGCCCCGGCGATTCCGGGCGGTAGTTCGCCAGAAGCACGTGGGCGCTGTCCTGCGCGGGCGGGGTGGCGGGTGTCGCCACCTCGCCCAGCGCGGCGACGATGCGGCCGAGGTCGGCTGCCAGTGGCGGGTTGTCGTGGCAGGCCGAGATGGCCTCGCGCAGGTGCACGACGGCCTCGGCGCGGTTGTCGGCGATCAGCGCCGCGATGCCGTGAACGGCGCTGCGCAGGGCATGACCGTCCGGCAGGGAGAACAGCGGCTGCCAGGTCAGCAGCGCAGCCATCGTGCGCAGGCCGCACAGCTGCAGCAGGCCGAGTTGGAACCGGGCCACGTGGAGGGTGGGCGCCACCCAGAGGGCGGCGGCGTAGGCCGATTCGGCCTCGGCGTCACGTCCGGCCTGCGCCAGTTCGGCGGCGAGCAGCAGGTGGGTGCTCGCGACGCCGGGATCGGCCTCGATGGCACGACGGAAGAGCCCGATCGCGGCGACCGCTTCGTCGGCCTGGCTGGCAGCCATGGCTTCGCGGACCAGGGCGTCGTGGGCGGAGGTGGAGCGCTGCGGGCTCGGCGTGTCGGCGTACATCGTGTCGGCGTTTTTCGGCAATTTATACGTTTATCGGCCGGCCGTCACGCTCCTGAAACGACCGGCGCCCTGGGGCCGGTCACGATGCCGTCGCGCTGCGGCCCTGCGATGATCGCGGTGCACCCTGCCCACCGCGAAACCATGACCACGCTCCAAGACCTGCCGACCCCGTGCCTCGTGCTCGACCGCCCGCGCCTGCTGCGCAACATCGCCCGCATGGCCGACCGCGCGGCCGAGCTCGGCGTGATGCTGCGCCCGCACCTGAAGACGCCCAAGAGCGTCGATGTCGCCCGGCTGCTGATGCAGCGGCAGGCACGCGGCATCACCGTCTCGACGCTGCTCGAGGCCGAGCACTTTGCCGCGCACGGCTTCCACGACCAGTTCTACGCCGTGCCGCTGCCGCCGGACAAGGTGCCGCGCGTGGCGGCGCTGCTGCGTGCCGGCACCGACGTGGTCTGCGTCGCGCACGACCTCGACGCCCTGCCGGCGCTGTCCGATGCCGCACGCGCACAGGGCGTCGTTCTGCCGCTGGTGATCGACGTCGACATCGACCACCATCGCTCCGGCGTCGAGGCCGGGGCGCCGGAGTTCCTCGCGCTGGCGCGCGCGATCCACGCCTCGCCGCACCTCGACCTGCGGGGCATCATGATCTACGCCGGGGCGTCGTACGACGCGCCCGACACCGGGGCCATCGCGCAGCTGGCCGAACGCATCCGCGAGGGCGGCATCCAGGCCCGCGACCTGCTGCGGGCGCAAGGCCTGCCGTGCCCGATGGTCAGCTATGGCTCGAGCCCCGGCACCTTCTTCGCCCGCTCGATGGAAGGCATCACCGAGAGCCGGGCCGGCGTCTACCCCTTCCAGGACCTGTTCCAGGCCGGGCTCGGCGCCTGCGGCATCGACGACATCGCGCTGGGCGTGCTGACCACCGTCACGGCCACGCAGCCGGCGCGCAATCGCATCGTCGTCGACGCCGGCGGGCTGGCATTGTCGAAGGACCGCTCGACCGAAGGCACCGGTTTCGACGCCGGCTATGGCCTGGTGTGCGACCTGGAGGGCCGCGTCATTCCCGACCTCGTCGTCGCCTCGGCCAGCCAGGAGATCTCGCTGGTCACCACGCGCTCGGGCGCTGCCTTTGACGTCGCCGCGTTCCCGGTGGGCCGGCGACTGCGCATCCTGCCCAACCACGCCTGCTTCACCGCGGCGGCGCACCCGGGCTATCACGTCGTCGATGGCGGCGGCGAAGTGAGCGCGTGGTGGCCGCGCGTCAACGGCTGGTGAGCCAGGCCAGTGGGATCAGGTCCCGCGGCCGCAGCACGGCGGCCAAGACGAAGAAGTGCCGTGCCTCGGGGTCGAACAGCACCGCAGGCCGGCCGCCGCGGCCCAGCCATGGCAGTCCGTAGAACAGCGGTTGCGTTGCCTGTGCCGCGGCCCAGCGCCGGCGCGTGGAGCGGCCGTCGCTGCTGCGCGGCCGGGCTTTCTGCCGCTTCCGGTGTGCTGCGCCGGCGAGCCTGACAGGCCGGTCACGATCGCGGGCGAGCGGGTCTCGTGCGCGAAGGCAGCATCGGCGCCGCGCGACCACCGCACCACAATGGCCGACGCGCCAGCCCCGCGTGGTACCTTGCCGACGGGAATCCCGATGACGACCGACCTCGAGACCTTGCGCGGCTGGATCGGCCGCAGCGAACGCCGCACCGACGTGATCTCGCCGGTGCCGCTGGCCGCGCTGGCCGCCACGCTCGACCGCGACGAGCCGTACCCGAGAGCGGGCGATGCCGCGCCGCCCCTGGCGCACTGGCTGTACTTCTGGCCGCTGGCGCCGCAGCACGAGATCGGGCCCGACGGGCATCCTCGGCGCGGCGGCTTCCTGCCCCCGGTTGCGCTGCCGAGGCGCATGTGGGCCGGTGGGCGTTTCGAGTTCCTGCGTCCGCTGCGCGTCGGCGAAGCGGTGGAACGGGTCTCGGAGATCGTCCACGTCGATGCCCGGCGGGGCCGCAGCGGCCCGCTGGTGTTCGTCACCGTGCGCCATCGCATCGGCGGCGAAGCCGGGCCGGCATTGGTCGAGGAGCACGACATCGTCTACCGCGACTTGCCGGCGCCCGGGGCGCCCGAGCCTGCCGCGCAGCCGGTGCCGGCCGACGCGGCGTTCAGGCGTCGCATCGAGCCGGACCCCGTGCTGCTGTTCCGCTACTCGGCGCTGACCTTCAACGGCCACCGCATCCATTACGACCGCAGCTACGTGACGCAGGTCGAGGGCTATCCCGGCCTGATCGTGCACGGGCCGCTCGTCGCCACGCTGCTGCTCGATGCCCTGCGCCGGCACCGGCCCGGCCGCGAGGTCACGCGCTTCGAGTTCCGGGCCGTGCGCCCGCTGTTCGACATCGCCCCGTTCGAGGTGTGCGGCCGCGACGATGGTGCGGGGCGCTTCGCGCTCTGGGCGGCCGACGACTCGGGCGCGCTGGCGATGCAGGCCACGGCCGTGCTCGCGCCCTGAGCTCGCGCCACCCGCATGGGCTGATGCAGTTTCTTGCAATGGGATGCACCGCGGTGCATCCCGCCCGCCCAGGTCATGCGGGCAGCTGGAGTGCCTCGCGGACCGTGCGGCGCAGCACCGCCCAGGTCTCGTCGAGCGGCTGCGTGCTCGTGTCGACGTGGAACTCGGCCTTCGAATAGAACGCCGCTCGGCCTGCGAGGATGCGTCGCAGGTCGTCCATGGCCTCGCGGCTGGCCGCCATCGGACGCATGTCGCCCTGCGCGCTGACGCGTCGCATGTGGTCCTCGGGGCTGGCCTGCAGCCAGACCGTGGTGCAGTGGGCCAGCAGCAGGTTGAAGGTCGCGGGGTCGGAGACGAGGCCGCCGGGGGTCGCGATCACGGCCTCGGGATAGATCTGGATCGCCTCCTCGAGCGCGCGGCGCTCGTAGCGCCGGTAGGCGTTCTGGCCGTACAGCGCCTGGATCTCGGCGATGCTGCAGCCGGCGAACTTCTCGATCTCGCGGCTGAGTTCCACGAATGGATAGCCCAGGTCCTCGGCCAGCATCTGGCCGAGCGTCGACTTGCCGGCCCCGCGCAGCCCGATCAGGGCGACCACCGTGCTGCGTCGCCCCCCCGCCCCGGGCGCGGTGCCGCCGCCGCCGAGCATCTCGCTGACCGCCACGCGCAGGCGGCGCAGCGTGGCTTCGTCGCGGTGCTCCAGCAATTCACGGATCAGCAACCACTCCGGCGACGACGCGGTGACGTCGCCGAGCAGCTCGGCCAGCGAGCATTGCAGTGCCTGCGCCACCTGCAGCAGCACCAGGATGGACGCGTTGCCGACGCCGTACTCGAGGTTGGCGAGGTGGCGCTCCGACACCTCCGAGGCCTGCGCCACGGCCTTGCGCGTCATGCCGCGGCGCGAGCGCAGCGCGCGCACGCGTTCGCCCAATGCGACCAGGAAGGGGTTCTTGCCGCCCGGCGTGCCCTCCGAGGGGAGGCCGGCATCCGGCGTCTCGGCGTCGACCGGCGCGCCTCGTTCTAGGGTGTTGGACATGAAGTCGTTGTGCGCGAAGGCGGAGTTCAGTAGCACAATACTGCATGTGGCGGGCCATTGACAAGCCCGCCCGTCAAGCCTCGAGGAGGACAGAGATGACCGTGGACGATTTCCGCCAGCACCTGGCCACGCTCACCGCGCAGATCGCCGGGCGGCCCCTGGACAGCGCGCTCGACGAATGGCTCAACCGTGAACACGGGCCGGCGAGCAGCACCTACCGCGAGCTGCGCGCCGGCTGCGAGGCCGGCGTGGCCGCCGGCTGGCTGTGCGACCGCGAGGGCGGCGGGATCCGCTACGGGCGGATCTTCAAGCCCGCGACCGACCTTCATGGATTCTCGGTCGATGTCGTCGACATGAAGGACATCGCCGGCCCGCACCACGTGCATCCGAACGGCGAGATCGACCTCGTCATGCCCATCGACGGCGACGCCCGCTTCGACGGCCGCCCTGCCGGCTGGCTGGTCTGCCCGCCCGGGAGCGCCCATCGGCCCACGGTGAGCGGCGGGCGCGCACTGGTGCTTTACCTGCTGCCCGAAGGGCGCATCGACTTCACCCGCTGAATCCGCGCCCGCCCTCAGCGAGCCGGTGTCCGCGCCCGGTCCAGCGCTTCGCAGAGTTCGCGGGCGCCTGCGGCGAAGCGGTCGCTGGCGCGGTGCAGGCGGTCGGGGTCGACGCTCAACAGGTGGCCGGCGCGCGTGGCGCGCAGCGTCGGCACGCGGCGCCAGGGTTCCAGCGACCTGGCGCCCGCGGCGTCGCCGCTGCCGCTGACGATGACATCGGGGTCGGCCGCGATCACGGCCTCGGCGGCCACGGTCGGTGCCAGCACGGGCAGTTCGCCGAACACATTGCGCGCCCCGCACAGCTGCAGCGCCTCGCCGATCAGGTGGCGGTCGCTCACCGTCATCAGCGGCTGGTGCCAGATCTGGTAGAAGACCCGCAGCACCGGCCTGGCGGCGTACCGGGCGCGCAGCGTGGCGATCTCGCGCTCGAAGGCGTCGGCGCGCGGGTTGGCGACAGACTCGGTGCCGGCCAGGCGCCCCAGGCGCCTGAGGTTGTCGGCGATGTCGGTGCTGCGCCGCGGCTCGCTGCGGAACACGCGGATGCCCAGCGCCTCCAGTTTCTTGACCTGACCCGCAGGGTTGCCGCTGCCCCAGGCCACGACCAGGTCGGGCTGCAGCGCCACGATGCGCTCGAGGTCCAGGCTGGAGAAGTTGCCGATGCGCGGCACGCGGCGCGCGGCCTCGGGGTGGTCGCTCCATTCCACGGCGCCCACCAGCCGGTCACCGGCACCGGCCGCGAACAGCAGTTCGGTCAGGTGCGGCGCCAGGCTGACGATGCGCTTGGCCGGCGTGGCCAGCTGCACCGTGCGGCCCTCGTCGTCGATGACTTCCACCGCGGCGGCCCGTGCCGGCGCCTGCAGTGCCGCAGCCATGCCCAGCAGCGCGGCCGCCGCCCAGCGCGCGAGCCGCGCCGCCTGCCGCTCAGCCCGGCACATGGATCACCTCGCCATCGATCACGAGCCGGCGCACGCGGTGGCCGAAGGCGGCGGCGAGGTTCGCCTCGGTCAGCACCTCGTCGACCGTCCCCTGGCGGCAACCCTGCGGTCCCATCAGCAGCGCGTGGCTGGCGAAGCGCTGGGCCAGCGTGAGGTCGTGGATCGTCAGCACGACGGCCTTGCCCTGCGTGCGCGCGAGCGCCGACAGGTGCTCGAGCACGGTCACCTGGTGGTGCAGGTCGAGGTGCGAGACCGGCTCGTCGAGCAGCATGAGCAGTGGGTCCTGGGCCAGCAGCGCGGCGATGCCCACGCGCTGGCGCTCGCCGCCGGACAGCGTGAGGACGTCGCGTTCCTCGAAGCCCTCGAGGTCGACCCGTGCGAGCGCCGCGCGCGCCGTCGAGCGGTCGCCGTCGTCCTCCCAGGCCCAGCGGCCGAGGTGCGGGTGGCGGCCCAGCAGCACGAGGTCGAGCACCGGGGCGCCGAAGGCGTCGTGCAGCGCCTGGGGCAGCAGGCCGCGCAGGCACGCCGCCTCGGGCGCAGGCCAATCGGCGAGCGGCCGGCCGCCGAGGTGCACGCTGCCTGCGGCCGGCGCCTGCAGGCCTGCCAGCGTGTGCAGCAGCGTCGTCTTGCCGCTGCCGTTGGGCCCCAGCACGGCCCAGACCTGACCGCGCTCGAGCACCAGGTCCAGCCGGTCGGCCAGCACGCGCCGGCCGGCAGCCAGGCGCAGCCCGCGGGCCTCCAGCAACGGGGCGGTGGCGCCGTTCACCGCGGTGCCCCGCGGCGCAGCAGCAGCCACAGGAAGGTCGGCACGCCCAGCAGCGTCGTCACCACGCCCACCGGCAACTGCTGCGGCGCCACCACCGTGCGTGCCAGCGTGTCGGCCAGCAGCAGCAGGCTGCCGCCGGCCAGCGCGCAGGCCGGCAGCAGCACGCGCTGGTCGTTGCCGATCACGAGGCGCAGCGCATGGGGCACCACCAGGCCGACGAAGCCCACGTTGCCGGCACCGGCCACCGCCACCGCGGCGGCCAACGACGCCAGCACGAACACGGTGCGGCGGACCGCGACGACGCGCACGCCCAGCGACTGGGCCATCGCCGCGCCGCGCAGCATGACGTTGAGCGAGCGCGCCAGCGGCCACGCCACGGCCAGCAGCAGCGCGAGGGCCAGCACCGGCCAGGCGCCGGCGTCGCTGCCGGCCAGATCGCCGGTCAGCCAGAACACCATGCCGCGCAGCTGCGCCTCGGGCGCCAGTGCCAGCAGCAGCGTGATCACGGCGGCCCAGGCAGAGGCCAGCATCACCCCGGACAGCAGCAGCCGGGGGGTGGCGTCCAGGGTGCCCGGCGCGCTCAGTCGCGAGAGGTCGCGGTGCGCGATGGCGTACACCGCGGCGATGGTCAGCAGCGCGCCGGCAAAGGCCCCGGCCTGCGCCAGCGCGGCGCCGGCGCCGAGCATCAGCGCCAGGAGCGCCGCGCCGGCCGCGCCGCCCGAGACCCCCAGCACGTAGGGGTCGGCCAGCGGGTTGCGCAGCAGCACCTGCATCAGCGCGCCGGCCACGGCCAGCAGCCCGCCGACACCGAAGGCCGCCAGCGCGCGGGGCAGGCGCAGCCCGTGCAGGATGGCTGCGGCCGTGCTGCCGTCGGGCGCGACCAGCAGGCGCAGCGCGTCGAGGAGAGCCGGCACGCCGCCGTCACTGGTGCCGCTGCCCAGGGCCACGGCGAAGCTCGCCACGCACAGCAGCGCGAGCAGGGCCCAGGTGCGCAGCGCCCGCTGCAGGGGACGGGCCCGCCGCGCCAGTCGGGGGCTCTGCTCCAGGTGGCGGGCCGCGTCCATGAGGCAGGGTTGCCGGTGCGGTTCAGCGCCCGCCGTTCCAGGCCAGGCTCATCAGCCACTGGCGGCCGGCGCCCGGATAACCTTGCGTGAGCGAGTACGCGACGTTGCCCAGGTTGGTGACCTTGAAGGCGAGGTCCCAGCCCGGTGCCATGCGCCAGCCCACCTGGCCGTGCACGAGCGCGTAGCCCGGCAGGCGCTGCGTGTTCCAGGGGTCGTTGAAGCGCTCGCCCTGGGCGCTCAGGTCCAGGCCGGCGCGCCATGCGCCGCCGGTCCAGCCCAGCGACACGCTGCCGAATTCGCGCGCGCGGCGGGGCAGCAAGGCGGCGGAATCGGTGTCGCGTGGGTCCTGTCGCGTGAACTGCGCGCGCATGCGCCAGGCCCCCTGCTGCCAACCCAGCTCGGCGGTGCTGCCGAGCACGCGCGCGCGCGCCACGTTGGCGACGCTGCTGTAGTCGTTGTTGGAGGTGATGAGGTCGCGGATGCGCTGGTCGAAGCGCAGCAGGGCGAGGCTCCACGCGCCCTGCCCGCCACGCAGGGCGAGCTCGCGCTGCTGCGCACGCTCGGGCCGCAACAGCGGATTGCCCTGGTAGGTGTACCCGAAGCCGTAATCGGTGAACGGGAAGTAGAGGTCGTTGAAGCTCGGCGCCTTGAAGGCCGAGCCCGCGGAGCCCGACACCTTCCAGCCGGGGGCCAGCGTGTAGCCCGCCGACACCGACCCCGTGGGTGTGGTGCCGTACTGGCTGCTGCGGTCCTGACGCGCGCTGGCCTGCCACGACAAGGGCCCGGACGCAGCCGTCCAGCTGGCCCACACCGAGGCGGTGCGGCGTGCGGTCTCGGTGAAGGCGGTGCTGCCCGAGACCACCTCGCGACGCCACTCCAGTCCGCCCGCGCCGCGGCCCACGGGCAGCCGCAGCTCGTGCTCCCAGCCGAACTGATCCTGCGCGGTGCGGTACCGCTCGGCGATGCTGCCCTCCGACTTCAGGTCGTCCGCGCTGTGCGCCAGCATCAGGCGCGACGTCCAGCCCTCGCCCAGTCGGTGGCTGCTGCGCGCCGACACCTGAGACAGCCGCTGGTGGTTGCGGTCACCCTCGCTGCGGGTCGACACGTCGTACTCGGTGCGGGCCTGCGTGAGCTGCGCCTGCAGCGTCAGCGAATGTCCGCGGGTGAGCCCCTGCTCGAGACGCGCGGCCAGCGTGTGGCGGCTGTAGGGGTCGCGGTCCGGGTTGTAGCCCAGGGTGTTGGACGCGTCGGCCGCCGTGCCGGGGCGCACGTCCATGGCGCTGCCCTGCACGCTCCATCGGGTCTCGCGGCCCTGCGCGGCGTCGCCACCGCGGCCACCCAGGCCAAGCCCGAGTTCGCGGCGCGAGTCACTGCCCAGGGCAAGGCTCGCGCGCGGGCCTGCGGCCTGGCGGGTGAAGACCTGGATCACGCCCCCGATGGCATCGGCCCCGTAGAGACTGCTGGCCGCGCCGCGCAGAACCTCGATGCGTTCGATCTGGTCGAGGCTCAGGTGCTCGAAGGCGCTGGTGCCGGCCGTTGCCGAGGACACCCGCACACCGTCGATGAGCAGCAGTACGTGGCTGGCATTGCTGCCCCGCAGGAACAGTGCGGCGGGCTGGCCCGGGCCGCCGCGCGTGGCGATCTCCACGCCCGCCTCCTGTTGCAGCAGTTCGGGCAAAGACGACACGGCAGCGCGCTCGATGGTCTGGCGGTCAATCACCGTGACATCGGCCAGCACGCCCTCGCGCGGCATCGGCATGCGGCTGGCCGTGACGACGATGCGGTCGCCGTCGGCGGCACTGGAAGGAGCGGATTGGGAATGTGCCGGCGAGGCGGCAAGAAGGGCTGCGCCGCAGCATGCGGCCGCGCCCAGGGAACGGGTGGACATCGATGACTCCAAGCAGCGAGCGTCCCCGCAGGCTGCGTTGTGGCAAACGCCGCCCGGGCCTGGTACCCGGACGACACCGCGCTCCGAGGCCGGTATCCGGGCTTGCAGGACGGAGCCCCGTGAGGGGCACCGAGGTCACCGCCTTCCCACGAAACGAGTTCGCAGTGGCTTGTCGTGGCGACCGTTCGCCTGCTTACCGGTGCGGGGGCAGCGCAGGAATGACGGCACCTTGCGGCACCGCGTCACCTGCTTCCCGTTCAACCCCCGGCCATGACTTGACCGGAGGCACCTGAAGCCCGGGCATCATAACCCCCGCACGGCAGCGGAAATTGATATTCGGCGCGCCACTCATCGCTGCGGGTGCGAGGCGGGAGATTTCCCCGTGCCCTGGTTTGCCGGCATGCCGACACGGCCCCGATGTGATTGAATCCCCCGCAGTGAGGGGCGAAGCAGGAGGACCCATGGATCGTTCCACGATGCCGCACCAGCTGGTGCGCCGGGCCACCGCGCTGGTGCTTGCCGGCGGGCGCGGCTCGCGTCTGAAGCAGCTCACCGACCGGCGCGCGAAGCCGGCGGTGTACTTCGGCGGGAAGTTCCGGATCATCGATTTCGCGCTGTCGAACTGCATCAACTCGGGCATCCGCCGCATCGGCGTGATCACGCAGTACAAGTCGCACTCGCTGCTGCGTCACCTGCAGCGGGGCTGGAGCTTCCTGCGCTCGGAGATGAACGAGGTGATCGACCTGCTGCCCGCGCAGCAGCGCGTCGACGAGGAGCACTGGTACCGCGGCACCGCCGACGCGGTGTTCCAGAACCTGGACATCATCCGCTCGGGTCATCCCGACTACGTCGTCGTGCTTGCCGGCGACCACGTCTACAAGATGGACTACTCGGTGATGCTGTCCGACCACGTCGAGCGCGGTCTCGGTTGCACGGTCGCATGCATCGAGGTGCCGCGCGAAGAAGCCCGTGCCTTCGGCGTGATGGCGGTCGACGACGAGCGCAACGTCACCAGCTTCGTCGAGAAGCCGCGCGATCCCCCGGCCATGCCGGGCAAGCCCGGCCACGCCCTGGCCAGCATGGGGATCTACATCTTCGATGCCGAGTACCTCTACCGCCTGCTCGAGGAAGACCTCGCCAACCCTGCTTCCAGCCATGACTTCGGCAAGGACGTGATCCCGCGCGCGGTGGCCGAGGGCCAGGCCTTCGCCCACCCGTTCTCGATGTCCTGCGTGGGCGGTGGCGCGGGCGACGCGGCGTACTGGCGCGACGTCGGCACGATCGACGCGTTCTGGTCGGCCAACCTCGACCTGGCCTCGATCACGCCCGAGCTCGACATCTACGACACCCAGTGGCCGATCTGGACCTACCAGCGCCAGCTCCCGCCGGCCAAGTTCGTGCCCGACCGCAACGGCAGCCACGGCATGACGGTCAACACGCTGGTCTCGGGCGGCTGCATCATCAGCGGCTCGCATGTCGCGAACTCGGTCTTCTTCTCGAGCGTGCGCGTGCACTCCTTCTGCAACATCGACCAGGCGGTGATCCTGCCCAGCGTGGTGGTGCACCGCAACTGCCGGCTGCGCAAGGTGGTGATCGACCGCCACTGCGAGATCCCCGAGGGCACGGTGATCGGCGAAGACCCGGTGGAGGATGCCCGCCGCTTCGAGCGATCCCAGGGCGGGGTGGTTCTGGTGACGCGCGAGATGCTCGCCCGCCTGTAGTTCCCGCCGCCGTCACGGCGGCAATCGTGGAGTCGCTTCGATGGCATCCGGCAAGATCCTCGTCGCCCAGGGCGGCGGCCCGACCGCGGTCATCAACCAGTCGCTCGTCGGCGTGGTGCTCGAGGCGCGGCGGCACGCCGGCGTGCACCGCGTCTACGGCGCGCGCCACGGCGTGCGCGGCATCGTCGACGAGGATTTCGTCGACCTCACCCAGGAAACCAGCCACAACCTCGAGCTCGTGGCCGGCACGCCGGCCAGCGCGCTGGGCTCCACGCGCGACAAGCCGGACCTCGCCTACTGCCAGCGCATCTTCGAGGTGCTGCGGGCGCACGAGATCGAGCACTTCTTCTACATCGGCGGCAACGATTCCTGCGACACCGTGCGCATCGTCGCCGCCGAGGCGGCCGCGGCGGGCTACCCGCTGCGTGCCATCCACATCCCGAAGACGATCGACAACGACCTCGCCGGCAACGACCACACGCCGGGCTTCCCGTCGGCGGCGCGCTTCGTGGCCCAGGCCTTTGCCGGCGCCAACCTCGACAACGCGGCGCTGCCCGGGGTCTACCTCGGCGTGGTGATGGGGCGCCACGCCGGCTTCCTGACCGCGGCCTCGGCCCTGGGCAAGAAGTTCGCCGACGACGGCCCGCACCTGATCTACCTGCCCGAGCGCACCTTCGAGCTCGACCGGTTCCTGGCCGACGTCGACGCCGTCCACCGCCGGCTCGGGCGCTGCGTGGTGGCCGTCAGCGAGGGCATCCACGACGGCACGGGCGAGGCCATCGCGGCGCGGCTGGCCAAGGACCTGGAGCGTGACGCCCACGGCAACGTGCAGCTCTCGGGCAGCGGCGCGCTGGCCGACCTGCTGTGCGAGGAGATCCGCTCGAAGCTGGGCATCAAGCGCGTGCGCGGCGACACCTTCGGCTACCTGCAGCGCAGCTTCGTCGGCTGCGTCAGCGACGTCGACGCCCGCGAGGCGCGCGAGGTTGGCGAGAAGGCGGTGCAGTTCGCGATCTGGGGCGACCGCAACGGCTCGGTGGCGATCCGCCGCACCGGCTTCTACTCGGTCGACTACGAGCTTCTTCCGCTGGAGGCGGTGGCCGCGAAGACGCGGACCATGGACGACGCCTTCATCGCGCCTTCGGGCACCGACGTCACCGACGCCTTTCGCCTCTACCTGCGGCCGCTGCTCGGCTCGGGCCTGCCCGACGCCTTCCGCCTGCGCCCTAACCCGGTGCCCAAGGTGCTGCGCAAATGACCACCGCCTCCCCGGCGCTCGACGCCGAGCTGATCCGCTTCGAGGGTCCGGGCACCGGTGGCCTGGCTGCTTGGGTCGCCGGGCAGGGACCGGCCCTGGTGCTGGTGCACAGCGTCAATGCCGCGGCCTCCGCGGCCGAGGTGCGGCCGCTGTTCGAACGCTACCGGGGCACGCGCACCGTCTTCGCGATCGACCTGCCGGGATTCGGCGCCTCCGAGCGCAGCGACCGCACCTACACGCCCCGCCTGATGACCGACGCGCTGCACGCGCTGATGCCGCAGGTGCGCTCGCGCTGCGGCGCTGCGCCGGCCGATGCGCTGGCGGTGTCGCTGGGCTGCGAGTTCCTGGCCCGCGCCGCGGCCGAGGCGCCGGGCGCCTTCGGCCGCCTCGCGCTGGTCAGCCCGACCGGCTTCGCCGGCCGGCGCGAGCGCCGGGGCCCGCCAGGCAGCACCTACGCGATGCCCGGCATGCTGCGCGCGCTGCGAGGCCCCGGCTGGGGCGGGGCGGTGTTCCGTGGCCTGACGAAGCCCGCGGTGATCCGCTACTTCCTGCGCCGTACCTGGGGCGCGCGCCAGATCGACGAACGGCTGTGGGAAGACGACGTGCAGCTCGCACGCGCCCCGGGCGCCGAGTACGCGCCGCTGCACTTCCTCAGCGGCTTCCTCTTCAGCGCCGACATCCGCAACGTCTACGACGCGCTGGCGCAACCCGTGTGGGTGGCCCACGGCGTGCGTGGCGACTTCACCGACTACCGCGGGCTCGAGGCGATGAA
>JBILNT010000302.1:0-3794 GCA_044374875.1 Rubrivivax sp.
CAGACAGCGGGCGCGGCCTGCCGGCCGGCGGCCCCGTGGCCGGGCACGACCAGCCCTATGTTGCCGTCGGGCTTGCTCTCGACCATGTTGAAGTACGGGTTCTTCTCGGACGGGTAGCCGGTGATAACAACGTCGGTGGCGCCGTCGAGCAGCGCGAGGCAGTCGACCACGTCCTGCACCGTGCGCAGCGGCGACGTGGGGTCGAGGTCGACGACGCGGTCGACCGTCATGCCCAGCGACTCCATGGTCTCGACCGCGTGCCGGATCACCGGTACCTTCGGCGCGCTCGAGGTCGCGAGCTCGGCGGGGCGCCGGAAGGGCACCTCGGCGCCGTGCGCGCGCGCGACCGCGGCGATCTCGTCGTCGTCGGTCGACACCACCACGCGGTCAATGCCAGGGGTGGCGAGCGCCTGCGCGATGGTGTGCGCGATCAGCGGCCGCCCGGCCAGCGGCTTGACGTTCTTGCGAGGCAGGCCGGTCGAGCCGCCGCGGGCGCAGATGGTGCAGAGGGTGCTCATGGGGCGGCTCGCAGGGACTCGTTCGCGCGGATCGCGAGCTCGGCGCTCGCCAGCCCGTCCGCGAGGTCGGGGGTCGCGGCGCGGCGCCCACCGATCGCCTCGACCAACTCGGCCATCGCCGCCGGGTAGGTGGCGGCGACGTCGAAGTCGGCGCCTGACGCGAGCGGCTCCTCGCGGCCGCCTGGCGCTCGCAGCACGAGGCGCCGGGCGATCAGGTCCCACTCGAGGCTCGCCTCGTCGCCGATCACCTCCCAGCGGCGCATCGGCGTGCGGCTCGCATAGTCGAGGCCGACCGCGACCGCCGGGCCGCCGCGGCGCCCGAGCACGATCGCCGCCGCATCCTCGGTGCCGATCTCCAGGCGGCTGTAGTGGCCGCCGACCGCGTGCGCCGCGTCGAACTCGCCGAACAGCCAGCGCGCGGCGTCGAGCTCGTGGACGAGGTCGAGCACCACGCCGCCGCCCAGCGCCGCGCTCGCGCCGTAGCCGTGGCGGTAGTCGGTCCCGGGACGCCAGTCAGGCAGCCACTGGCCGACCTGCAGGCTCGCGCGCACCGGTCGGCCGATCGCGCCGCCGGCGATCGCCTCGCGCAGCCGGCGCGCCGCGGGTAGGAAGCGCAGGTTGCAGCCCGACAGCGTCGGCGGCGGCGAGGCGAGCGACGCGAGCCGCGACCGCACGCGATCGAGCTGCGCACGGTCGGTGACCGCGGGCTTCTCGACGTAGCACGCGACGCCCGCGGCGAGCAGCGCGTCGAGCGCGTCGGCGTGCAGCGCAGACGGCGTGGCGACTACGGCGAGGTCGGGGTCGGCTGCGATCGCAGCGGCGAGGTCGGGCACGACGCGCGCGCCCACCGAGTCGCTCCAGGCGTCCGCCGCGCCCCCTCGGCGCACCACGGTCAGCGCTGCGCCGGGCCAGCGGGCGCGGACAACGTTGGCGTGGCGGCGTCCGATCGACCCCGACCCGACGAACGCGACGTGCATCAGCGCTGTCCCAGCCAGAGCTCGAGCCGCTCAAGCGCGAGCCAGAAGCCTGCACCGTTGTCCTTGTGGCCCTGCCAGATCTCGGGGATGAACGAGGCGCGCGGCGCGACCCGGTCGAGTACCTCGCCGACCATCGCGAAATCGATGTCGCCCTCGCCGATCTGCAGGCCCTCGCCGTCGACCCCGGCCGCGTCGACCACGTGCATGTGCGCGGTCAGCGGTCCCACCTGCTCGAGGAAGGTCTTGAACGACGCGTGCCGGTGGTTGCAGGCGAGCTTGGAGTGCGAGATGTCGAGGCAGATCCGGTGGCCCGTGCGCGCGCAGAACGCGACGATGTCCTCGGCGTCGACGAACAGGTTGTGGAAGCGCTGGCCACCGAAGTGCCACGGGAAGGGTGGCATCGTCTGCGGGATGATCTCCACGCCCTCGGTATCGACCCGCGCGAGCGACTCGGCGATCCGGTCGTACAGCGCGGGGCGGCGCGAGACCGGTAGCGGGCCGTCCATGCTGAAGCCGCCGGCGTTGATGATGATCATCGGCCGCGTCGCCTTCGCGAAGCGCGGCTTCAGCGAGCGGGTGATGTCGACGACCCGCTGCAGCTCGGCGATCGAGCGCCTGCGGTAGTCCTCGTCGTCCGAGCACAGGTCCATCACGTGGTCGCCGGCGAACAGTTCGGGCGCGTGCACCACGAAGTCGAGGTCGTGGCGCTCGTCGAGGAAGCGGCCCGGGTCGACCTCCATGTCCTTGTAGGACAGGTGGAACTCGAGCAGGTCGAAGTTCGACGTCGGCAGCATCCGGCGCGCGTCGTGGTAGCGCACGGGGATGCCGAAGGGGCGGCGGAACCGATAGTGGCGCGCGCCCGTGCCGCCGTCGTCGAGGTCGGATGGGAAGAAGAAGTCACCGGCCGACAGCGCTCGCGTCGCGCGCCGACCGATCAGCTCGTGCCTGCGATAGGGAGACAGCCCCTGGCCGGGGCTGCGGATGCTCACCGAGTCCTCGTGGATCACGTCGCCGGCGGCGATCGCGCGGGCCGCCACGAGGCTCTTGCCGAGGACCTCGCGGTTCATCAGCTCGCCCTGCGTGATCCGCCGCTCCTCGCCCGAGCCGAGCGCCTCCTCGACCTCGCGGATGCCCTGGACCATCGCTGCGAACTCGGCGGGCAGCAGGCTCACCCGGTGGTCGTTCCCCTCCATCGAGCGGTCGATCGTCAGGTGCTTCTCGATCACCTTCGCGCCGCGCGCGACGGCTGCGATCGGCACCGCGATACCGCGCTCGTGGCCGGAGTAACCGACCGGGCACTCGCCGATCTGTGCGAGCCGGCCCATGTACTTCAGGTGGATGTCCTTGAACGGGGCCGGGTAGGTCGAGTTGACGTGCAGCAGCATGTACTGCGCCTTCAGTCGCTTGAGCAGCCGAACCGAGTCGCGGATTTCGGACTCGCTCGACATGCCGGTCGAGACGATCAGTGGCTTGCGCGTCGCGGCGAGGGCCTCGATTAGCTCGTGGTTCGTGAGGTCGGCCGAGGCCACCTTGTAGGCCACCATACCGTAGCGCTCGAGCGCCGCGAGGCTGTCCCGGTCCCACGGAGTGCACAACGGCAGGATGCCACGCGTCTTGCAGTGGTCAAAGGCTGCGAACATCTGCTCGTCGGTGAGCTGGAAGCGGGCGAGCAGGTCGAGCGTGTACTGAGCGCCGAGGTCGGCCGAGACGTCGTCCGCGTCGCCCGCGTTGCGGTAGAGCGCGTCCATCCGGCGCATCTGGAACTTCGCGCAGTCCGCGCCGGCAGCGATCGCCTCGTCGATCAGCCGGATCGCGAGCTCGAGGCTCCCGTTGTGGTTGTTGCCGATCTCGGCGATCACGAACGCCGGCGAATCGGCGTCGATGGTGAACTCTCCGATCCGGATCTGCGCGGGCCGCCGGCTCGCCACCGCGACCAGCCGGATCTGGCGGTCCACCAGCGGCACGAACGCGATCCGCTCGGACATCCGCTCCTCGATTCTCTCGGCGGGCTCGTTCTCGGAGCAACTTACGAACGCTCTGTTCATCGCCGCTGACACCGGGCGGTTCAGGTCGATGTTGGACTGCTCGACGAGCCAGCGTCTGAAGTCGCCGTCGGTGAGCACCCCCTCGAGGATGCCGCTGTCGGTGATCGCGAAGACGATACCGCCCTTGTTTTCGCTGATCTTGCGCAGCGCCGTCAGCAGCGACTCCTCGGTGAACACCGCGTACTTGGCGATGGCGCGGTCTACGATCATGGCGTGGGGAACGTCCTCATAAGGGCTTCGACGACAGCGAAGTC
>JBILNT010000243.1:0-4306 GCA_044374875.1 Rubrivivax sp.
CGGCTGGCATCCGGCGTCAAGGGTGCGCTGCGCCGGGCTGCGCCCGCCCTTGACCCCGCCTGCCAGCTCAAACACCACCGAATCCACCCACTCGAAATTCAAGAGAGGCAAATTTGATGGGCACCTCAGGCCAGCACCGAGCGGCTGCCCCGGCTGTGGTGGGGCGCGCGCGCCACGCCGGACATGAACAGGACCAGCGGGTAAACCCCGGCGAATCTTGAAATCGCTTTCAATCTAGTATGGCGACGCTCATTCGGGGAGCGCCGTCGCGGTGTGGAACACGCGCACGCCGCGCAGGTCGAGGGCGGTCTGGAAGGAGTGGTTCACGTGGTGATCCGATTGGCCCGATGCGCGCGCAGCGCCATGCTGCTGTCCATGGCTGCACTGTCGACGGCCTGCGGAGGCGGAGGCATCCCGGCGTCGACCGACACCACGCCGCCTACCCTGTCCATCACGAGCAGCGCCGCCGGCACCTCGGCAACGGGGCCGGTGACGCTCACCTTCACCTGGTCCGAGGACGTCGGCACCAGTTTCAGCCGCGACGACGTGGCCGTCTCCGGTGGTTCTGGCGGCCCGTGGATCCGGATCGATGCCTTGCGTTACACGCTGGTCGTCACGCCACCGGACGGCGCCGCCGGCTCGTTCCAGGTCAGCGTCGCCACGGGCCGGGCGAGCGACCTCGCCGGCAATGCCAACGCTGCGCCAGCGGCGCTGGCGCAGCCCTACGACCTGCGTCTCGTGGGCTGGACACTGGACTGGTCCGACGAGTTCGAGACCGACGGCCTGCCCGATGCGGCGAAGTGGGACTACGACACCGAGCGAAATGCGGTAGGCTGGTTCAACAACGAACTGCAGTACTACTCGCGCGCCCGGCTCGAGAACGCGCGCGTCGAGGGCGGCCAGCTGGTCATCACGGCGCGCAAGGAGGACCTCGCCTCGGCCCCCGACTATGGCGGCCAGCGCTACACGTCGGCGCGCCTCGTCACCCGCGGCAAGGCCAGCTGGACCTATGGCTTCATCGAGGCAAGGGCCAAGCTGCCCTGCAGCCGCGGCACCTGGCCGGCAATCTGGACGCTGGGCACGGGAGGACGCTGGCCCGAGGATGGCGAGATCGACATCCTCGAACAGCGCGGGGGTGACAAGTCGCGCGTGCTGGGTACGGTGCATACCCGCGCGTATAACTACTTCAACGGCAGCCGGGGCGTGGGGCAGGGGTCCAGCACGCTCCTGCCCAACGCCTGCACCGAGTTCAATCGTTACCAGCTCACGTGGACGCCCCAGAGCATCCGCATCGGCGTGAACGACACCGTGTACATGGTCTACGACAAGCCCGCGATCAGCGATGCGACGGTATGGCCCTTCGACAACCCACAGTACCTGATCCTGAACATCGCGATGGGCGGCGATCTCGGCGGCGCGGTGGATCCCGGCTTCACGACCGATCGCATGGAGGTCGACTACGTGCGGGTCTACCGGCGCTAGGCGACGACACACCGCAGGTCGGCCGGAGCGCCGACTGCCCTGGCAGGATCAGGACGCCACCGTCTGCCGTACCGCGCGCGCCCACTGCGCCATGCACGCGCCGGCCTTGGCGCGCGACATCGCCGGCTCGAACACGCGCCCGGCGAGCCATTGCGCGGCCGGTGCCTTGGTGCCGCGGTGGAGCCCGCTGACGAGCCCGGCCAGGTAGGCCGCGCCGAGCGCCGTCGTCTCGACATGCCCCTCGATGTCCTGCCTACGGCTCCTCGCCAAAGGCTGCATCGACGTCGCGGGCGCTGTGCAGCACGCGGACGACATCAATGCCGTCGTAGACCGGCGTGTAGAAGATGACGTATCGCCCGAACGGAAAGCTGCGTAGATCGGCCGCCAGCTCTCCCCGAGCTCTCCCCATCAAGGGCTGTGTCGCGAGGATGCTGAACTTCTCGTCGAGTTGCTCGACCCACCGATCGGCCTGATCCAGGCTGTCTTCGGCGATGTGATCCCAGATGTCGAGAATGTCGGCCGCCGCCAGCGGCCGGCGGGTGACGCGTGCCATCGCTGGCTATGCGGACTTGCGAGCGCGCCGTGCGCGGCCTTCCCGCTTGGCCTCCTCGGCACTCCATGTCTGGCTCGATCCGCTGCTGAGGCCCTCGCGGATGTCCTCACGCAGTTGCTCGAGCCTGGCGGCACGCAACCGGTCCCGTTCGTCCATCAGGCGCAGCGCCTCGCGCACGACTTCGCTGGCGGAGGTGTACATGCCGGTGGCCACTTTGGACCGTACCAGTTCCTCCAGTTGCGGCGTGAGGTTGACGTTCATGCCCACCGGCAGTCTCCTTGATCTTTGCCCGCCTCATGATATCCAAAGATGACAATGATGGACATCCGGCGTGATGGTCGGTGCTGGCGCCCCGGCGGCTGGCTGGCGTCGCCAGATGCATGGTGGTCCATCATGGAAACCACAGACAGCGCGTCTCATCGCGAGCCGTGGAACAAGGGCAAGATCGTCGGGCAGAAGGCATCCTTCAAGCTCGAGGACATCTGGGCGCTGCGCGGCGCGCTGATCGTTGTGTGCAAACCGGGCCGACAAGCCACCTGGCTCGCGTCCCCTTGCCGTTGACCACCCGTTCCTGCGCAACGGCACCATCTGCGCCGGCACGGCCGGTCGTCGACGAAGCCACGCGGAATGTGTCCCGACGCGGCGGGGGGCGGGCCGGGCGGGCCACCCGGCCCCGCCGAGTTCAGCGCCGCGCCGGCGCCACGCGGATCTGCTCGGGCTGCACGGAGACCTCCAGCCCGAAGCCGGTGTGCAGCAGGCGCGCGAAGCCTTCGACGTTGTGGACGTCGAAGGCGCCGCCCACGCGGATGCCGGCCACGGCCTCGTCGTCGATGACCAGCGGGCGGCGGTTGTAGCGGTTGAACTCCTGCGCCACCTCGCCGAGGGTGGCCTGGTCGAAGACGAGCTTGCCGTCGAGCCAGGCAAGCTCGTCCTGCAGCTGGCGGGCGGTGCGCCGCGCCACGATGACGTGATCGGGCTCGACGAGGGCGAGGTCGCCGCCGTTGAGCACGGCGCCGCGCTGGTTGCGCTCGGGCTGCACGCGCACGCGCCCCTCGAGCACGGACACGCGCAGGCGCTGGCCCTCGCGCCGGACCGAGAAGCGGGTGCCGAGCACGGTGACGCGCTGCTCGCCGGCCTGCACGACGAAGGGTCGCCGTGCGTCGCGGGCCACTTCGAAGTGCGCCTCGCCCTCGTCCAGCCACACGGTCCGCGACGACGCGGTGAGCGCGGTGCGCAGCCGGGTGGCGGTGTTCAGGGTCAGGCGCGAGCCGTCGGCCATGCTCATCGTGGCGCGCTCGCCCTTCGCGGTGGCGTGGGCCTGCTCGGCCTGGGCCACGGCGGGCGCGCCGCTCGCGGACTCGTCGCGGGTCAGGCTCCACAGGCCGGCCAGGGCCAGGCCGAGCACGGCCACACCCGCAGCGCGCGCGGCCCAGGCAGCGGCGGGCGCGTGGCGCGACGGGCGCCAGGCGCCGGCTGCGGGGCGTGCCGCGGCCTCGGGCAAGGGGCGGCAGGCGCCCAGCCGATCAGCGCGCTGCCAGGCCTGGTGCAGGCGCAGGTAGGCCACGCGGTGCGCCGTGGAGGCCGCCAGCCAGTCCTGCAGGGCGGCCTCGCGCTCGGCGGTCCATCCGCCGTGGTCCTCCAGGCGGTCGCGCTCGGCGATCCAGGCGGCCGCCCGCGCCTCGATGGCGCGGTGGTCGGCGCAGGGGTGCCCGGCCGCGCTCACGATCCACCTCGCGCACGGCCCGGCCAGGAGCGGGGGGCGGCCGTGGCAGCGGGCCCGCCGGTGCCGCGGCCCAGCGCCTCGGCCAGGGCGCGCACGCCCTTGGCCACCTGCTTCTCGACGGTGTCTTCGGCGATGCCCATGCGCTGCGCCACCTCGCGCTGCGACAGGCCCTCGATCTTGCGCAGCGCCACCACCTCGCGGCAGCGGCGCGGCAGCAGGTCGAGCGCGGCCTGCAGCAGGCGCAGCTCGCCGCGCGCGCTGGAGTGCCGCTCGGGGCTGAGCTCGTCCACGGCCGTGTCCATCGCGTCGAGGTCGGCGTAGGTCTCGATGGAGACGACCTGGGCCCTGCGCACGCGGTCGATCAGCAGGTTGC
The DNA here is from genome assembly GCA_044374875.1 of Rubrivivax sp. Taxonomy (GTDB): domain Bacteria; phylum Pseudomonadota; class Gammaproteobacteria; order Burkholderiales; family Burkholderiaceae_C; genus Rubrivivax. The sequence goes on from JBILNT010000243.1 coordinate 4,132, forward strand.
GCGCGGTGGACAGCACGAAGGCACGGGCCGAGGCCGGGCGCGCCATGGCGCAGCCGTCGTACACGCGGGCGTAGACCTCCTGGCGCAGGTCGGCGATCTCGTCGGCATCGCGCCAGTTGCGCCGCAGGTAGGCCTCCAGCAGGCCCTCCAGGGGCAGCACCTCCTGGAGGAACCA
>JBILNT010000014.1:0-36708 GCA_044374875.1 Rubrivivax sp.
GTTGAGCTCGTCCGCGGTCACGTCGATTCCTGTCCCTGTTGCCTGTCAAGACGAAGCAGAGGCCGCGATCCGGTATGCGCGATCGTGGGGGGTCATCGGTACAAACCCACGGACCATACCGGATTCGCCGGCGCGGTTCGTCGAACAAGGCAGGGGAGTCGAGTTCACACCCTCAGGAGAGCGTCATCATGTCCCGATCCAGGAATCCCGTTCCACGCCGGTCCCGCTGGGGCGTGTCCGCGCTGTGCGCCCTCGTGCTGTGCTCGGGCGCCTGGGCGCAGACGCGCAACTTCGACATCCCCGCCGGCGACATGAAGGCAGCGCTGGATGCATACGCCGCACAGTCGGGCCTGCAGCTGGTCTACAAGGTCGAGGACCTGCGCGGGCTGGTCTCGCCGGGACTGCGGCGCGCCGCTTCTGCCGAGGAGGCGTTGCAGGTGCTGATCCGCGGCAGCGTGCTGTCGGTGCGCCGCGACGTCTCCGGGGCGCTGGTGATCTTCTCCCCCGGCGCCGCGGCACCGCGCGCGCCGGACGCTGCCGATTCCTCGTCGACCACGATCGTCGTGACGGCCAACCGTCGGCGCGAGCCGGCGCGCGAGGTCTCGATGCAGCTGGGCGTGCTGCCCGCCGACGAGCTGATCCGCTCGGGCGCCGGGTCGCTGGCCGACTACCTCTCGCGCGAGCCGGGGGCCAACCTCAACAGCTGGGGCGGCCCGGGCTACGGCTCGCTGACGATCCGCGGCGTGACCACCGGCAACGACACCAGCGCCACCGTCGGCATCTACGTCGACGAGGTCGCGCTGGGCTCGAGCACGCCATTCCTCAACGGCGCCATCCGCGCCTTCGACATGGGCCTGCTGGACCTGCAGCAGGTGGAGCTGCTGCGCGGCCCGCAAGGCACGCTGTACGGCGCCAGCGCGATGGGCGGCGTGCTGAAGTACGTCACCGTCGAGCCGGATGCCTCGGAGTTCGAGGGCCGGGTGCGACTGGGCGCATCGGCCACGCACCAGGGCGGAACCGGGTCGACGGCCAGCGGCGTGGTCAACATCCCGCTGAGCCGTGACGCGGCCGGGCTGCGCGTGGCGGCCTTCCGCAACAAGACCGGCGGCACCGTGGACACCGTGGGCGGCGTGACCGCGCGCGACATCGACACCGGCACCACCAGCGGCGCGCGCGCCTCGCTGCTGCTGACCCCGCGCCGCGACCTGCGCATCCGGCTGACGGCCACCGGCCAGGACATCCGCCGCGACGGGCTGGACTTCGTGGACTACAGCCCGGCCACCGGCCAGCCGGTGCTGGGCGACCTGAAGCGCCAGCTCGAGCTGCGCGAGCCCTACGACGCCAAGGTGCGCATCCTGGCCGCCGAGGTCGAGGCCGACCTGGGCTGGGCACGCCTGAACTCGATCACCTCCACGCAGCAGGTGCGCTCGAACGTGCTGGGCGACCTGAGCTCGGCCTACGTGCCGCTGCTGGCCTCGTTCGGCCTGGTGGTGCAGACCGCGGCCGCCGACGTGCGCGTGGACGGCCGCCGCACCGCGCAGGAGCTGCGACTGACGTCGCGCCCCGGGCGCGCGTGGGATTGGCTGCTGGGCGTCTACCTCAGCGAGGAATCGGGCACCAACGAGCAGGCGGTGCCCACGACCATGCCCGGCGGCACGCCCGGCCCGAACCTGGCCACGGCCCAGGTCGACACGCGCTACCGCGAGCGCGCGGCCTTCGGCAACCTGACCTGGAAGCTGGACGAGCGCATCACGCTGAACGGCGGCCTGCGCGTGGCCACCAACCGCCAGCGCTCGGCGGTGGCGACCGATGGCCCCCTGCTGGGCGGCGCCCAGCAGCTGGCCGACAGCTCCAGCGACACCAGCACCACCTACCTGCTGACCGGCCGCTACGCACTGACGCCGGTGAGCAACGTCTTCCTGCGCTCGGCCTCGGCCTACCGGCCCGGCGGACCGAACCCGGTGCTGCGCGACCCGGCCACCGGGCAGCCCGTGGCGCCCAACACCTTCGAGCCCGACACGCTGACCAGCCACGAGGCCGGCTTCAAGGGCGAGCTGCTGGACCGGCGGCTGTCGCTGTCGGCCGCGCTGTTCGACATCCGCTGGAAGAACGTGCAGCAGTACACCGCGGTCAACGGCGTCAACGTGATCGTCAGCGCAGGCCGGGCCCACCTGCAGGGCCTGGAGCTGTCGGCCACCTGGCGGCCGGCCCGCGACTGGAAGGCCGTGCTCGGCGCGGCCTTCACCGAGGCCAAGCTGAGCGCCGACGCGCCCGGCCTGGGGGCCAAGGCCGGCGCGCGGCTGCCCAACAGCCCGCGCCTGGCGGCGTCGCTGGACCTCAGCCACGACTTCAAGCTGTGGGGCCGCCCGGCCTACGCGGGCTGGACGCAGCGCTACGCCGGCCAGCGCAACTCCGGCTACGAGGGCAGCGCGACGGCGCCGAACCACCGCCTGCCGGCCTACTCGCTGACCGACCTGCGCGCCGGCATCGACCTGCAGGGCTTCGGGCTCGAGCTGTACCTGCGCAACGCCTTCGACGAGCGCGCGCAGCTGGCCGCCAACAGCGGCGTCAGCGCGCTGGGTGGGCCGGTGTGGGTCTCGCATGCCCCGCCGCGCACGCTGGGCGCCGCGCTCAGTTTGTCGTTCTGAGTGAGCCCCCCGCCGCGCATGCCGGGCGAGGCCCCACCGGACCTCGGCCCGGCCCGCGATCCGCGCAGCGCGCGCACGGCCGCCTACGCGTTGGGCGTGCTGGTCACGGCGGCGGTCTTCGCCGCCGTCAACCGGCAGATCCTGGTGCTGCTGGGCGAGCCGATCCGGCAATCGCTCGGCCTGAGCGACACCCAGCTGGGGCTGCTGCAGGGCCTGGGCGTGACGCTGTTCTGCGGCCTGGCGGCCGTGCCCATCGGCTGGCTGGCCGACCGCTTCGGGCGCCGGCGCCTGCTCGCGCTGTGCATCGTGGTGTGGAGCGCGGCCACCGCGGCCTGCGGGATGGCGCAGGACTTCACGGCGCTGTTCGCCGCCGCTGCGGTGCTGGGTATCGGCGAGGCCGGCCTGACGCCCATCGTCTACGGCCTGCTGCCCGACGCCGTGCCCGCGCGCCGTCGCGCGCTGGCCAACGGCATCTTCACGCTGGCCGTGATCCTCGGCGCGGGGCTGGGCATCGCCTTCAGCGGCGCCATCGTGCAGGCGCTGGGCTCCGCGTCCGCGGCCCTGCCGCCTGCGCTGCAGGGGCTGGAGGCCTGGCGGCTGGCCTTCCTGTTCGTGGCCCTGCCGGGGCCGCTGGTGGCGCTGCTGGTGCTGCTGATCCCCGTGCGCCGCGGGGCCGCGGTGCCGCCGGGCGCAGCCGCGCCGCCCGGCCGCTCCCCCACCTGGGACTACCTGCGCCAGCACCGGCGCACGGTGGTGGGCATCTTCGGCGGCACGGGCCTGGCCGCGCTCGGCCTGGCTGCGGTGTCGAACTGGCTGCCGGTGGTGGCCACGCGGCGCTTCGGTGCCTCGGCCGCGGAAGTCGGCCAGGGGGTGGGCCTGGGCTACATCGTCGGCACGCTGGTCGGCGCGGCGGGCGGGGCCTGGGCCGTGCGCCGGCTGGCGCAGCGCCACGGCGTGGCCACGCCGGTCCGGGTGACGGTGTGGAGCATCGCGCTGGGCAGCGTCGCGGCCGCGGCCATGCCGCTGGCGGCCGATGCCCGGCAGCTGTACCTGCTGTTCGGCCTGCAGGTGGCCGCGCTGATCGCCGCCAGCGTGCTGGCCCCGACGCTGCTGCAGGACATGACGCCGGCCGCCCAGCGCTCGCGGTTGATCGCCGTGGGCGGCCTGGTCAGCGTGTCGATGTCGTCGCTCAGCCCGCCCCTGGTCGGGCTGATCTCGGACGCGCTGGGCGCAGCCGCGAACGGCCTTCTGGCGGCTATGGCCGCGGTCAGCGCGCTGGCCATGGCCGGTGGCGCACTGCTGGTGCGCACCGCCGAGCACTCGTTCGTGGGCACGGTGAAGGCCGTGCGCCACGGTCAGCCCGATGCCACCTGAGCCGAGGAGTCCCGTGAACGCTCCGCCCCCTTCCGACGCCGCCGCCGACGTGCCCGCTGCGGGGCAGGCACCGGACACCTTGCAGCAGGCGCTGCTCGCGCTGTTCGAGTCGCTGTCGAGACCCGACGCGCCAGGCCTGGTGGTAGGCGTGGCGCAGCACGGGCGCGTGCTGCTGCGCCGGGGCTGGGGGCTGGCCAGCGTGGCCCTGCGCACCCCCAACACGCCGGGGCAGCGCATGCGCATCGGCTCGACCAGCAAGCACTTCACCTGCCTGGCCGCGCTGCTGCTGGCCGAGGACGGGCTGCTGGAGATCGACGCCCCGGTCGGCCGCTTCCTGCCCGAATGGCCCCGCACGGTCGCACAGCCCACGCTGCGCCAGCTGATGACGCACACCGCCGGCGCGCGCTGCCACTTCGACCTGGTGCTGCTGGCCAGCGGCATGTCGCGGCGGCCGGCCGGCGCCGTGATGCGCACGCTGCTGCGGCAATCAGCGCTGAACTTCAGGCCCGGCAGCGAGTTCCTCTACAGCAACGGCGGCTACGAGCTGCTGTCCGAGGTGATCGAGCGCGCGGCCGGCATGCCGTTCGAGCAGGTGCTGCGCACGCGCATCTTCGAGCCCCTGGGCATGCACCAGACCGTCTCGCTGCCCGACGACGACGTGCTGCTGCCGGGGCTGGCCGAGCTGCACCTGCCGCAGCCCGACGGCAGCTTCCGGCGCGGCTTCCTGCCGATGCCCGACTTCCGCGGCGACGGCGCGATGGTCTCGACGGTGGACGACATGCTGACGTGGCTGGCTCACCTGCGCGCACCCGGCAAGGTGGGCACCGCCGACACCTGGCGCCAGATGCTGCAGACGGCGCAGCTGGACGACGGCGAGCCGCTGCCCTACGCGCTGGGCCTGATGCGCCACGACTACCGCGGCGTGGAGGTCGTCCACCACGCCGGCGGCGTGGTCGGCGGCTCGTGCCAGATGCTGACCGTTCCGGCGCACGGGCTGGACCTCATCCTGATGCTCAACGGCGCGCCGCACAACCCGATGGAGCTGGCCTGGCGCGTCGTCGACACCGTGCTGGGGTCGCAGGCGCTGCGGCCGCCCCGCGCCCGGGCCCTTGCCGCCCGCTTCCCGGGGCTGCCGGGATCGCGGTGGCGCGATCCGCAGACGCGCTTCGTGGCCGAGTTCAGCGAACAGGACGGACATCTGGCGCTGAAGTCCTGGAACCTGCTGCCGGTGCCTATGCACGACGACGGCCCGGCGCTGCGCGTCGGCGCGGACGACATGCCCGAGGACGGCATCACCATCGCCGTGGCCGACCTGCCGGCCGGCGACGCTGCGCCGGCCGAGCTGCCGGTGCGGCGCGGCCGCCGGTTGCTGCGCCTGCAGCGGCTGGCACTCGCCGGCGAGGCCGACGACGCCACCGCGGGTGCGGACCTGGTGGGCTGCTACCGCGCCGACGACCTGGCTGCCGATGTGCGCATCGAGCGCCACGGCGCGGCGCTGCAGATGCTCGTCCAGGCCGACGCCCCGGTCGTGCGCGGCGTGCTTCAGGCCTGGGCGCCGGACGTCTTCGGGCTGACCGTGCCCGACGTGCCCGAGGTGCCGCTGGGCGGCGTGCTGAGCGTGCAGCGCGAAGCCGGCCGGGTCACCGGCCTGCTGCTGGACACCTTCCGCAGCCGCGGCCTGTGGCTGCGCCGGCTGCCGGGCCACGCCGGCCATGACGGGCCGGGCGGGCCGACCCGGAGCGACCCGCCCCCGCGGCCATGAAGTTCTTCATCGCGCAGTTCGCCTGCGAGACCAACACCTTCGCGCCCGGCCTGACCGGCTGGGTCAGCTTCGAGCAGCACGGCCTGTACCGGGGCGACGGCAGCCTGCGCGCCCCGGCCGGCACCGGCGCCTACCTGGCCTTCATGCGCCGGCTGATGGAGGCCGACGGGCACGAGGTGGCGGAGAGCGTGTGCGCCTTCGCCGAACCCGGCGGGCCGGTCGTCGGCAGCGTCTTCGAGTCGCTGCGCGAGCGCATCCTCGAGGACCTGCGCGCCGCGCTCCCGGTGGACGCCGTGCAGCTGCTGCTGCACGGGGCCATGGTGGCGCAGGGCTACCCGGACTGCGAGGGCGAGCTGCTCGGCGCGGTGCGCCAGGTCGTCGGGCCGGGCGTGCCGGTGGGCGTCGTGCTCGACCTGCACTGCCACCTCAGCGCCGCGATGCTGGCCGCCGCGGACGTCTGCGTGGCGTTCAAGGAGTACCCGCACACCGACATCGACGACTGCTCGCGCGAGGTCTACCAGCTGCTGTGCGCCACGGCGGCCGGCCGCGTGAGACCGGTCAGCGCCGCGTGCGACTGCGCGATGGTGGGCCTGTGGCACACCACGCGCGAGCCCATGCGCAGCTTCGTGCAGCGCATGAAGGCCCTGGAGGGGCGAGACGGCGTGCTGTCGGTGTCGCTGGGACACGGTTTCCCGTGGGGCGACGTGCCCGGCGCCGGCGCCCGGGTGTGGGTGGTGACCGACGGCGATGCGCCGCGCGCGCAGGCCCTGGCTTGCCGCCTGGCCGCCGAGTTCTGGGCGCTGCGCGAGCGCACGCGCGCGCCGGTGCTGGCGCTGGACGAGGCGCTGGACCGCATCGAGGCCCTGGACGGCGGGCCGGTCGTGCTGGCCGACGTGGCCGACAACCCCGGGGCCGGCGCCCCCGGCGACAGCACCTTCGTGCTGCGCGCCCTGCTGCGCCGCCCGATCGGGCCGGCCGTCGTCGGCGCCTTCTGGGACCTGGGCGCCGTGCAGCTGTGCGCCGAGGCCGGCGTGGGCAGCACCCTGGTCGTGCGCATCGGCGGCAAGTGCGGCCCGCATTCCGGCGATCCGGTGGACCTGGCGGTCACGGTGCGCGCGGTGGTCGAGCAGCACCACCAGACGCTGCTGGGCAGCCGCTGCAGCCTGGGCCGCAGCGTGTGGGCCGAGGCCGCTGGCGGGCTGCACCTGGTGCTGGCCTCGGTGCGCAGCCAGGTCGGCGGCACCGACGCCTTCACCGGCCTGGGGCTCACGCTGCACGACAAGCGGCTGATCGTCGTGAAGTCGATGCAGCACTTCCACACCGCGTTCGCGCCGCTGGCGCGCGAGGTGCTGTACGTGCGCACGCCCGGTGCCGTGGACCCGGACTTCGCGGCCATCCCCTACCGGCAGCGCTCGCCGGACTACTGGCCGCGCAGCGCCGACCCGGCGGACCGCCCGCACGCGCCGCCCGAAGACAAGCTGCCGTTGCCACCATGAAGCTGAAGTGCGAAGCCGTCACCGAGAGATGGGCGCTGTCCGAGCCTCTGGAGATCTCCACGGGCATCCTCACGCACATCGATACCGTGCACGTGCGGCTGGAGCACCGGCACGGCCACGTCGGCCGCGGCGAGGCCGCTGGCGTCAGCTACGACGGCGAGACGGCGTCGGGCATGGTCGCGTGCATCGAGGAGTTGGCCGGGCGCCTTCACGAGGACCTCGGCCACGACGAGCTCGCGCGCTGGCTGCCGCCCGGCGGCGCTCGCAACGCGCTGGACTGCGCGCTGTGGGACCTGCGCGCCAAGCGCAGCGGGCGTCGCGCCTGGGAGCTGGCCGGCCTGCCCGCGCCGCAGCCGGTGACCACCTCCTGGACCATCGGCCTGGGCGACGAGGCCCGGCTGCGGCGATGGGTGCGTGCCGCCCGCCACATGCCGGTGCTCAAGCTGAAGGTGGACGCCACGCGCCACCTGGACAGCGTGCGCATCGCCCGCGAGGAACATCCTGCGGCGCGCCTGCTGGTGGACGCCAACCAGGCCTGGACGCCGGCGCTGCTCGAGCACCTGCTGCCCCGGCTGCACGAGGCCGGCGTCGAGCTCGTCGAGCAGCCGCTGCCGCGCCACCAGGACGCCCTGCTCGAGGGGCTGCGCTCGCCGATCCCGCTGGCGGCCGACGAGTCCTGCACCGACGCCGGCTCGCTGCCCGCGCTGGTCGGGCGCTACCAGGTGGTCAACATCAAGCTGGACAAGTGCGGCGGCCTGCACGAGGCGCTGCGCGTGCTGCACCGGGCCCGCGAGCTCGGCCTGCAGGCGATGGTCGGCAGCATGGGCGGGACATCGCTGGCCGCGGCGCCGGCGATGCTGGTCGCTCAGCAGTGCCGCTTCGTCGACCTGGACGCCCCGCTGCTGCTGGCCCGCGACCGCGAGCATCCCCTGCCGCACGACGGCGCGCGCCTGGTGCCGTCATCGCGCGAACTGTGGGGGTGACGGCCGGGTGGTCGGCCCGCCGCGCGAACAGGAAGCGGTCACCCTGGAACCGGTCCGGCAGCGGGGCGCGCCCGATCGAGCCATCGTCGACCGTGCTTCCCGGCCTGTGTCAGGCGTCCGCGCGCACCCGTGCCCGCAGCTCGGTCTTCAGCACCTTGCCGTAGTGGTTCTTCGGCAGGGCATCGACGAACAGGTATCGCCTGGGCCGCTTGAAGCGCGCGATGCGCTCCAGGCAGTGGGCGTCCAGCGCGGCCTCGTCGGGCTGCTGCCCGGGCCGGGCCACGATGAACGCAACGACGACCTCGCCCCACTCGGGGTCCGGGCCGCCGACCACGGCTGCCTCCGCCACGCCCGGGGCCGTCAACAGCACCTCCTCGACCTCGCGCGGGTAGATGTTCGAGCCGCCGCTGATCAGCAGGTCCTTGCTGCGGTCCTTCAGCGTCAGGAAGCCGTCGGTGTCGAGTGAACCGACGTCGCCCGTCCACAGCCAGCCGTCGCGCACCGTGGCCGCGGTGGCCTCGGGGTTGCGCCAGTAGCCCGCCATCACCGTGTCGCCGCGCACCAGCACCTCGCCGACCTCGCCTGCGGGCAGGGTGCGCCCCTGCGGGTCGGCCACGCGCACCTGCACCGGCGTCTGCGCCACGCCGACCGAGGCGAGCCGCTCGCGGTGCCGCGGGTGGGTCGTGTCGGCGATGTGCCGCCGCGACAGCGCCGTGGTCACCATCGGCGTCTCGCCCTGGCCGTAGATCTGCACGAAGCGCTGACCCATCACGCGCAGCGCGCGTTCGATGTCGGACAGGTACATCGGCGCGCCGCCGTACACGATGGTCTTGAACGAGCGCGCGGCGTCGTCGGCACCCAGGCCGGCCGATTCGGCGTGGTCGACGAGCCGCTTGACGATCGTCGGCGACGCGAAGGTCGACAGCGGCGCGATCTCGCGCCCGAGCGCGAACAGCTCGGCCGGCTCGACGCCGCCCGAGGCCGGCACGACGTGGCGCGCACCGGCCATCAGGTGCGGGATGGCGTAGAGCCCGCAGCCGTGCGACATGGGGGCCGCGTAGACGATCGCATCGTCGGGCGCCACGGTGTCGACGTCGACGAAGTAGGTCAGCCCCATCGTCATCAGGTTGCGATGGGTCAGCATCACGCCCTTGGGGCGTCCGGTGGTGCCGCTGGTGTAGAAGAGCCAGGCGAGGTCGTCGGGCTCGCGCTCGGCGACCGGCACCCGCTCCCAGGCGTCGACCGGGGCCAGCAGCTCGTCGGCTGCCGTCGATTCCACGTCCACCTGGCGCTCCAGCCCTCGCAGCGGCTGGTCAACCACATCGCGCGTCACGAAGCCCCAGCGCACGCCGGCGTTGCCGACGATCCACTCGGCCTCCGATGGATGCAGCTTGGCGTTGACCGGCACCACGACCAGCCCGGCCCACCAGGCCGCCCACAGGATCTCGAGGTAGCGCGGGTGGTTGCGCATGAACACGAGCACGCGGTCGCCGGGCACGAGTCCGGCGGCAAGCAGTCGCCGTGACAGCCCGGCGCTGCGCCGTGCCCACTGGTCGTGGGAAGCCCACGGCCGCGAGCCTTCGAGGATGGCTGTGCGGTCCGGGCCAAGTCGGGCCTGGCGGGCCAGCAGGTGGGCGAGGTTCATGCGGGTTTTCCGGTGGGGGCGGCGCCTGCGCAGGCCTTGGCGCGCAGGGCGGTGTCGCCACCTTAGCTGCCGCCGCGAGCGCGGGCAAGACGGTGCGGGTGCCGCAGTCGTCGCATCATGGCCGGGCGTCGTTGCTGGTGCGGATCAGCTGCGAAAGGCCACAATCGCGGGCGTCGCATCGCCGCAACCGCAGACCATGTTCCGCCAGAAGTACCTCACCCACGCCGAGATCGCCGACCAGCTTGCCGCCTGGGCTCGCCAGTACCCGGGCCTGGTGCACCTGGGCTCGCTGGGCACCAGCGCCGAGGGCCGCGACATCCCGATGATCACGATCGGCCCCGACCCCGAACGGCTGCGCCCGGCGGTCTGGGTGGACGGCAACATGCACGCCAGCGAGGTGTGCGGCTCGAGCGTGGCGCTGGCGATCGCCGAGGACGTGATCGGCCTGCACCAGGGCCGAGATGAAGCCGGCGGCAAGCCGCTGCCGGCCCCGATGGCCCGGGTGCTGCGCGACACCCTGTTCTACGTCGTGCCCCGCATCAGCCCCGACGGCGCCGAGGAAGTGCTGGCCCGCGGCCGCTACGTGCGTTCCAGCCCGGTCGACGATCGCGCGGCGCGGGGCCACGCCCACTGGCGCACGGCCGACATCGACGGCGACGGCCACGCCGGCTACATGCGCCGCGCCGACCCCGATGGCGACCTCGTCGAGCTGCGCGGCGACGACGGCGCGCCGCTGGTGCCGCCGGTGCTGGTGGCGCGCCAGCCGGGTGACGAAGGCCCGTTCTTCCGCCTGTACCCGGAAGGCGTGATCGAGCACTGGGACGGCCGCACGATCCCCGATCCGCACTTCCTGGGCGACAACAGCTACGACTTCAACCGCAACTTCCCCCACCACTGGGTGCCCGAGCCGCAGCAGGCCGGCGCCGGCCCTTTCCCCGGCAGCGCCCCGGAGACGCGCGCGGTGCTCGAGTTCGCCACGAGGCACCCCAACATCATGGTGTGGCTGAACCTGCACACCTTCGGCGGCGTGCTGATCCGGCCGCTGGGCGGGCAGCCCGACGCGAAGATGGACCGCGGCGACTTCGGCATCTTCGAGCAGGTCGAGGCGTGGATGACCGAGCACACCGGCTACGTCACCGTGAGCGGCTTCCACGAGTTCCTCTACGAGCCCGACAAGCCGCTGCACGGCGACCTCTCCGACTACGCCTACCACCATCGCGGCGCGCTCGCCTACGTCGTGGAGCTGTGGGACATCTTCCGCCAGCTCGGGCTGGAACGGCGCAAGCCCTTCGTCGACCACTACGGCAAGTTCGGCCGTGCCGAGCTGCGCAAGCTCGCCGAGTTCGACCGCGTGCACAACGCCGGGCGCATCTTCGGCCCCTGGCGCAAGGTGCGGCACCCGCAGCTCGGCGAGGTGGAGGTGGGCGGCTTCGACCCGCGCGTGGGCATCTGGAACCCGCCCTACGAGCGGCTGGCGCAGACCTGCGCCGAACAGAGCGCCGCCTTCCTGCGCGTGGCCTCGCTGGTGCCGCGGCTCTCCCTCGCGCTGCTGGCGCAGGAACGCGAGGGCGACCACGTGCGCATCGACCTGCGCGTGGCCAACCACGGCTACCTGCCGAGCTTCGGCATCCCGTCGGCCCGCGACCTGCCGCACGCCGAACCGCTGCGCCTGCGCGCCCAGGGCGACGGCCTGGAGGTGCTGTCGCCGGCCGAGCGGGTGGTGCAGATCGGGCACCTCTCGGGCTGGGGCGGCGGGCTGCATGGCGCCACCACCGTGTTCGCGCCGTGGTCCAGGGGCAACGGGCACGAGCGCATCGTGACGCTGCGCGTGCGCGGGCAAGGCACGCTCCGTGTGGAGGTGGCCAGCTGTCGCAGCGGGACGCTGACGCTCGACGTCCCGGTGGGCTGAGAGCCCGTGAAGGCAGGAATCGCACCCGCGTCTAGCCCCGGAGCGAAGCATCCACAGGCGCCGACGCCCGAGGGGCGTCGGTGCGCACCCGCCTGCCTGCAACCCACGCTCCGCGTGCGGCGCGTCAGCCCGGCAACGCCATCGCGCACGCGTGGGCACTGGCCCACGCCCACTGGAAGTTGTAGCCGCCGAGCCAGCCGGTGACGTCGACGACCTCGCCGATGAAGTACAGGCCCGGCTGCGTCGACTCCATCGTCCGCGACGACAGGTCGCGCGTGTCGACGCCGCCCAGCGTGACCTCGGCCTTGCGGTAGCCCTCGGTACCCGAAGGCAGCAGTTCCCAGCGCGACAGCCTCTCGGCCAGCCTCGCCAGCGCCTTGTTCGGCGCCTCGGCCAGCGGGCGCTGCAGCTCGGCGTCCTGCCCGACCCAGGCGTCGGCCAGCCGCCCGGGCATCAGGGCCGCCAGTTCGTTGACGACCTTGCGGCGCGAGCTGGCCTTGGCCTGCGTCAGCGCGGCCAGCAGGTCGGTGCCGGGTGCCAGGTCGACGACGATGGGCGTGCCCGGCTGCCAGTAGCTCGAGATCTGCAGCACGGCCGGCCCGGACAGGCCGCGATGGGTGAACAGCAGGTCCTCGACGAAGGCGCCACGCGCCTTGCCCGTGCCCGTGGAGATGCCCACCGGCAGCGCCAGCCCGGCCAGCCCCGCGTACGGGGCCCAGCCCTCGCCGTCGAAGGTCAGCGGCACCAGGCCCGCTCGCGTGTCGACCATGCGCAGCCCGAACTGCCGGGCCACGCGGTGACCGAAGTCGGTGGCGCCGATCTTCGGGATGGACAGTCCGCCGGTGGCAATGACCACGGCGCGGCCGTGAACGCTGCCGCGATCGGTGTCCAGCGTGTAGAGGCCGTCGCCGCCGTGGCGCATGGTCTGCACCTTGCATGGCTGCCAGCGCTGCACGCCCCCGGCGTCGGCCTCGCGCAGCAGCATCTGGATCAGGTCCTCGGCGGACCGGTCGCAGAAGAGCTGGCCCTTGTGCTTCTCGTGGAAGGGGATGCCGTGGCGCCGCACGAGGTCGATGAAGTCGGCCGGTGTGTAGCGCGACAGCGCCGAGCGGCAGAAGTGCGGGTTGGCGCCGATGAAGTGCCGCTGCGGCGCCTGCAGGTCGAGGTCGCGGTTGGTGAAGTTGGCGCGGCCGCCGCCCGAGATGCGGATCTTCTCGGCCACCTTCTCGCTGTGGTCCAGCAACAGCACGCGCAGGCCGCGCTGGCCGGCAATGCCGGCGCAGAACAGACCGGCGGCGCCTGCGCCGACGATGACGACGTCCCATGGGGTGGCGGGTGTGCTCATGACGCGAGTGTGCCGCCTCGGTGGCGCTGGCGCGCTGCGATGCGCGCCCTGCGCTGCCGCGCGCACCGGCGCCGGCGTTCAGCGTGCTTCGGCCGCGATGGCCTGGTCCAGCGCGATCGCGGCGCCGAGGAATGCCGGTGATGCGGGTGTGTCGATCACCCAGACGGGAATGGGCGCCAGGTAGGCGGCGAAGCGGCCCTTGCCTTCGAAGCGCTCGCGTAGCCGCGAAGTCCTCAGTTCGGGCAGCAGCCGTGGGGCGATGCCGCCGCCGATGTAGACGCCGCCGCGTGCGCCGAGGGTCAGCGCCAGGTCACCCGCGGCGCTGCCCAGGAAGCGGCAGAACAGGTCTATGGCTTCGCTGCACAGCGGATCGGCACCCTCACGGGCGCGGGCGATCACCTCGGCCGGGCCCAGCGGCGCCGTGGCGTGGCCGCCGAGCTCGGCCAGCGCACCTTGCAGGTTCGTCAGCCCCGGGCCGGAGAGCACGCGCTCTGCCGAGACGTGGCCGAAGCGCCTGCGCAGCATCGCGATGACCTCGGCCTCGCGGTCATCCATCGCTGCCAGCGTGACGTGACCGCCTTCGCCGTTGATCGCCACGGCCGGCCCGCCATGCGAGCGCAGCAGTCCGGAGACGCCGAGACCCGTGCCCGCGCCGATCACCGCCAGTGGCGCCCCCGGGTGGCCCGCTCCGCCACCCAGCTGCTGCAGCGCATCGGGCGGCAGCAGGGGCAGCGCCAGCGCCAGTGCCGTGAAGTCGTTGATCACGACGAGGCGCTCGAAGCCCATCTCGCGCTGCAGCGCGCTCACCGAGAAGGACCAGTGGTGGTTCGTCATCGTCACCACGTCGCCCGTGACCGGGTTGGCGATGCCGAGCGCGCACCAGGGCGGCGCGGCCCGGCCGTGGTCGTCGAGGTACTCGCGCAGCGTCAGCGCCAGCGAGCCGTGCTCGGCGCACCAGTAGGTTGCGATGTCGGTGAGCGGCGCCCCCGGGGCGGACTGCCAGGCGAAGCGGGCGTGCGTGCCGCCGATGTCTCCGAGCAGGCGAGGGCCGGTAGCGGTCGTCATGCGGATGTGGGCGTGAGGAGGGCCCCCGGCTGACGCCGGCGGCCCTGGTGAGCGATCACTGGAACGTGATGCCGCCCTTGACCAGGATCGTGGTCGGGTAGACCGCCGGCGCTCCGGTCGGCACGGTGAAGTTGGCGCCGCTGGTCAGCGTGCCGTCGGAGACCGCGGCGCTGCCGCCGTCGGCCTGGAAGTCGACCTGCGAGATCGGCGCGGCGGCAAGTGCCGCGACTGCCGTCAGGCCGGCCTGGCCGCAGTTCTGCGCCACCGCGAACGAGTTCAGCGGCACCGAATAGGCGCTGGCCGCGGCAGCCGTGGGCGTGACCACCCTGAGCAGCTTCACGTTGCAGGGGCCGCCCGCGTTGTACAGCTTGCCCAGGGTGAGGAACACCGCGAAGTTCTTTTCCGGGCTGTTGAACCACTCGTCGTTCTGGCCGAGCGTGAAGTTGATCGTCGTCTGGCCGGACAGCTGCAGGCCCGGGGTGTCCGCGGTGGTGCTCAGGCCGGTCGTCAGGCCCGGCGCCTGCACGTAGATGCCGGAGTAGAGGTAGCTGAACGCCGGGGCGGGCTGCGTCGTCTGGTGGTAGTGGAAGACGTAGCTGTCGGCCGCCGCCAGCGCCGGCGCACCTTCCGAGCCGGTGCCGCAGACGGCGTTGAACACGCCCACCACGCCGGCGCAGTCGCCCGTCAGGTTGGTGCCGCTGTAGGCCCCGAAGGCGCCGCCCTCGATCGTCCGGGCATTGGCCGCGAAGCCGGAAGAGAAGGTCAGCGTGCCGCCGCCGGTGGCCGGCGCGAGCAGCTTGATGTCGTCGAAGTGGTAGGCCTTGCCCGGGGGCGCGTCGACCGTGCCCAGGTTCGGCAGCAGCACGAGGGTGTTGTAGCTCGTGTTGACGGCAGGCACCGTCCAGGTGAGGGTCTGCCAGCCAGCGACCACCGCCTGGTTGGCCTGGATGTCGCCGGAGCTCGGCGAGCCACCGGTGCCCTCGAGCTTGATGACCATCGGGATGCCGGCCGTGGGCGAGTACACCCGTGCCGAGATCGTCAGGCGGTCGGCGGCGAGCGGCACGTTGCCGTTCAGGGCCACCACCGCCAGCGCATAGACCTGGCCACCCGAGCGCAGGACCTTGATCGCATTGCCGCTGCCGCCCGCCGGGGCAGCCTCGACCGTGCTGCCCTCGCCGCCCTCGTAGCCGTTGACGGCCGTCGGCGTGACGGCGTCGAAGTCCACCAGCACCGTGTCGCCGCCGACCACCGGCGCGCCCGTGTTGAAGGCCTGGGCTACCGTCGGGTTGACCCGGTTGAGGTTGCCCACCGAGTCGCTGAACGACGATGCGGACACGCTGACCTGGATGGTGCCGGCGGCGGCGTCGGGCGGGGTCACCACCAGGGTGTACTGTGTCGCGCTCACGCGCTCCAGCGTGCCCGCGGTACCGCCGGTGACGAGGATGTCGTCGGCGCCGAAGCTCGTGCCCACGTCCTCGCTGAAGGTGAACGTGAAGGTCACGGGGCCCGCGGCCGTGCCGGTGGTGTCCGAGGTGATCTCCACCGTGGGCGGGAAGATGTCGGGGGCGCCGGCGCTGCCGCCGCCGCAAGCCGAGAGCAGCAGCGACGTGGCCAGCGCCAGCGCAGTGAGGGAGAGGTTGCGGCGCATCGGGGTCATCTCGGTGTCTCCGGGGGATGGGGCAGGCGTCGGGAGCTTCGCGCGCGGTGCCGCCCGTCGGGCTTGCAGGCGTTTCGCCGGGCGGCGGTCGGCACCGTCGGGCAACCTCGGTGAAAGCGCTTTCAGAAAATGTTAGGGCTTTGCCTCGGCATTGGCAAGCGTCGGCGGTGCAGGCTTTCCCTAGGTCGCCCGGGGGCTGCGCGGACCGCCACCCCAGGTCACTGGGCGCGCGCGAGGGTGCGCGGGGCGACCTCCAGCGTCTTGCCGTCGCTGAAGCGCACCGTGATGGGCGAGCCCGTGGCGTTGTAGGCCAGGTAGGTGCGTCGTCCGTCGGCCCGCCGGAAGACCGAGTACAGCGGCGTGTCGGCCGTGACGGCGAGGTCTGGCGTGCCCTTCGCGTTCAGGCTGAGCAGGAAGTGCAGCGTGTGCGAGCGTGTCTCGCCGAGCTCGACCGCGCCCCAGCGGTTCCACCCCGCCAGCGCGGCGGCCGGGTCGGCCAGCGCGTGGTATTTCGCGAAGACATCCTGCCAGATGTCGGGCGGGTCGACCTTCTTGCCGCGCGCTGCCCAGATCGCCTGCTCTTCCTTGAGCGCGCCGAGGTTCCTGCGGGTGTAGTCGGGGTGGGCGGCGAGGTAGGTGGAGGCGGTCGTCACCGGCAACAGGTTGATGCCGGTGATCTGGCGCGGGTCGTCGGTCCACCAGGTGTTGTGGATGTACTTGCCGCCGAACAGCTGAGCGACGTCGACGTTGCGGTACTCGGGTGCCAGCACCAGCCCGTGCACGTCGAACCAGTAGTGCCTGATGGCCTGTGCCTCGGTGGCGTAGAGGTAGGCGCCGAGGTCGCGCAGTGCCCGGTTGCCGGTCACCTCGCCCCAGAGGATCAGCCCGACCCAGGCGTTGATCGCCTCCGACGAGGACTCCTGGTTGTTGCCGAACTGGCCGTACGGGCCCGTGCCGCCGAGGCCGTTGGCCCAGGAGTGGCCTTCGTAGGGGTCGAAGTTGCGCAGGAAAGGGAAGTCGGCGCGGCCTCGCTCGGCAGTGGCGATGTCGGCGATCAGCAGCTCGACCATCGCGCCCCAGCGCTCGCGAGACGCCCAGGCGGGGTCGCGCAGCGCGATCTCGGCGGCGGTGCGGATCCAGTAGCCGTACCAGAAGTGGTGGTCGTTGATCTCGGCGATGGCGAAGAAGTCGTCGGGGTAGCTGGCCACGGCGCCGAGCGAGCGGTCGAGGAAGAAGTAGCGATCGTCGTCGTCACCCTTGAACCACTCCTCCATGCGCTTTTGCATCAGCGCGAGCAGGCGGTCGCGGCCTTCGGTGTCGCCCTGTTGCTCGACGACGTCGAGCAACTTCATGATGCGCTGCAGCCCCTTGCCCTGCCAGTAGGCGCTGCGGCCTTCCGGCAGCATCAGGCGGCGGGCGTTGCGCTGGTCGCTCTTCATCGCGTCGGCGAGCTCGGCAAGGCGCGGCGAGTCGGTCACGCGAGGCCAGAACGGCACGAAGCCGACGTAGGGATACGAGGTGGAGAAGCGCGGCGCGGCGAGCAGGTGCAGCTTGCCGCGCACGGTCTCGTAGGCCGGGCCCAGGCGGCCGGCCACCGAGGCGTTCTCGAACCAGTGGTGCGGGTACAGGCCCAGCAGGGGGCCGTTGTCGGGGCCCTCCATGACGCGCGTGGTTGCCGAGAAGGTGGTCTCGACGCGGCTGCCGGGCATGTCGTAGCGCCACTCGACGCGCGTGTCCTCGATGAAGGCCCAGGCGTGCCGCGTCAGCAACGCCAGCGATTCCGGACGGTCGTCGGGCAGTGCGGCAGCGGACACGTAGCGCCGGTCCGCCGGCAGCCGCACGATCCACTCGCGCGGCGAGGCGGCCTCCCAGCGACCACCGGTCGGCGCGAACAGGGCGTAGTTGCGGTCCTGCACGCGCAGGGCCAGCACGCGGGGGTCGGTGCCGGCGTCCAGGCGTCGGCCCTCGGCGGGCAGGCGCACGGCAAGGTCGCCGCGCGACAGGCGCATGAAGACGTAGGGGCTGCCGCGCGTCACCGCGACGCGCAGCTCGTCGGCCTCTCGGGCCATCGAGATGTCGATCGACCAGTCCCCGGCCCCGGCCAGCCTGGCGCGGCCCGGCTTGAAGTCGACCGGCGCGAACAGCAGCGCATCGGCATGCGGGTAGGCGACCTCGGTGTCGCGGCGCTCGGTCGTCGTCACCACCTTGCGGGGCAGCGCCATCTCGAAGCCGTCGGCCGTCGTGCGCACCGTCAGCGGCTGCACGTAGATCGGCGCCGGGGTGCCGTCGAAGATCAGCGTCGAGTACCACTGGTTGGTCGGCGCGGCGCGCTCGAGCATCGCCTTGGTGCGCAAGGGCGCCGCCGGCAGGCCCTTGTCCCGGCCCTTGGGCCCCAGGGAATAGGCGCCTTCGCCGGCACGCACTGCCTGAGCGAAGGCGGGCATCGCGATGAGCATCGCGGCCAGAACGTGCACGACGGCCAGGGCGCGAACGGGCAGGAGCGTCATCGTCGACCTCGCGGGGAATGAATGGGGCGATTGTGTGTGAAAGCGCTTTCACGCCAACTCGCGTTTACCCGGAAGCGCCTGGGCTTCGCGAGGGAAAACCCGAGCGCTCGGTTCGTTGACGCCGCCGCAAGGGAACCGTATCCTGTGAAAGCGCTTTCACACCTCCACTCCGGAAGATGTCCGCCATGCCGCCGATCCTGTCCCGTCCCGCGAGCGCCGTGCGCTCGGCACCGGCCCTGCGACGTTCCCGCACGGGGCGGCTCGCTCGCGGGCTGGTCACCGTCGTCGTCGGTGCGGCGCTGTGTGGCGCGGCGCTGGCGCAGGTGCCCAAGCTGTCGTTCGGGCCCCTCAGCGTGACGGGCTTCGCCAAGGCCGAGATCGGCTGGACGAGCAACGTCTGCGAGAACTGCCAGCTGCGCCCGAACGAGGACCGTCATCGCCTGTGGGCCGACGACCTGGTCCTCGGCAAGGCCTACGGCCGCGAGTTCGTGCACGGCTGGCAGTTCCAGCCCTACCTGAACGCGAACTTCGACCTCGGGCGCGGGTTCAAGCTGACCGGCACGCTCAGCCAGCGCTGGCGCGACGGCGCGATCGACTTCCCCGGCTCGGTCTACGACCGCAGCGTCACCGTCAAGCACGAGGACCACGGCGCCGTGCAGGTCGGCGCCTTCGTGCTGCGGACCTGGGGCTTCGCCGACTTCCCTTACGCCACCGACATCGGCATGTCGCCGATCTTCAGCGACAGCGGCGCCGGCTACGGCCTGGCGACCAAGGCGCTGCGCTACACGTCGCGGGTGCTCGACGTGCTCGAAGGCGATGTCGTCCTGGAGATGACCTGGGACCAGGGCAACACCGACTTCGAGATCCACGAGCCGCGCCTGCTGGAGTGGTGGGTGCACTACGGGCGCGGCGACCTGCGCCTGGACCTGATGATCCAGGACAGCCGCAACGGCCGCCCGACCGCGTTCACCAAGGGGCCGTTCACCTCGCTGACGCCCTTCGCCTCGGACGCCCCGCGCCTGGGCGAGTCGAGCCAGAGCGTGGTCCTGCTGCTGGGCAAGTACCGGCTCAACCCGCGGTACGAGGTCTCGGGCGGCATCCGCTTCAACCGCTGGAGCGGGGCCTACGCGATCAACACCGGCGGCAACCAGTGGAACGCGATGTGGAACGTCGACTGGGGTGGCTACGACGCCAACGGCGTGCCCAACCCCGGCTATGGCGCCCGCAGCACGGACGTGATGTTCGGCGTGCGCCGTTCCGACGGCCCGTGGACCAGCCACGTCGGCGTGGCCCACCTGGGCAAGGCGCGCACCGGCAACCCCAGCGAGCGCGGCCAGAGCAACTCGGCCTGGTTCGGCAGCGTTGGCACGAGCTATGACTTCCGCAACGGCCTGCGGCTCAATGGCTCGCTCAATGCCGTCCACTACGCACGCAAAGGCCTGGCGCCGTTGTCGATGCCCGCGCACAGCGCCTTCTCCAACATCGATTCGCGCGTCACCGACCAGGGCAACTGGATCACGCTGGGCGCGGTCTACAACTTCTGATGGCGAGGTTCACCGTGATGTGCAACTGGTTCGATGAAGCGCGCCGACGGGTGTTCGCCGCGGCGCTCGCCCTCACGCTGGCCGCCTGCGGCGGCGGCGGCACGCTGCCGCAGCCGGTTTCCGCCCTCGACAAGCGGGCGTTGCCGGCCGACTTCACCACCCGCGTGGCCGTCAACTACTCGCCCTATCGCGAGGCCACCAACCCGGGCGAGCTCGGCGCGGAGGTCATCACCCTGGCCGAGATCGAGCAGGATCTGCGCCTGATCGAGGCGGCAGGCATCGGGATGATCCGCCTGTTCAGCAGCCGTGCCTTCGGCGAGAAGGTGCTCGGCACGATCCGCGACAAGGGCCTCGACCTGAAGGTGATGCTCGGGGCCTACGTGAACAACCCCGCGGCCGGCAGCGGCGTCGAGGCCGACAACCAGGCCGAGCTCGCCGAGACCATCCGCCTGGCCAATCTCTACAGCGACATCGTCAAGGCCGTGAGCGTGGGCAACGAGACGATGGTGTACTGGTCGACGGTGGCGGTTCCGCCGGCCACCATGGGGCGCTACATCAGCCACGTGCGCGAGCGTGTCCCGCAACCGGTGACCACCGACGACAACTGGGCGTTCTGGGCCGATGCGCCCGCGGTCATCCTGAACGTCGTGGACTTCGCCGCGGTGCACACCTACCCGCTGCTCGACACCTTCTACGACAGCACCCTGTGGGACTGGCGCCAGAAGGCCGTGCCCGAGGACCAGCGCGCCGACGCGATGATGGATGCCGCCATCGCGGAGGCCAAGGCACAGTTCCAGAAGGCCAAGGCGCACATCGACTTCGCCGTGCCCGGAGGGCTGCCGATGATCGTCGGCGAGACCGGCTGGACTGCCGTGGACACCCCGGGCGGGCCGACGCTGCCGCTGCGCGCCGGCCGGGTCAACCAGAAGATGTACTTCGACCGGCTGCAGGACTGGGTGGCCGAGGGCCGCTCGGGCACGGGGCCGGAGGCGATCTTCTTCTTCCAGGCCTTCGACGAGCAGTGGAAGCAGGGCGACGACGGCTGGGGCCTGTTCAACAAGAATCGCCAGGCTCGCTACGTGCTGCACGGCGGCGCTCCCTGCCCGGCCGGCTTCACGGCCGGTTGCGAGGCGCTGCCCGCCAGCGACAACGTGCCCCAGAAGTGGGTGCCGCCGACGGCGACCCCCGAGGTGACCGACGCGACCTTCGAGCTGTTCGGCGACGCGGTGGCGCCGGGCCTGCGCACCGACGCCTTCGACGGCAACACCGCGGTGAGCGGCTTCGTCGCCGACGCGGCCGAGGGCACGCAGAGCCTGCGCGTGCAGCCGGTGCCGCGCCCGTGGGGCTGGGGCTTCCTGTTCAGCTCGCCGTCCACCGCGGGCGACGTGGCGCCCCGCACGACGACCAACCTCGCGCAGTTCGCCGACGGCTCGCTGCAGTTCTGGGTCAAGACCGATGGCTACCCCGGCCGCCTGCGCGTGGGCATCAGCAGCGACGACGACGACCGCGACGGGCAGACCGCAGCGGTGGTGCTGCAAAACGGGCAGTACGGCTGGTGCAACACCAACCAGTGGTGCCAGGTCACGATCCCGGTGTCGGCTTTCGTCGCTGCGAACCCGAAGCTCGAACTCGACGTGGTGTTCGACAAGTTCGTGATCTCGGACATCTTCGCCGACAACGGCAAGCCGGGGGGCACCACCGGCCTGCCGCCCATCCTGCTGGACGGTATCCGCTGGGTGCGGTGACGCGGTGACGGCGCGCTGGTTCCTCTCCGCCCGCGACGGCGGCGCGCGACTGGCGGAGCAGCCCCGGCTCGTGCCCGCAGAGGCATCGCAGGCGATATCCGGCCTGCCGGGGTCGGCGCCGGCGCTGTGGGTCGACACGAGCCGTCGCTTCCAGACCATCGAGGGCTTCGGCGGCGCATTCACCGAGGCCGCCGCCGTGACCTGGCAGGCGCTGCCGGCCGAGGCGCGCGCGCAGTTCCTCGTCGACTGCTTCGACCCGGTGCGCGGCCACGGCTACACGCTCGGGCGCGTGCACATGAACTCGTGCGACTTCGCGCTGGGCAACTACGCGCACGTCGAGCAGCCCGGCGACTTCGCGCTCGAGGGCTTCAGCATCGAGCGCGACCGCCGGTCGCTGCTGCCCTTCATCCGCGAGGCGCTGCGCGTCGCCGGGCGGCCGATCAAGCTGCTGGTCTCGCCCTGGAGCCCGCCGGCCTGGATGAAGACCAACGGTGAGATGAACCACGGCGGCCAGCTGCGGCCCGAGTGCCGCGCGGCGTGGGCACGCTGCTTCGTGCGCTTCATCCGCGCCTACGAGGCCGAGGGCGTGCCGGTGTGGGCCGTGTCTGTCCAGAACGAGCCGATGGCGCGCCAGCGCTGGGACTCGTGCCTGTACAGCGCCGAGGACGAGCGCGACTTCGTGCGCGACCACCTCGGCCCGGCGCTGCACGAGGCCGGCCTCGGCCACGTGAAGATCGTGATCTGGGACCACAACCGCGACCTGATGGTCGAGCGCGCCAGCGTCGTCTACCGCGACCCCGAGGCCGCGAAGTACGTCTGGGGCACCGGCTTCCACTGGTACGGGCATGACCACTTCGACCACGTGCAACTGGTGCACGACGCCTGGCCCGACAAGGCGCTGCTGTTCACCGAAGGCTGCCAGGAGGGCGGCCCGCACCTCGGTTCCTGGGAGGTGGGCGAGCGCTATGCGCGCTCGATCGTCAACGACCTCAACCGCTGGACCGTGGGCTGGATCGACTGGAACCTGCTGCTCGACGAAGGGGGCGGGCCGAACCACGTCGGCAACTTCTGCAGCGCGCCGATCATGGCCGACCGTGCCAGCGGCACGCTGATGCACCAGAGCGCCCACTGGGTGCTCGGACACTTCTCCCGCTTCGTGCGCCCCGGCGCCCGGCGCGTGCCGTGCGCGTCGTCGCGTGCCGAGATCGAGGCCACCGCCTTCGCCGCCGCCGACGGCACGGTGAGCGTCGTCGCCTCCAACCGGCACGGGCACGGCGTGGCGATGCGCCTCGTCGTGGACGGGGCCGCGTGGCCCGTGGACCTGCCGCCGCACTCTCTCTCGACTTTCGTCGTCACCGCAGCATGAGCTTCGCAGACCCCACCGGCCGCTTCGTCGACGACGAAGGGCAGGCCTGGTACCGCATCGACCACAGCGACGCGCTGCCGCCGTTCTTCGTCGCGCTGGCCAGCGACAGCGACGTCTGGGCCTTCGTGTCGACGGCCGGTTCGCTGGCGGCAGGCCGCCGTGACGCCGAGGGCTCGTTCTTCCCCTACGAAACGGTCGACCGCATCCACCGCCGCTGGGAACACACCGGACCGCGCACGTACATCCGCATCCTCGGGCGCGACGGCGCCGCGCGCCTGTGGCTGCCGTTCGCGCCCCGTCTCCTGCAGGCCTCGCAAGGCGGCGAGCGCTCGGTGTGGAAGAACCTCTCGGGCACGCGCCTGCGGCTGCGCGAGTCCAGCCCCTGCGGCGCGCTGATGTTCGAGCAGGAGTGGTCCTCGGCCGCGGGGCTTGGGCTGGTGCGGCGCGCGCGCCTGCACGCGCTCGGCGACACGATGCGCTCCGTGCAGGTGCTCGACGGGGTGCTCGACCTCGTGCCACCTGGCGTGAGCGTGCTTCACGCGGCGACGATGAGCAGCCTGGTCGACGCCTACAAGTGGAACGAGGCCCACGTCGATGGCAGGCTGGGGTTGTTCACCCTCTACACGCGGATCTCCGACCGCGCGGAGCCCGCGGAGTCGTTCGAGGCCCTGGCCGCCTGGCGGCAGGGGCCCACGCGCTGCGGCGACGACGAGGCCGAGGCGGGTGCCACGACGACGCTGCTTTCCGACCGTCAGGTCGAGCGTTTCTGCCGTGACGGTCGGGTCGAGCCGGAAGCGCTGACCCGCGGGCGCAAGGGGGCGTTTCTCGTCGCCTTCGATGCCGAGGTCGATGCGCGCGGGCTGCAGTGGCACCAGGTCTTCGACGGGCCGCTGTCGCAGGTCGGCGCGCATGCCCTGGCCGAGCGGCTGCGGCAAGGCGGCGGCACGGCCGCAGAGATCGCCGCCCAGGTGGCCGCCAACACCGCCGGGCTCGACGCGCTCTTGGCCCAGGCCGATGCACACCAGCACTCGGCCGACGCGATGGCGGCGGCGCATCACCGTGCCAACGTGCTCTTCAACGTGATGCGCGGCGGCGTCTTCGTCGACGGCACGCGCATGCAGCGCGACGATCTGCTCGCGTCGCTGCGCAAGCGGCACCGGGCGCTGGCCGCGCGGCTCGAGCCCGCGCTGGCTGCCGCTGCCGAAACGATCGAGCGCGACCACGCCATCGCAGCCGCCCGCGAGGCTGCGGGCGCCCAGGGCGAGCGGCTGCTGCTGAGCTACCTGCCGCTGACCTTCAGCCGCCGCCACGGTGACCCGAGCCGGCCCTGGAACCGATTCTCGATCCGCGTTCGCGACGCCGAAGGCCGGCGCGTGCTGCACCACGAAGGCAACTGGCGCGACATCTTCCAGAACTGGGAGGCGCTTGCGGCCAGCCACCCGCAGTGGCTGCCCTCGATGATCGCGACCTTCCTCGGCGCGATGACGGTGGACGGCCACAACCCCTACCGCATCGGCAGCGACGGCGTCGACTGGGAAGTGATCGATCCCGACGACCCGTGGAGCCACATCGGGTACTGGGGCGACCACCAGGTCGTCTACCTGCTGCGGCTGCTCGAGGCCGCGCATGCGCACGATCCGGCGCTGCTGCCGGCGTGGTGGGGCCGGCCGCTGTTCAGCTTCGCCGACGTGCCCTACCGCATCCGCCCCTACCGCGAGCAGGTCGCCGACCCGAAGCACACGATCGCCCTCGACGACGCGGCGCACGCCGCGGCGAAGGCCCGTGCCGCGGCGCTGGGCAGCGACGGCCTGCTGGTGTGCGACGACGATGGCCTGCCCGTGCTGGCGTCGCTTGGCGAGAAGCTGGCGGTCATCGTCCTCGCCAAGGCCGGTACCCTGGTGCCGGGCGGCGGGCTGTGGCTGAACACGCAGCGGCCGGAGTGGAACGACGCCAACAACGCACTGGTCGGCAACGGCCTGTCGGTGGTGACGCTGGCGCACCTGCGCCGCTTCCTGCACTTCGTCGCCACGCTGCCCTGCACAGGGGCAGCCTTCGTCGCGCCGGCCTCGTTGGTGCAGGCGCTCGAGGGGCTGCGTGCGCTGGCGCGAGGCACGCCGGCCCCGGCCGTGCACGACGCGACGGCGCGACGCCGCTACCTGGATGCCGCCGGCGCGCTGCTCGACGCCTGGCGCGCCAGCGCGTACCGGGGGGACGCCGGGCGCGAGCTGGTCGATGCGCCTGCCGGCCTGCTTGCCGCCACGGCGCTGGCGCTGCTGCCACTGGTCGACGCGACGCTGGCCGCCCAGCGCCGCGACGACGGACTGTTCCACGCCTACAACCTGCTGCGGTTCACCCAGGGCGGCATCGAGGTCGACACGCTCTACCCGATGCTCGAGGGCCAGGTGGCGCTGCTTTCCAGCGGCCTGCTCGATGCGCGCGCGCGCGTCGCGTTGCTCGACGCGATGTTCGCGAGCCCGCTTCACGACCCCGTGCGTCGCAGTTTCATGCTCTATCCCGACCGGTCGCTGCCGGGCTTTCTCGAGCGCAACCGGCTCGACGCCGCAGCGCTGTCGCTGCCGGCGGCGCAGGCCGCGCTGGCGCAGCGGCGCACCGATTTGCTGCAGGCGCAGGCGGATGGCACGGTGCGCTTCGCGCCCGCGCTGGCGAACCGGCGCGCGCTGGAGGAGGCGCTGGCCCGCGGGGCGCCGCTCGGCGTCGACACCGCACCGCTGGTCGAGGCCTACGAGCGGCTGCTGGGCCACCACGCCTTCACCGGGCGTTCGGGCACGATGTTCGCCTACGAGGGCCTGGGCTGCATCTACTGGCACATGGTGGCCAAGCTGCTGCTGGCCGCGCAGGAGAGCGCGTTCGAGGCCTTCGACGCCGGCGAGCCCGAGTGGGTCGCGCTGGCCGCGCACTACCGCCGCGTGCGCGATGGCATCGGCTACCGCAAGAGCGTGGCCGAGTACGGTGCCTTCCCGGCGGACCCGTACAGCCACACCGCGGGCGAAGGCGGGGCGCAGCAGCCCGGGATGACGGGTCAGGTCAAGGAGGAGATCCTCACGCGCTGGGGCGAGCTCGGGGTGCGGGTTCGGGGTGGGCGCATCCACTTCTGCCCCCTGCTGCTGGACCCGGCCGAGGTGCCCGTGGATGGCGCACTTGCATTCACCTTCCGGCGCGTGCCCTGGCGAGTGCGGATCGGCCCGCGCACGGCGTTGCGTGTGCAGCGCGACGACGGATGGCACGACCTGCCGGACCTGGCGTTCGACCCCGCCGGCGTGCGCGCCGTCGAGGCCTTCGTGGAAGCGGCACGACGCGGCTGAACCGCCGATCCGCCGCGGCCCCGGGGGCGGGGCGATCCCGCCCCTGTCTCAGCCGCCCGCGGTGTCGCCCTTGAGCCGCTCGTCCTGGTCCCACAGCCCCCACTGCGTGCCGACTTCGCCTTCCTGGGCCAGCTTCCACGGTTCGTCGAAGGACGAGAACCAGAACAGCCGGACCCCTTCGCGCCCGGCCCACTGCTGGACGTCGACGAAGTAGCGCATTGCGTGGTCAGCGCCGGGCACGGCCCCCGCCACGGCCTCGCCCTTCCAGGGCCAGCCCGTCTCGGTGACGATCACGGGCTTGTCGCCACCGGCAGCCTTCACCAGGGCCTGCATCCGGCGCAGGTACTGCGCGGCGACGTCGACGTCGGCGCCTTCCCAGAACGGATAGCAGTTGGCCAGCAGCACGTCGCACGCGGCGACGAGCGCTGGCCGCTCGAGGAACTGGAAGTAGGCGTCGACGCAGCCCACCGGCACGTCCGAGGGCACCGCGGTCCTCACGCGCGCGACGAGCGCCAGCAGCTCGCTCTCGGTCAGGTCGCCGCGCAGCAGCACCTCGTTGCCGACCACTGCCACGTCCACCATGCCCTGCCGCGCCAGCGCGATCAGCGCCTCGACCTCGCGCTCGTTGCGCGCCTGGTCGGGGCCGATCCAGGCACCTGCCATCGTCTTCAGGCCGCGCTCGCGGGCCACGCGGGGAATCATCTCGTGGCCTTCGGTGCAGGCGAAGGAACGCACCCAGCGGGTGTGCGGTGCGATCAGCCCGATGCGCCGGCGCACCTGTGCCTCGGACAGCACGTCGCCGGCCCGCTGGTCGGGCAGGTAGGCGCTGAAGCACAGGCCATGCAATCCGCGCTGGAGCTGCTCGGCGTACAGCGTGCGGATCCTTTCGCCCGACTCGGCCTTCAGCGGTGAAGCCTCCACGCCCGGCAGCAGCAGGCCGTGCTCGACCAGCCAGGGACGCGCTCCCGAGCCCCGCGACGACACCGCGCCGGCGACCCTTCTGCGCCGTTCGAGCTCGGCGTGGACCTCGTTGGCGCGCGTCTCGTCGAGGTCGTAGTCGCGCATGATCCACATCGCCAGCAGGGTGCCCAGCATGGGGATGCCCGAGTAGAAGAGGCGCAGGCCGTCGACCGCCCCCTGCGGTTGCGCGGCCGCGCCCGGCGTGAAGGCGACGAAGGACATGATCGCGCCGCTGAGCAGCCCGGCGATCGCGAAGCCGAACTTCACCATCCACC
Source organism: Rubrivivax sp. (assembly GCA_044374875.1). Classification (GTDB taxonomy): domain Bacteria; phylum Pseudomonadota; class Gammaproteobacteria; order Burkholderiales; family Burkholderiaceae_C; genus Rubrivivax. The sequence goes on from JBILNT010000014.1 coordinate 27,605, forward strand.
AGTAGATGGCACCGAAGATGCCCTCGCGGCGCTTGCCGGTGGCCAGTTCGTCGAGGTCGCAGACGTCGGCGGTCATCGACATCATCAGCGTGAACAGGCCCCCGATGCCGAACGAGAAGAACGGCAGCGCGAACATGAACATCCAGGGCTTGCCCGGCACCATCAGGAACCACAGCAGGACATAGCCGATGATCGAGATGCCCTGCGACAGCATGAAGGCGTTCTTCTTGCCCATGCGCCTGGACATCCACGCCACCGAGGGGATCACCGCGAAGGTGGTGATCAGCGCGCCGACGCTGCCGAACAGCGTGGGCCAGATCCCGGCAGCCGCGGTATCGCCCGCGAACAGGTGGTAGACGACGATGAAGAACGAGAACGCCGCCACCGTGTTGAAGGCGTTGAAGATCAGGAAGGTGGCGAAGCACAGCTTGCGGAAGGGCGCCGAGCCGAAGGCCTCCTGGAAGCCGTTCAGGATCTCCTTCATCCCGCCGCCGAGGTTCGCCCAGGTCAGCGGGATCAGATGGGTGTCGTCCTTGCTGGAGCGACTGGGGATGAACAGGGCAGGCACCATGGCCAGCAGCATGCAGGCCACGCCCACCCACACCGACAGCGTGCGCGTGGCGGTGTCGGCGTTCTCGAACCAGGCCGGGTCGTACATCACGACCCAGAACCACGGGGCGATCACCCACGCCCACTGGCCGACCCACTGCGCCACGGCCATGATGCTCGTGCGCTCGTGGAAGTCGTCGCTCATCTCGTAGCCGATGGCCACGTACGGGATGCTGAACAGCGTCAGGCCCGTGTAGAACACGAGCGACCAGCACAGGAAGTAGACGAAGTTGTAGGTCACCCCGTCGCCGCGGTGCATCTGCCACATCGCGACGAAGGAGATGCCCATCACGATGGCGCCGAGGAAGACGTAGTGGTGCCTGCGGCCCCAGCGCGAGCGCGTGTTGTCCGAGATGAACCCCATGATCGGGTCGGTGAGTGAATCGAAGACCCGAGGCAGGAAGAACAGGACGCCCCACATCCAGCCCGGGAAGCCCATGTCCTGCACGAGCACCACCATGAAGATGCCCAGCGCCGCCGGGAACATCTGGTTGGCCAGCATGCCCAGCCCGAACGCGACCTTGTGACGCAACGGCACCTTGTGGGCCGCGGTGGCGGGGGTGATGGTCATCGGGTGCCTCGCTTTCCGTGGTGTGCGCTCAGGCCCCGGTGTCGACGAAGGACTGCATCGTGGCCTTTGCGGAAGGGGGGTCGTCCTTCATCGTGTGTCTCCTGGCGCCAAGGTGCGCTGCAAGGCGCCGCAGGGTGTCAGGCGCGAGGGTGTGCGTGCCCCGTCGTCAGAGGCGCCGCTCGGCGACGTGCCCCGGCTCCCAGGGCATGATGCCGCTCCCGCGGGCAGGGGCCGGTCCGTAGCCACCAACCTTGTCCCAGACCCTGACGTAGTCCACCACCAGCTCGGCCGGGAACTTCGTCTGCTCGTTCGGCATGCCCGGCAGGTTGCCACCGACCGCGACGTTCATCAGCAGGTAGAAGGGCTGGTCGAATGGCGCCGGCCAGGGGTTCAGCTCGGCCTCGCTGGCGGCTTCCACACCCTGGCCCTCGACCCGGCGGCTGCAGCTCCACCAGTGGCGGTAGGTGCAGGTCTGCACGTCGTCGACGAAGAAGCGGATCTCGCCGGGTTCCCACTCCACGGCATAGGTGTGCCAGTCCGAGACCAGGCTGCCGCCGGGCAGCGCGTGCGTGGTCGTGACCAGCGAGCGGTGGGGGTAGGTCGAGCCGAAATGGATCGAGTTCAACACCTCGTGTGGCTTGTCGCCGACGATCTCCATCAGGTCGATCTCGCCACTGGCAGCCCAGCCGCCGTAGCGGTCGTCCACCGGCAGCATCCACAGGGCCGGCCACAGGCCCTTGCCCCAGTTCGCCCGGGCACGGAACTCGATGCGGCCGTAGAGCTTGGCGAACAGCACCGAGCCGTCGCGCTTCCTCGTCTTCAGCCGTGCCGAGGTGTAGCCGCAGCCATGCATCGGCGCCTTGACGGCGCGTATGAACAGGCAGCTGTCGGCCACGACGACGTTCTCCGGCTCGTGGGTGTAGTACTGGAGCTCTTCGTTTCCCCAGCCGGGCACCCAGGCGTGGTTGCGGTAGTCGTAGAAGCCGTTGCCGAGATCGAAGTCCCACTTCGTGCGGTCCACGGCGTCGCCCTCGAACTCGTCGGCCCACACCAGCGTCCAGCCTGGTCGTTGCACGGGTGGGTTCAAGTCCTGGACTCCATGGGGGGTCATGCAGAAAGCGTACTGAAAGCGCTTTCACATTCTCGAAGCGGGGTGCGCCGGTGTCAATCGAGGGTTACTGCGGATGCCGCAAGCGCGTCCCGCCTTGGCCTGACGGAGGATGTGCGGCGCAGTCCCCGATGGTGAGGATGTCGGGGTCGCGCGCCGTCTGCAGCGTCGGCATGACGACCAGCGGTTTGAGGCGGTTGGTCCCGGGCCCGGCGGGATTTCCCCGGAAGTCGGGCGCGCGCACGGCGGCCGCCCAGACGACGAGTCCGGCAGGGACGCGCTCGCCGCTGGCGAGCTGAACGCCTTGCGGATTCACCGCGGTCACGCGCGCGCCTTCTCGATCAGGGCGACGTGGGCCAGGCGCTCAGGCGCTTTCGGCCGAGCGTGTTGCCCAGCCGCGTCGCCAACTCCAGCCCGCCGGCGCCCCCGCCCACGATCACCATGCGGTGGCGGCCGCTTGCGCCCTGCTGCACGGGTGGTTCGCGGCCCTGGTGATCGTCTTCGGGCATGACGGGGGCTCCTGGCATGAGGGGGCGGCGGTCTGCCCGAGACGGCCTGAGCGTTCTCGCAAGCCACCCTGCAACCCGCCGGGCTGCAAGCGGTCGTCATCGCTATGCTTCCGCGTCGTGTCACTCCTTGCCAACCTTCACGCCATGCCTGCACGCGCTCGTACCCGCCGCGCCATTCTTTGCCTTGCTGCTGCCACCGCCGCCACGCTGAGCCTGCCGGGTGCAGCGCATGCGCAGGCCTGGCCCGCGGGCAAGCCGATCCGCATGGTCATCCCGTTCCCCGCCGGCGGCGCCACCGACATCGTCGGGCGCGTGGTTGCGCAGCAGCTCGGCGCGGCGCTGGGGCAGCAGGTGGTGGTGGACAACAAGCCGGGCGCCGGCGGCACGATCGGGGCCGACATGGTGGCCAAGGCACCCGCCGACGGCTACACGATCCTGATGGCCACCAGTTCCACCCATTCGATCGGCCCGGCGCTGAATCCGCGCATGCCGTACGACGCCTTCCGCGACTTCGCGCCGGTGGCGCACGTCGCCAACGCGCCGAGCGTGCTGGTGGTGGGCAAGGACTTCCCGGCCCGCGACGTGAAGGAACTCGTCGCGACGCTGAAGACGAATCCTGGCAAGTACAACTTCGGCTCCAGCGGCATCGGCACCTATCCGCACCTGGCGGCCGAGATGTTCAAGTGGCGCGCCGGCGGGCTGTTCGTCGTGCACATCCCCTACCGCGGCACCGGGCTGGTCATCAACGACCTGGTGGCCGGCCAGATCGCCTTCCTGATGGACAGCATCGTCTCCGCCCAGCCGTACGTGCGCGAGGGCCGCGTGCGGCCGCTGGCCGTCAGCGGGGCCGAGCGTTCCTCCAGCCTGCCGAACGTGCCCACCTTCCGCGAGATGGGCATCGCCGGCATGGAGTTCACCAACTGGTTCGGCGTGTTCGCCCCGGCGGGCACCCCGCCGGCGGTCGTTGCAAGGCTCAACCGCGAAATCGACGCCATCGTTCGTTCGCCGGACATGGTGCGCACGCTGCAGGGTTCCGGCGCGGCGCCGGCCGGCGGAACGCCCGAGGTCTTCGCGAAGGTGATCCGCGACGAGCACGAAAGCTGGAAGGCCGTGATCCAGCGTGCGGGCATCAAGCCGGAGTGATCGCGCCGGGTTGCCTTGGCGGCCCAGGCGGGCCGCCGGTGCGGCGGCCTGGCCTGCTCGACGCTCAGTCGGGCAGCGCCAGCCAGATCTCGTTGCGGCGCAGGAACCAGGGCGTGATCGGCGGGTTGTAGCGCGAGAACACCGGCTCGCCTGTCCAAGCCTGCCCCGCCGTCTTCAGCGCGCCTTGCAGCCGGGTCAGGTGCTCGGCGTAGTTGGCGTCGCTCCAGAAGCCCGAGAAGCGGATGGCCGCCACCCGCGTGGCCGGCACCTGGCGCAGCTTGACGCGATCGTCCAGCGGCTGCGGTGCGGCGTCCAGCGTCACCGCGCGTGGCAACACGAACTGCACCACGTAGCCGCCTGCCGCCGGCGCCTGCGTCACGGGCGCCGTCATCGGCAGCTTCACCGGCTCGGCGGCCTGCGTCACCGGCGCGGTCATCTCCAGTCTCCTCTCGCCCTTGTTCTTGCCGAAGATGTAGCCGGCCAGGATCGGAAAGGCCCGGTTGCCGGCCTCCTCGGCCGGGCCTGGCACGGTGACCTCGGCGACCACGTAGGGCGCGTAGCGGCGGATCTCGATGTCGTCGGCCAGGCGGCGCTCGACCTCGAAGGCGGGTTCCTCGATGGCGTGGACGGCTGTCGCGGCGATGCCGACGAAGAGCGCCAGAACCAGGCTGCGGGCTGCGTGAAGGGAAAGTGCGTTCATGGGCGCAGGATGTCACGAATCGGCCGGGAGCGGCGGCTTCGCCGCGCGTGCCCCTCGCGAAGTGCCGTGCTGGCCTGCGCGGGCTGACGACATACCATCTTCCGCATGCCGATCCACCTGAGCACCCCCCTCGTCGAGTCCGATGCATTCAGCCTGCCCGGCCAGCGCGTGCGGCTCAAGCTCGAGGCTTTGCAGCCCAGCGGCTCGTTCAAGCTGCGCGGCATCGGCCACGCCTGCGAGGTGCACGCCTCGCGCGGGGCGCGGCGGCTGCTGTCGTCGTCGGGCGGCAACGCCGGCCTGGCGGTGGCGTGGGCCGGCCGGCACCTGGGCCTGCCCGTGAAGGTGGTGGTGCCGCAGACCACGCTCGAGTGGCCCAAGGCGCTGATGCGCCGCTGGGGAGCCGAGGTCGTGGTGCACGGCAGCAGCTGGATGGAGGCCAACGAGCACCTGCTGGCCATCCGCGAGCCGGCCGACGCGTTCATCCACCCCTTCGACGACCCGCTGCTGTGGGAAGGGCACGCGACGATGATCGCCGAGGCCGCTGCGCAGGGCCCGCGTCCCGAGGCGGTGGTGCTGTCGGTCGGCGGCGGCGGGCTGATGTGCGGTGTGCTCGAGGGCATGCACGCGGCCGGCTGGCACGACGTGCCGCTGGTGGCGGCCGAGACCATCGGCGCCGACTCCCTGCACGCCGCCGTGACGGCCGGCCGGCTGGTCACGCTCGACGCCATCACCAGCGTGGCCACGTCGCTGGGGGCACGCCGCGTCAGCGAGCGCGCCTTCGAGTGGACGCGGCGGCACGAGGTGATCCCGGTGACGGTGACGGACCGGGCGGCGGTGGCGGCCTGCCTCGACGTGGCGCGCGAGCACCGACTCATCGTCGAGCCGGCCTGCGGCGCCGCCGTGGCCGCAGCCACGGCCCGCGAGCTGCCGGTGCTGCAGCGCGCCGCCCACGTCCTCGTGATCCTGTGTGGCGGGGCGTGCGCCACCTACGAGGACCTGCAGGCGATGGCGCGGGCGACCGGCGGTCACGAGCGCTGAGCCTGCCTATGGCCGGCTGCGGGCCCGGCGGCAGCGTGGGCCCCGCCAGGCTGTCGGCCTGCACTGCTCGTTGACCGGGAACCCTTCCTGCCGCCAAAGACCAGGAAGCGAGTCCAACCGTCGAGGTGAAGCGATGACGACCGCATCCATGGGTGCCGTGCCACGGGAAGGGGCCGACGTGGCGCCCGGCGCACTGCTTGCCCTGTATGCCGCCACGGCCGGCCCCCACCCGCTCGAGGGCACCTCGGGTGCCGACACGTTCGACGACTCTCAGGCAACGATCTGATCCGCGGCTTGGCGGGCAATGATTCTCGGCTCGGCGGGACCGGCGACGACCGCATCGAGACGGGCCTGTCCCATGACAGGCTGTTCGGCGCCGCCGGCGACGATACCGTGGTCGGTCTGACCGGCAACGACCTGCTGGACAGCGGTGGTCTCGATGCCGAGTTGGGAGCTGTTCGCGCGCCGATCGTGGCCGAGGCGCGGAGGCTGCTGGGGGGTGAACGGCGCGCTGGCCGCCCGGGCGCTCGCCGCGACCCCGCGCGGCGCCTCGGCGCGGCCATGACCGACAATGCCCGGCCATGCCGCTGCAGCCTCACCTGTCTCCGACGATGCCCCCGGTCGGGCTCCGCGTCGATCGCGACCGCGTTGCCCGCGTCACCCGGGTCGCGCTGCTCGGCGCCGCGTTGTGCCTGGGGCCGCTCGCCCACGCGCAGGTCGCCACCCCGTTGCCGGCGGGCGCGCCGGTCGAGGGCTTCATCGAGGTGCGGCACGAGCGCCTGCTCGGCAGCGACCTCGTGATGCGCATTCCGCTGCCCCCCGGCCGTTGGACGCTGCGGCACAAGCAGGAGCGCATCAGCACCGGCACGCGCGCGACCGGCCTCGACCTGTTCCTCGACCAGGTGGCGGGTTCGCGGATCGCCTCGCTGCTCTACCTGGGCGTGTACCCGAACCTCTCGGTGCCGTGGTTCGGCGGCCCACGCTGCGCGGGCGACCTGCTGCGCAAGGACCGGGGCACCAGCATCGACGGCTACTGCTTCTCGCTGCGCACCTCGACGTTCGCCTCCAACCCCACCGATCCGGCGCAGATCCGGGTGCGAGAGGCCTGGCGCGAGGCCGGCATCGGGCGGGCGGAAGTCTCGCTGGCGATGGGCGGCTTCTTCGAGAAGCGTGGCGGCTTCACCATCTACCTCGACCACCACGTCACGCCTGACGCCTTGTCGTCGTCGCGTTCGATCTTCCAGGGCCGCGACACGCGCGAGAGGTTTGCCGCCGCCTGGCAGCGGGGCATGGCCTCGGGGCAGCTCGTCCCCTTGTCGCGCTGGTACGAGGACTACGCGCTGACCCTGGCGCTGGCCAGCGGCATCGGAGAGCCTGCCGCACCGCCACCGGCGCTTGGCGAGCTGCCGCCGCTGCTGCAAGCCGCCGCCGACGCGATATCCGCTGCGATCCCTGGCGGGGTCCCGGTCGCGAACCCCGCGCCATCGGAGGCGGCGTCGCGCCCCGCCCCATGACGGCCTTCCACCGGCCGATCGACCTGCTTCGCGGCCCCGCGGTCGGGCGGACCTGCATCGATGCCCGCGCCCTGCCGAGCGACAACGGCTGCAGGCTGGTGACGTCGCGGCGCTTCGACGAAGCGTGGCGCGCCGGCCGCGCCAGGCAGGGCCTGGCGGCCCGCACGCGCTGAGCCGCGCGAGCGCCATCCGGGCGCGGCGTGCATACACTGCCTGTCATGAGCACCAACCAGCCCCCCGACTACACCCCGCCGCGCGTCTGGACCTGGGATCAGGCCAACGGCGGGCGTTTCGCGAACATCAACCGCCCGATCGCCGGCCCCACGCACGAGAAGGCGCTGCCGGTCGGGCGCCACCCGCTGCAGCTCTATTCGCTGGCCACGCCCAATGGCGTGAAGGTCACGGTGATGCTGGAGGAACTGCTCGCGCTGGGCCACGCCGGGGCCGAGTACGACGCCTGGCTGATCCGCATCCACGAGGGCGAGCAGTTCGGCAGCGGCTTCGTCGACGTCAATCCGAACTCGAAGATCCCGGCACTGATGGACCGCAGCGGCCCCGAGCCGGTGCGCGTGTTCGAGTCGGGCGCGATCCTGCTGTACCTGGCCGAGAAGTTCGGCGCCTTCCTGCCGCAGGGCGCGGGCCGCGCCGAGTGTCTGTCGTGGCTGTTCTGGCAGATGGGCAGCGCGCCTTACCTCGGCGGCGGCTTCGGCCACTTCTACGCCTACGCGCCGATGAAGATCCAGTACGCGATCGACCGCTTCGCGATGGAGGTCAAGCGCCAGCTCGACGTGCTGAACCGCCGCCTCGGCGAGAGCCGTTTCCTGGCCGGCGACGACTACACCATCGCCGACATCGCAACCTGGCCCTGGTACGGCGCCACCGTGAAGGGCCAGACCTACGAGGCGGGCGAGTTCCTCTCGGTGCACGAGTACACCAACGTGATCCGCTGGGCCGACGAGATCGCGGCCCGCCCGGCGGTGCAGCGCGGGCGCATGGTCAACCGCGTCAACGGCGACCCCGCGAAGCAGCTGCGCGAACGCCACGACGCCAGCGACTTCGCCACCCGCACCCAGGACAAGCTGGAGGGGCAGGCGTGATCACCCTCTACGACTGTGCCACCGCGCCGAGCCCGCGCCGCGCTCGCATCCTGCTGGCCGAGAAGGGCGTGCCGCACGCGACCGTGCAGGTCGACCTGCGGAGCGGCGAGCAGTTCGGCGAGGCCTTCCGCGCCGTCAACCCGCTGTGCACCGTGCCGGCGCTGCGCCTGGAAGACGGCCGCGTGCTGACCGACAACGCCGCCATCATCGCCTGGGCCGAGGCGGCGTACCCCGAGCCGCCGCTGCTGGGCACCACGCCGCTCGAGAAGGCCGAGGTCGCGAGCTGGCAGTGGCGGGTCGAGTTCGAGGGGCTGATCGCCGTGGCCGAGGCGCTGCGCAACGGCTCGCCGGCGATGGCCGGGCGTGCGCTGCCCGGGCCGGTGGGCTACGAGCAGATCCCGGCGCTGGCCGAGCGCGGCCGCGCACGCATCGGGCACTTCCTCGACGCGCTCGAGCAGCAGCTCGCCACGAACGAGTTCGTGGCCGGCGCCGCCTTCAGCGTGGCCGACATCACCGCCGTGGTGACGGTGGACTTCGCCCGCGCGGTGAAGGTGCGCCCCGACGAGCAGCGCCACCCGCACCTCCTGCGCTGGCGCGAGCGCATGGGCGAGCGGCCGTCGATGGCAGCCTGAAGCGAGCCCGGGCGGTGAGCTGTGGCGCCGCCGCTCAGAGCCTGAGAGTTTTTCCACCGTGGCCGAAAGGCGCGCCAAGACGCCCCGTATCTAGGCGCAAACCACAGCCATAGCTCGGGCTATGGCGCGGATTTGCAACGACGAGACGGGGTGTTTTGGGGTGCAAGGCGGGCATGGGGGAAA
>JBILNT010000255.1:0-3782 GCA_044374875.1 Rubrivivax sp.
CAGCATCGACACGTCGTAGTGCCGGCAGAAGTCCAGCGTCGTGTCGTTCACCTGCGGCTCGTAGCGATCGGGCTGCGCGATCAGCGCGCGCGGGTTATCGGGCACGATCAGCTGCGGCACGCCGCCCAGGAACCTCAGTGTTCGCTGGATTCCCGCGAGCCACGAGCGCATCGTCTGGTCCGCCGTCACGCAGGCGAACGTGTAGCTCGAAGCGCCCATGGCCGCCACGAACACCTGGCCGCGCGAGCCGTCGGCCAACGCCAGCGTCGGCCCCGCGAAGTCCACGAACAGCTTCTCGCCCGCCCGGTGCTGCTGGCGCATCGAACGCCGCAGCGTCTTGGCATACCGCTTGTAGTGCTCGCAGAACTGCGTCAGGCCCCACGTCCGCTCGCCCTCGTGCGTCGCCCGATACTCCTGCCAGAGCAGCGTCAGCGTCACGCCCTTGCGACGCAGCTCCACGTGGACCCGGCCGAAGTCCGGCTCCACGACCCGACTGTCGTCGGCGCTTCGACCCAGCAATCGGCGTTCGAGTTCGGCTTCGCCCAGCCCGGCCACCGTTGCCCAATCCAGCCCGCCAGCAGCCGCCAGCGACACGTACTTCGCGACCACTCCCTTCGAGATCGACAGGCTGCGCCCGATCGCCTCGTGCGACAGACCGCCGTGCAACTTCAGTCTCAAGACGTCCTTGATCATGCGTATGTCCATCCGTGGCGGGGGCATCCAGGCTCCGGCAAAAAGCCGCCAGCCTACGTCCCCGCAGTTGGGTCATACGCAACCCGTCACCGCCTTCTCGGTCCGCTCGGTCACGTTCCCGGACCGGCCGGTCACGATCCCGTTTTCGGCGGTCACGATGCCGGACCGACCGGTCACGATGGTCCGGAATACGCACGCCGCAGACTGAGAAGCGCGCGCCATGGGCTGCGCACAAGCGCCGCAGCCGGGGTGGCGGCTGCGCGCCGTGTCCGGCATCAGGCCCGAGCACGGGGTCGCGGCCAGGATCGCGACCCGCGGCCGCTCGCCGACCGGCTGCGTTCACACCCGGGTGCGTCCGGAAGGGCGCTTACGCGTCGTGCAGCCCCCTGCCCATGGCGCTTGCTAGCCGTGCCGGGCCTTGTGAGGGCGTTTGAAATTCCTATCCGCGGCCGACGCCGGCCGCTCGGCCTTCCTGGGCAGCGAAATCGCCAAGCTCGACCGGCCGGAGCTCACCGCGGCGAAGATCATCGTCTCGGGCGGGCGCGCGCTGGGCTCGAGCGAAAAGTTCGCCGAGGTGCTGACCCCGCTGGCCGACAGGCTCGGCGCGGCGCTGGGGGCCAGCCGTGCGGCGGTGGACGCGGGCTATGCGCCCAACGACTGGCAGGTCGGGCAGACGGGCAAGATCGTCGCGCCGCAGTTGTACGTGGCCTGCGGCATCAGTGGCGCGATCCAGCACCTGGCCGGCATGAAGGACTCCAAGGTGATCGTCGCGATCAACAAGGACCCCGAGGCGCCGATCTTCAGCGTGGCCGACTACGGCCTGGAGGCCGACCTCTTTGCCGCGGTGCCGGAGCTCATCGAGAAGCTCTGAGCGGCAGCCTCGCCCAGGGCGCCCGACGTGGCGCCCTTTTCGCATTCCCCCTGACACGCAGCAGACCATCCGAACCGGAGACCTCATGACCTACCGTGCCCCCGTCAAGGACATGCTCTTCGTGATGAAGGCGCTGGCCGGCATCGATGCCATTGCACAGTTGCCCGGCCACGAGGACGCCGGTCTCGACACCGCCGCCGCGGTGCTCGAGGAGTGCGCCAAGTTCAACGAAGGTGTCGTCGCCCCGTTGAACTGGGAAGGTGACAAGCACCCGTCGTCGTTCCACGCGGGCACGGTCACGACGACGCCGGGCTTCAAGGATGCCTTCCGCCAGTTCGCCGAGGGCGGCTGGCAGGGGGTGCCGCACCCGGCCGAGTTCGGCGGGCAGGGCTTGCCCAAGCTCATCCATGCCGCCTGCATCGAGATGGTCAACAGCGCCAACCTGAGCTTCGCGCTGTGCCCGCTGCTGACCGACGGCGCCATCGAGGCGCTGCTCACGGCCGGTTCGCCCGAGCAGCAGGCGTCCTACATCCCGCGGATGGTCGACGGCACCTGGACGGGAACGATGAACCTGACCGAGCCGCAGGCCGGCAGTGACCTGAGCATGGTGCGCACCCGCGCCGAGCCGCAGCCCGACGGCACCTACCGCATCTTCGGCACCAAGATCTACATCACCTACGGCGAGCACGACATGGCGGACAACATCGTCCACCTGGTGCTGGCCCGGGTGGCCGGCGCGCCCGAGGGCGTCAAGGGCATCTCGCTGTTCATCTGCCCGAAGGTGCTGGCCGACGGCACCCGCAACGACGTGCACTGCGTGAGCATCGAGCACAAGCTGGGCATCAAGGCCAGCCCCACCGCCGTGCTGCAGTACGGCGACCACGGCGGCGCCGTGGGCTACCTGGTGGGCCAGGAGAACCGCGGCCTGGAGTACATGTTCGTGATGATGAACGCCGCCCGCTTCGCGGTGGGCGTGCAGGGCATCGCGCTGGCCGAGCGCGCCTACCAGAAGGCGGTGCAGTACGCCCGTGACCGCGTGCAGAGCCGGCCGGTCGATGGCTCGCTCGCGGCGGCCGCGCCCATCATCCATCACCCCGACGTGCGCCGCATGCTGATGACCATGCGCGCCCACGTCGAGGGCTGTCGCGCGATGGCGATGGTGGCCGCGGCCGCCTACGACGCCGCCCACGCGCATCCCGACGCCGCGGTGCGCAAGCAGAACCAGGCCTTCTACGAATTCATGGTGCCGCTGGTCAAGGGCCTGTCGACCGAGATGAGCCTGGACGTGGCAAGCCTGGGCGTGCAGGTCCACGGCGGCATGGGTTTCGTCGAGGAGACCGGCGCGGCGCAGTACCTGCGTGACGCCAAGATCCTGACCATCTACGAGGGCACCACCGCCATCCAGGCCAACGACCTCGTGGGCCGCAAGACGGCGCGCGACGGCGGCGCCACGGCCCGCGCGATCGCCGCCCAGATCGAGGCGACCGAGGGCGAGCTCGCGGCGCGGCCGAGTGCCGCCTGCCGCGCGATGGCCGCGCGCCTGGCCGCCGGCCGGCGCGCCTTCCTCGACGTGGTCGACTTCGTCGTCGCTGGCGGCAAGGCCAACCCCAACGACGTGTTCGCCGGCAGCGTGCCCTACCTGATGCTGGCAGGCACCGTCATCGCCGGCTGGCAGATGGCGCGCGCGCTGGTCGCCGCCGAGGACGCGCTGGCGGCCGGCGAGGACCCCGAATTCATGGCCGCCAAGATCGCCACCGCGCGCTTCTACGGCGACCACATCCTGGTCAAGGCGCCGTCGCTGCGCGACAGCATCGTCGAGGGCGCCGACGCCGTCACCGCGCTCGCCCTGGAGGCCTTCTGATGTCCGTTCCGCCGCTGCTCTCGCGCCTGCGCCTGCCCGTCATCGCCGCGCCGCTGTTCATCATCAGCAACCCGAAGCTGGTCATCGCCCAGTGCACGGCAGGCGTCGTCGGCTCGATGCCGGCGCTCAACGCGCGCCCTGCGTCCCAGCTCGACGAGTGGCTCGCCGAGATCACCGAGACGCTCGCCGCGTGGGACCGCGACCACCCGGACCAGCCCGCGGCACCGTTCGCCATCAACCAGATCGTGCACAAGAGCAACGACCGGCTCGAGCACGACATGGAGATGTGCGCGAAGTACAAGGTGCCACTCGTGATCACGAGCCTGGGTGCGCGCACCGACGTCAACGACGCCGTCC
>JBILNT010000254.1:0-3782 GCA_044374875.1 Rubrivivax sp.
GCCGGCAGGTCCTCGAACAGGCCGACCGGCGCCTCGCCTTGGTGCTGGGGTTCGCTCATGGTCAAAGATTAGCCAGTTGCATGCCAATTACCAAGATGGCGAGAAAAACTCTCAGGCTCTCAGCCCTTGCGCCGGATCGGCCAGGCCCAGGCCGGCAAGCGGATCAGGTTCAGCACGTTGCCGGCCAGGATCAGGCCGACGCCCAGCGCGGTGAAGAGATCCAGCCGCTCCGAATACGCGAGCCACCCGACCAGCGCGGTCAGCGGCACGCGCAGGAAGTCCATCGGCACGACCACGGTGGCATCGGCATGCTGCATGGCCCGGGCGAAGCAGTAGTGCGAGTAGGTGCCGCAGAAGGCCACGACCACCACCCAGCCCCAGGCGGTGGCCGAGGGCCATTCCCACACCAGGAGCGCCGGGACGAGGCCGATCGCGCTCTGCACCACCAGCATCCAGAAGCTGATCGCCACCGCCGCGTCGGTGCGGGTGAGCGACTTCACCAGCACCACCGAGACCGCGAACCCCAGGGCCGAGGCCAGGGCGATCAGCTGCCCGGCGTCGACCTCACCGGCGCGCGGTCGCACGATCACCGCCACGCCCACCAGCCCGAGCAGCACGGCGAGCCACTTGAGGCCGCTCATGCGCTCGCCGAGGAAGGCCACCGCCAGCGCCGCCGCCCAGATCGGCATCGTGAACTCGATGGCCACCACCTGCGCCAGCGGGATCATCGTCAGGGCCACGAACCAGCCGTACTGCGCGGCGTAGTGGACGGTGTTGCGCAGCGCGTGCTGGGGCAGCCGCCCGGTGCGCATCGCGGCCAGGCCGCCTGCTGCCCGCACCAGCGGCCACAGCATCGCCATGCCCAGCGTGGAGCGCAGCAGCATGATCTGGAACACCGAGAGCTCGCGCGTGGCCTCGCGCCCTGCCACCGCGATCACGACCATCAGCGTCAACCAGCCGGCCATCCAGGCCGCGGCGCGGGCGATCGAGGAAGAGGCGGCGGGGGCGGCGGAGGCGGCTTGCATCGGGCGAAGCGTAGCCGATCGGCCTCGCGGCGCCGGGGGGGCGGGCAGCGCCGCCCTTTGCGGGCGCTCAAGTCGCGCGCCGACTCTCGCCCGAATACTGCGGCTTCGAAATGGGAGGGCTGCGATGAACACGCTGACCAAACTGGCACTCGGGTTGATCGGGCAGAACCGGCCGCGGCCGGCCGAAGGCGACGGCAGCGCGACCATCCACCTTCCGCCACCTCGGCTCGACGGCGGCCTGCCGCTGATGCAGGCGCTGGCGCGAAGGCAGTCGCAGCGTGCCTTCTCGCCCGAGCCGCTCGACGACGCCACGCTGTCCGACCTGCTGTGGGCCGCCGCCGGCGTGAACCGCCCCGACCTGGGGGGGCGCACCGCGCCGAGCGCGATGAACGCGCAGGAGGTGGCGCTCTACGCGGCGATGCCGCAGGGCCTGTACCGGTACGAGCCGGCCGCGCACGAGCTGCGGCGCGTGGTCGCCAGCGACGTGCGCGGCGTCACCGGCTACCAGGACTTCGTCGACGACGCCGCGCTCGACCTGATCTACGTGGCCGACCACGGCCGCATGGGGCTGGTGCCGGCGTCGCAGCGCACCGCCTACGCCTGCGCGGCCGCCGGCGCGATGGCGCAGAACGTCTACCTCGCCTGCGCCAGCGCAGGCCTCGCGACCGTCGTGCGGGCGTGGTTCGATCGCGAGGCGCTCGGGCGCGCGATGCACCTGTCCGACGACGAGCAGCTGCTGCTGGCGCAGACCGTCGGGCGGCCCGGCCGCTGACGCCGGCGGTGCCCGGGGAAGGGGCGCCCCGCCCGGTCCGTGACGCCGGCCTAAGCGAAGGTGACGATCGCCGAACCGGGCGCGCGGGGGGCTGCCTACGATGCCCGCTCGAAGTGCACCCGGCAACGCCCATGCCCGACACCCCTCCCCCACGGCCCGACCCCGTCGTCGTGGCTTGCCGCCTGCTCGCCGATGCCTGGGAGTTGCAGCGGCGGTCTCCGTTCGTCGAGCATCAGCTCGAGGGCCGGCTGACTCGCCTGCCCGACTTCGGAGAGGCTGCGGCGCAAGCCTCGGCCACGGCGGCGCGTGACCTGCTCGCACGCATCGACGCGCTGGACCTGGAGGCGCTGCCGCCAGCGCTGTCGGTGCCCTTGCGGCAGGCGCGCTACGGTGCGCAGACGCGGGCCATGGCCGGCGAGTGGTACTGGACCGTGATCGACCCGGCCGGCGTCGGCTTCTACGGCCAGTTCCTGCCCAGCGCGTACTGCGGCGGCTGGGTCCTGAACATGGTGTTCGAGGCCATCGAACGCCCTGCGCTGACCGAGCCCGGGGACCTGGACCGCCAGCTGGCACTGCTGGCCGACCTGCCCCGGCTCGTCGACCAGATGACCGAGCGCACCCGCGGCCAGGCCGATCGCGGCATGCGCATGCCTGGGCCGCAGATCCCGTCCGCCCGCGGCCTGGTGGCGGCCTTCGCCGCGCGCTCGAAGGGCCTGGCGCAGGTCGCCGACGAGCGCTTCTGCGACGCCACGCGGCCGCTGGCCGCGGCCTTCCGCGCCGAGGTGCGGCGTCGCATCGACACGCAGCTGCAGCCGGCGTTCGCCAGGCTCGCCGAGGTGTTCGACGCGGCCTACGAGGCCGCCGCGCCGCAGGGCGTGGGCCTGTCGCAGTACGAAGGCGGCGCGGAGGTCTACCGTGAACTCGTGCGCCTGCACACCACGCTGGACCTGAGCCCCGAGGCCGTGCACGCCGCGGGCCATGCGCGGCTGCAGGTCATCGAGGCCGAGATGCGCGCGATCCGCGCCGAGGTGGGCCTGGCCGACGACCCACGGGGCTACCTGGCGCGGCTGCAGGCCGACCCGCGCTACCGCGCCGCCGACGCGGCCGGCGTGGCCGCGGTCTTCCGGCGCTACATCGACCGCATGGACGCGGTGTTCACGCAGGCCTTCCACCACGGCGCACGCGCCCGCCACGGCGTGGCGCCGCTGCCCGAGGCGCTGCAGGCCAGCATGACCTTCGGCTACTACGACGCGCCCAGGCCCGGCCAGGACGAAGGCCGCTTCATGTTCAACGCCTCGCACCTGACGAGGAACTCGCTGTTCAACATCGGTGCGCTCACCTACCACGAGCTGGTGCCAGGCCACCACCTGCACGTGAGCACGCAGCGGGAGAACGAGCTGCTGCACCCGCTGAGCCGCCATGCCTTCTGCAACGCCTACAACGAGGGCTGGGCCGAGTACGCGGCCACGCTGGCCGGCGAACTGGGCTGCTACCAGACGCCCGAGGAGCGCTACGGGCGCTGCGTGATGGACGCCTTCCTCACCTGTCGCCTGGTGGTGGACACCGGCATGAACGCGCTGGGCTGGAGCCTGGAGCGCGCGCGCGAGTTCCTGCGCGAGCACAGCACCATGTCCGAGGCCGAGATCCGCAGCGAAACGCTGCGCTACAGCTGCGACGTCCCGGCGCAGGCGCTGGCCTACAAGCTGGGCGACGCCGAGCTGACGGCCCTGCGCGACGAGCTGCGCCAGGCGCGGCGGGCCCGCGGCCAGGCGCTGGACCTGCGCGACTTCCACGCCGCCGTGCTGGCGCACGGCGCGATGCCCTTGCCCGACCTGCGGCGCGAGGTGCGCCGGCTGCTGGGCTGAGAGCCTGAGAGTTTTTCTCGCCATCTTGGTAATTGGCATGCAACTGGCTAATCTTTGACCATGAGCGAACCCCAGCACCAAGGCGAGGCGCCGGTCGGCCTGTTCGAGGACCTGCCGGCA
>JBILNT010000105.1:0-13104 GCA_044374875.1 Rubrivivax sp.
CTCACCTCGTAGGAGAAGTCGACGTGCCCCGGCGTGTCGATGAGGTTGAGGTTGTAGGTCTTGCCGTCGCGCGCGGTGTACTGCAGCGCGGCGGTCTGCGCCTTGATCGTGATGCCGCGCTCGCGCTCGATGTCCATCGAGTCGAGCACCTGCTCTTCCATCTCGCGATCCGACAGGCCGCCGCAGCGCTGGATGATGCGATCGGCCAGGGTGCTCTTGCCGTGGTCGATGTGGGCGATGATGGAGAAGTTGCGGATGTGGTTCATGGTCTGTCCGGCCGTGCCGGGGGGCGCCAGTTCAGGGCCGGCAAAGCAGCCCGGGGCGCCAGTTCACGCCGCGCTGCGGCATGGGGCGCGACGCGTCGCGCCGAAGCTAAAAAAAAGGCACGTCAAAGGGGTGACGCGCCTTCCAACAAAACGTATGGCAACTGCTTGTTGGGCGTTCATTGTAGCCAAAAGGGCTTCGCCGAAAGCCGCGCCATTGCTTGATTCCCAGCCGTTGCAGGGCGCCAACAGCAAAACTTTTCCACAGATTTTCAACAGCCCGCCAAGGCAACGCTCCGAGCCCGCTCGCGCACGCGCTTGCCGTACGAATCACCACCAAAACTCGCTGCCAGCGCGCCGATTCTAGACTGCCGGCGATCTAATCTCGTTGCACTCACACCGAAGTGACGGCACGCTCACTTCGGTGTGACAACGCGAGCAGAGCGACTTGTACGCAGGCCGAACCAAGCTTCCATGATCCGGAAAGACCCGCCCGCAAACTCGGCTTGCGATGCCGGCGGAGCCGTCAGCGGCCGGGGCGGATCACCAGGTAGTTCACCCACTCGCCGCGGCGCACCAGCACGCTGACCGCTCGCGCCTTCTCGACCTTCGCGGCCAGGGCAGCGAACTGGCGGCTGTCGGTCACCTCGGTGTTGTCGACCGAGAGGATCACGTCGCCTTCGCGCAGCCCCGCGCGCGCCGCCGGACCGTCGACAGCGTCGACCTGCACGCCGCCGCGCACGCGCAGTTCGCGCCTCTGGGCGTCGGTGAGGTCGGACACCGTCAGGCCCAGCACGCTCCTGGCGACCGGTGCCGCCCCCGGGTTGGCCTCGGCCCGGCGCAGCGGGCGCTCGGCCTCGAACTCGGCCACCGCGACACTCAAGTCACGGGTGGCGCCACGCCGGAACACCTGCAGCGTGACCTTCGAACCCGGCCTGGTGCCACCGATGATGCGCGGCAGGTCACCCGACTTTTCCACCACCTTGCCGTCGACCTTGACGATGATGTCGCCGGCCTCGACGCCGGCCTTGTCGGCGGGGCCATCCTTCTCGACGCTCTGCACGAGGGCGCCCGCGGGCTTGCCCAGGCCGATCGACTCCGCCACCTCCTTGGTGACCGGCGCGATCTGCACGCCGATGCGGCCACGGATCACGCGCCCGTTGCTGCGCAGCTGGTCGGCCACGCGCATCGCCTCGTCGATCGGGATCGCGAACGAGATGCCCATGAAACCGCCCGAGCGGCTGTAGATCTGAGAGTTGATGCCTACCACCTCGCCGCGCAGGTTGAGCAGCGGACCGCCGGAGTTGCCGGGGTTGATCGCGACGTCGGTCTGGATGAAGGGCAGGAAGTCGCCGGTGTCGCGCTGCTTGGCGCTGACGATGCCCGCGGTGACCGTGTTGTCGAGCCCGAACGGCGAGCCGATGGCCATCACCCATTCGCCCACGCGCAGCCGGTTGACGTCGCCGATCTTCACCGAGGGCAACCCGGTGGCCTCGATCTTGACCACCGCGACGTCGGTGCGCCGGTCGGCGCCGACGATTCGCGCCTTGAGCTCGCGCTTGTCGGTCAGCGTCACGATCACCTCGTCGGCCCCGTCGATGACGTGCGCGTTGGTCATGATGAAGCCGTCGGAGGTCAGGATGAAGCCCGAGCCGACACCGCGCTGCACCTGCTCGTCGTCGTTTCGTGGCCCGCCACGGGGGTTGGGGCCGCCGGGCATCGGGATGCCGAAGCGGCGGAAGAACTCCTCGATGTTCGGATCCATCCCCTGCGACGTGGCGCCGTTGCGCCCGCGCTCGGTGGTGCGGATGTTCACCACGCTGGGGCTGGCGCGCTCGGCGAGGTCCGCGAAGTCGGGCAGCGTGACCGTTTGCGCGTGCGCCGGCCGGGGCGCCAGCGGTGCCACGGCCATGACAAGCGCAGCCAGCGCCAGCGCCATGCGCGCGCGCCAGGGACTCGGGATCGACAGTGCAGGCAGGCTCATTCGTCGGGCTCCATCGCAACGCGTGCTAGGGTAAGGTTTTCGACACGGCCCGGTGGCCATGGCGGACATTGGTGCGGGAACTTCAGGGGCGTCGCTCTATCGCGTCGACGAACAGCCGCAGCGTGGCCGGCGGCACGTCGCCCATCGCGGTGATCCAGTGGTCGCCACGCCGCTGCATCAGCGTGCCGGTCGCGCCGATCTGGCCCTGCACCGGCGACTTGTGCCGGCGCGCGGCGTAGGGTTCGATGAACAGCGAGACGTGCGCGAGGCCATCGGAGAAGACCGCCTGCACCACGCTGCCGGCCTCGGGGGCGCCGCCTGCGGTGACGCCGGCCACCTCGAGAGGCCGCTTGACGCAGCCGAGCAGCGAGAAGCCGGGCACGTCCCGCGCGATCGCCCAGCCCTCGGCATCGAGGCTGGTCGCGGCCTGCCGCGGCTTGCTGACGCGCCAGCCCTCGGCCTGGCGCACCGGCTGCAGCACGCTCTCGGGCTGCGCCTTCACACCGATCTCGACCTCGGAGAACGCCGTGGACTCGAGCACCGCGCGGCCCGGACCGATGACGTCGGCGCGCAGCAGCAGACCGCTCTTCGTGTCGGCCCACAACCTTTGCGCGTAGCGCAGCTCGTCGCGCGGCCGCAGCAGAAGCACCTGCGACTCACGCCCGGCCACGCGCTCTATGCCCTCGATGCGCAGGTCGTACTGCTCGAGCGCGCGCGGGTCGGCTGCGCCGACGCGCGCCCGCGAGGGCGTCGCGATGCCGCGCTTTTCCACGACCACCAGCCGTTCCTGCGGCCACACCGTGTGCGCCGTGTCGTTGTGGCGGTAGACGCGCTGCATTCGGCCGTCCAGCGCCTCCAGGCGCTCGTAGGTCCGGTCACCGACGCAGTAGTGCGCGACCTTCGAACTCGAGATCATGCCGCCTGCGGCCACCACCATCGTGCCCTGGTAGTTGCGTTGCGTTGCCGCGGCGTGGATGCGCTCGAGCCAGCCGCGCGCATCCGACGGCGTCGCGGTCGAGGCCGCGGCGACGCCGGCCAGCAGCGACGAGCCCAGCAGGATCAGCGGCAGCCAGCGCCGCCCGACGGCCAGCCCCCTCATCCGTCAGCGACCGGGCGCGATGGTCTCGACGCTGCGCATGGCGCCGCCGGGCACGGCCGCGGGCGCGCCGACCAGCATCTGCCGGTGGGCCCTGAGGTAAGCGTCGAGCTGCGCGTCGCGCACGACCTGCCCGTCCAGCACCATCATCGCCGAGGACGCGGGCACCGCGCCGACGCGCTGCACGCCAACGCCCGGCCCCGGTGGTGCCGAGGACAGCACCGCCCCCCCATCGCTGCCGGCATCCGGGCTGCGGGCGACCACCAGCGCGCCGGCCACGGCGACGAAGCCCGCCGCGACCGCCGCCGAGCTGAGCCAGAAGCTCCGGCGCCGCTGCCAGACCCGGGCTAGACCCACCCCGGCGTCAGCGCCCTGCCCGGCCGTCGCCAGGGGGGCTGGTGCCAGCACCGGTGGTTCGTCGGCCAGGCGCTCGCGCAGCCGGGTCAGGAAGGCTTCGTCACGAACGGGAGCCGAGGCGAGGTCGTCAGAGCGCATCACGTCGCCGATGAGGTGCCACGCGTGCCAGTCCTCGCGGGCCCGGGTGTCGTCGCGCCACAGCGCGATGCCGATCTCGACGTCCTCGTGGCAACCCTGCCCGTCCATCAGGTCGGACAGGCGCTGCCGCGCATCGCGCACGTCGGCATCAGGGCTGGGCATGGGCTGGTTCATGAATTCGCTCTGGGTTTGCGACAGCCGGCGTCACCAGCGCCGGCCATCACGAGTGTCGAGAAGGGGACGCAGCCGCGCGGCAATGGCCTCGCGCGCCCTGAAGATGCGCGAGCGCACGGTGCCTATGGGGCAGTTCATCACTTCTGCGATCTCTTCGTAGCTCAGGCCTTCGATCTCGCGCAGCGTGATCGCCTGCCGCAGGTCTTCCGACAGCGCGTCGATGGCCGCGTTCACGGCCGCCGCGATCTCCCGGCTGGCAAGAATGGCCTCTGGTGTCTCGCCGTCGCTTAGTTCGTTTTCGACACGGGAAGTTTCATCCGCCTCGTCAACGGACGCGAGAGCGTTTTCGCTGACCAGGGGGTCGCGCCGGAGTTCCACCAGGGCCTTCTTCGCCGTGTTGACCGCGATCCGGTAGAGCCAGGTGTAGAAAGCGCTCTCGCCTCGGAACTGGGGCAACGCGCGGTAGGCGCGGATGAAGGTCTCCTGGGCGATGTCCTGCACGAGATCGACGTCGCGCACCATGCGCCCGATCAGCCGCTCGATGCGGCGCTGGTACTTGACGACCAGCATCTCGAAGGCGCGCGCGTCGCCGAGCCTGACGCGCTCGACCAGCACGGCATCGACATCGGCATCGGCCATTCAGGGCGCCGCGGCCGCCGCTGCGACCCGGTGACGGGGGGAGTCCAGCAGCGCGCAGCGCAGCGCGTGCCACGCGGCAGGCGAGCCACGCCGCGACAGCCCCAGCCAGCGCGCAGCAGCCCCGGGCGACGCGGGCAGGAAGCGCACGAGCACGTGATCGCCGAGGTCGATGTGCATCATGGCAGTGCCCGCCATGCCGTCGCAGGTCCAGCACGCGCCGTCCCAGTTCAGGTCGACACCGGAGGGGCCGAGGGTCGCGCCCATGGCCCCGACAGCCAGCGCCGCTGCAGCCAGGGCCAGGAGAAGGCCCGACGGCACGGTCCAGCCCAGCCACCCCGCCACCCAGAAGGCCGCCGCGGCACCCGCGCAGCCTGCCAGGCCACGCTGCAGCGCCCGCCACGCGGCGTCGCCCGTCGGGCTGGCGTAGCGGACCGGTGGCGCGGCGCTGCGCATCGGGTCAGGCCTGTGTGAAGTCAAGCCCGCCGGAAGACGAGCGTGCCGTTCGTGCCGCCGAAGCCGAAGTTGTTCTTGACCGCGACGTCGATCTTCATCTCCCGCGCCTGGTTGGCGCAGTAGTCGAGATCGCACTCCGGGTCCTGCTCGAAGATGTTGATGGTCGGCGGCGAGACCTGGTGGTGCACCGCGAGCACGGTGAACACCGACTCGATGCCGCCGGCCCCGCCCAGCAGGTGGCCGGTCATCGACTTGGTCGAGTTGACGACCATCCGGCGCGCGTGGTCGCCGAAGGCCAGCTTGATCGCGTTGGTCTCGTTGATGTCGCCCAGCGGCGTCGAGGTGCCGTGCGCGTTGAGGTAGTGCACCTCGTCGGCGTTGACCCCGGCGTTGCGCAGCGCCGCGCGCATCGAGCGCTTCGGGCCGTCGACGTTCGGCGCCGTCATGTGGAAGGCATCGGCGCCCATGCCGAAGCCGGCCAGTTCGGCGTAGATCTTCGCGCCGCGCTTCTTCGCGTGCTCGTACTCCTCGAGCACCAGCACGCCGGCACCTTCGCCGAGCACGAAGCCATCGCGGTCCTTGTCCCAGGGCCGCGACGCAGTCTTCGGGTCGTCGTTGCGGGTGGACAGCGCACGCGCCGAGGCGAAGCCGCCGATGCCCAGCGGCGAGACCGTCGATTCCGCGCCGCCGGCGATCATCACGTCGGCGTCACCGTACTCGATCAGGCGGCCGGCCTCGCCGATGCAGTGCAGGCCCGTCGTGCAGGCCGTGACGATCGCGAGGTTCGGCCCGGTGAAGCCGTAGCGGATGGAGATGTGGCCGGAGATCATGTTGATGATCGAGGCCGGCACGAAGAACGGCGAGATGCGGCGCGCCCCGCGGGTGCGGTACTCCTCGTGGGTCTGCTCGATCATCGGCAGGCCGCCGATGCCCGAACCCACCATGCAGCCGATGCGCTCCGCGCTCGTCTCGTCGAGCGCGTCGTTCGTCGGCAGGCCGGCGTCCTGCACCGCCTGGATCGCCGCCGCCATCCCGTAGTGGATGAAGGTGTCCATGTGCCGGGATTCCTTGCCGGGGATGTAGTCCTCGACGTTGAATCCCTTCACCTCGCCGGCGAATCGGCAGGCCATCGCCGAGGCGTCGAACTTGGTGATGTGGTCGATCCCGGAGCGGCCGGCGAGCAGCGCGGCCCAGCCTTCGGCCACGGAGATGCCCACCGGGCTGATCAGCCCGAGGCCGGTGACGACGACGCGACGGCGGCTCATGCGCGGGTCAGGCCTTCTGGTGCTTGACCGCGTAGTCGATGGCCAGCTGCACCGTGGTGATCTTCTCGGCTTCCTCGTCGGGGATCTCGATGCCGAACTCGTCCTCGAGGGCCATCACCAGCTCGACGGTGTCCAGCGAGTCGGCGCCCAGGTCGGCCACGAAGGCCTTCTCGTTGGTGACGTCGGCCTCGGGGACGCCAAGCTGCTCGGCGATGATCTTCTTGACGCGTGCTTCGATGTCGCTCATGACTCCTCCGGGAGTGGTGGGTTCGGAAACAGCCCGCGATTCTACCGGGGGGCGCAAGTCCGGTCGGCGCGGCCGCAGGGGCCCCGCCGGGTACCTGTCAGGCCATGTACATGCCGCCGTTGACGTGCAGTTCGGCGCCCGTCACGTAGCCGGCCAGCGGCGACGCGAGGAAGGCCACCGCGTGCGCGACCTCGTCGGCGGCGCCCAGGCGCCCCAGCGGGATCTGGGCCAGCAGCGCGGCCTTCTGCGCCTCGGGCAGGACCTCGGTCATGTCGGTGGCGATGAAGCCGGGGGCGACGCAGTTGACGGTGACGTTGCGGCTGCCCAGCTCGCGCGCCAGCGCGCGCGTCATGCCCGCCACGCCGGCCTTGGCCGCGGCATAGTTCGCCTGCCCGGCGTTGCCCGAGGCACCCACCACCGAGGTGATGTTGACGATGCGGCCGTGGCGCTGCTTCATCATCGTGCGCATCACGGCGCGGCTGGCGCGGAACACGGCCTTGAGGTTGGTGTCCAGCACCGCATCCCAGTCCTCGTCCTTCATGCGCATCGCCAGCTGGTCGCGGGTGATGCCGGCGTTGTTGACCAGCACGTGCAGGCCCCCCGCTTCCTTGACGATGGCGTCGACCGCGGCCTCGACGGCGGCGCCGTCGTTGACGTCGAGCTTCAGGCCGCGGCAGCCCGCATGGGCCGCCAGCGCCTCGGTGATGCCGGCGGCGCCGGAGTCGGACGTGGCGGTGCCGTAGACCCGGAAACCGTCTGCCGCCAGGCGCGCGGCGATGGCGCGGCCGATGCCGCGCGAGGCGCCGGTGACCAGCGCGACCTGCTGTTGGGGCGCGTTCATTGCAGCGCTCCCTTGACTTCGGCCAGCGAGGCCGGATCGAACAGCGCCAGGCCCGTCATCGATTCGTCGATGCGCGGGATCATCTTCGACAGCACCTTGCCGGGGCCGCACTCGACCACCTGGGTCAGGCCGCGCGCGCGCAGCGCCTGCGTCACCTCGACCCAGCGAACCGGGCCGAAGGCCTGCCGGTAGAGGGCGTCGCGGATGCGGTCGGGATCGGTCTCGACGGCGACGTCGATGTTGTTGACCACCGGGAGGCGAGGCGCCGCGATGGCAACCGTCGCCAGGCGCTCCTTCAGCCGCTCGGCCGCCGGCTTCATCAGCGCGCAGTGGAACGGTGCCGAGACCGCCAGCGGCAGCAAGCGCTTCGCGCCCGCGGCCTTCAATGCCGCGCTGGCTGCATCGACGCCGGCCTTCGAGCCCGAGATCACCGTCTGCTTGGGGTCGTTGAAGTTGGCGGCCGAGACGACCTCGCCGCTGGCGGCGGCGGCCTCGTCGCAGATGCGCGCGACGTCGGGCCCGGCCAGGCCCAGCACCGCCATCATCGCGCCGGTACCCACCGGCACGGCCTCCTGCATGGCCTGGGCGCGCACGCGCACCAGCGGCACCGCGTCGGCCAGTTGCAGCGCACCGGCAGCGACCAGCGCGCTGTACTCGCCCAGCGAGTGGCCGGCCACGGCCGCCGGCTCGCCGCCGCCTTCGGCCAGCCAGGCGCGCAGGCAGGCCACGGAAGCCACCAGCATCACGACCTGCGTGTTGACGGTCAGGTCGAGCTGCTCCTTGGGGCCCTCGTGGATCAGGCGGCCGATGTCCTGGCCCAGCGCCGAGGACGACTCCTCGAGCACCGCACGCACCGCCGGGTGGTCGCCCCAGGCGTCGAGCATGCCGACCGATTGCGAACCCTGGCCGGGAAAGACGAATGCGAACGGGGCCATCGGAAGCAGGTCTCCTGTGGTGTCTTCGAGTGGGGGTTCCGCAGAGGAAAGGAGCCGCAGGCGCCGCTGCTTCAGAAGTCGAGCAGCACGGCGCCCCAGGTGAAGCCGCCGCCCACGCCTTCGAGCATGACGGTGTCGCCGCGCTTCACACGCCCGCTTCGCACCGCGTCGTCGAAGGCCAGCGGGATCGACGCCGCCGAGGTGTTGCCGTGCCGGTCGACGGTGACCACCAGCCGCTCGGCCGGCAGCTTCAGCCTGCGCGCCGTGCTCTGCATGATGCGGATGTTGGCCTGGTGCGGGATCAGCCAGTCGATGTCGGCCTCGGTGCGCCCGGCCTTGTGCAGCACGGCGCGCGCGACGTCCTCGAGCACACCCACTGCCAGCTTGAAGACGGCCTGGCCGTCCATCTTGAGCAGCGGGTCGCCGAGCACGCTGCCGCCCGAGACGGTGCCCGGCACGCAGAGGATGTCGACGTGGCGACCATCCGCGTGCAACTCGCTGGCCAGGATGCCCGGCTTGTCGCTGGCCTCCAGCACCACCGCCCCGGCGCCGTCGCCGAACAGCACGCAGGTGGTGCGGTCGTCGAAGTCGAGCAGGCGCGAGAACACCTCGGCGCCGATGACCAATGCGCGCCGCGCAGCGCCGCTGCGGATCATCGAGTCGGCGACCGTCAGGCCGTAGACGAAGCCCGAGCACACGGCCTGCACGTCGAAGGCCGCCGCGCCGGCCACGCCGAGCTTGGCCTGCACGATGCAGGCCGTCGACGGGAAGATCATGTCGGGCGTCGAGGTCGCGACGATGATCAGGTCGATCTCGGCGGCCTGCCGGCCGGCGGCTCCGAGTGCGCGGCGGGCGGCCTCGACGGCAAGGTCGCTGGCGTTGACGCCGTCGTCGACGAAATGACGCGAACGGATGCCGGTGCGCTCGACGATCCACTCGTCGCTGGTCTCGATGCCCCGCCCGGCAAGCTGCGCCGCGAGGTCGGCATTGGTCAGGCGGCGCGGCGGCAGGAAGCTGCCGGTGCCGGTGATGCGCGAGTACACGGGCGGAATGGGTGGAGCCGTGGGATTCATTCGGCGTGGCGTGCGTCGGCGTTGTCGCCGCCGGGCGCGGGGGAACCGGACGGCAGGGCCTGCAGGGTCTGGGCGATGCGGTCGTGCACCCGGTCCAGCAGGCGGTTGCGTGCCGCATCATAAGCCCGAGACAGCGCGTGCTCGAACGCGAAGGCGTCGGCCGAGCCATGGCTCTTGAACACCAGTCCGCGCAGGCCCAGCAGCGCCGCACCGTTGTAGCGACGCGGGTCGACGCGGTGCTTGAAGCGCTTGAGCACGGGCAGCGCCACCAGCGCCGCCAGCTTCGCCGGCAGCGAGCGGGTGAACTCCTGCTTGATGAAGTCGGAGAGCATGGACGCCAGGCCCTCAGAGGTCTTCAGCAGCACGTTGCCGACGAAGCCGTCGCAGACCACGACATCGGCCGTGCCCTTGAAGATATCGTTGCCCTCGACGTTGCCGTGGAAGTTGAGCAGGCCGTCGGCGGCCGCCTGGCGAAGCAGCTCGCCGGCACGCTTGATGGTCTCGCTGCCCTTGATCGCTTCCTCGCCGATGTTCAGCAGGCCGACCTTCGGGTCGTCGCGGCCCTCGACGGCGGTGACCAGCGCACTGCCCATCACCGCGAACTGCAGCAGGTGCTCGGGCGTGCAGTCGACGTTGGCGCCAAGATCCAGCACCGTGGTGTAGCGGTCGAGCCGGTTGGGCATCACCGTCGCGATGGCGGGCCGGTCGATGCCTTCGACGGTCTTGAGCAGGTAGCGCGCCACTGCCATCAGGGCGCCGGTGTTGCCGGCAGACACGCAGGCGTGGGCCGGCGCGGCGGCATCGGCCTTGAGCTGCGCGATGGCCACACGCATCGAGGAGTCGCGCTTCCTGCGCAGCGCCACCTCGACGGGGTCGTCCATGGTGACGACCTCGGTGGCGACGACGGTGCTGCAGCGTGACCAGCCGGACGCGCCGGCCAGCGCGTCGGCCGTGCCCACGAGCACCAGCTCGGCGGCGGGGTGGCGCTCCAGGAACGCGTGGCAGGCCGGCAACGTGACAGCCGGCCCGTGGTCACCGCCCATGCAGTCGACGGCCAGCCGCACCAGCGGCAGCGGCTCCAGGGCGGGATGCTCGGTCACGGGATGCGGGGGACTCGGGGGCCCGCGGCGCGGGCGCCGAGCGAGACCGGGCGCCGGTTCGGCGCCCCGCGGTCTCAGGCGTCGGCCTTGGTCTTCAGGACCTTGCGGCCGCGGTAGAAGCCCGTCGGGCTGATGTGGTGGCGAAGGTGCACTTCGCCAGTGGTCGGCTCGATCGCGGTGCCCGGGGCGGCGATCGCGTTGTGCGAACGGTGCATGCCGCGCTTGGACGGCGACTTCTTGTTCTGCTGGACGGCCATGGCAAATTCTCCGGGGTTGGCGCCAGCCCTCGGGCCGGCGCGCGGCACGCCGCTTGTTCAGGCGGTGGTGTCGCTGCGTGCACTCACTGCGGTGGGGCAGGCGCCTCGTTCGCCGCCAGCGCCATTCGGCCGGGGGCAAGTCACCTGCAAAGCCTGCCAGTATACCAGTGCGACCATGGCGCCGTGGCTCAGCCCGGCGTCCTGTCCTTGCGCAGGGCCTGCAGCGCGGCGAAGGGATGCGGTCGCTCGTCGCGAGCCGGCTCGACGGGCTGGGCTGCCATCGGCAGCGGCTGCGGGCAGGTCTCGTGGCGCGGCACCAGGGGCAGCGCCAGCAGCAGTTCGTCTTCCAGCAGTTCCACGACGTCGAAACTGCGCTCGAGCGCCAGCACGTCGTCTTCCAGTTCCTCGTCGAGCCTGGCCGCCTCGTCCTCGCCGCGCACGAAGCGGAACCGGCGGTCGACCGCGAGCGGCTCGGCGACCGGCTGCAGGCAGCGCTGGCACTGCAGCCTCACCGAACCTTCGGCCTCCAGACGCAACCAGAACTCGGGCTCGCCGCCGGTCACGGGACGCAGCGAACCCTCGGCGCGCCAGCGCACCGGCGGCACCGCGACGCCGTCGTCGGCCGGCAGCGCGCTGGCGGCAAGGCGCGGCAGGTCGGCCGCCGGAAGTTCCCCTTCCAGCACGCCTTCGGCACGCGCGAAGGCGGCGACGTCGAGGCGGCGAGGGTCGGTGATGCGCGGCTTCATCCGGCCAGTTTATCGGGTGGGACAATCCCGCCATGCCCGATCAAGCGCCCCCTCCGCTCGTCCTTGGCTCCACCTCGCGCTACCGTCGCGAACTGCTCAGCCGCCTGCGCCTGACCTTCGAAGTCGTCGCCCCCGAGGTCGACGAGACGCCGCTGCCCGGCGAGGCACCCGCCGCGCTGGCGCAGCGCCTGGCCCTGGGCAAGGCCCGCGCCGTGGCCGCGTCGCGCCCCGAGGCGGTCGTGATCGGCTCCGACCAGGTGGCCGACCTCGATGGCGAGCCGATCGGCAAACCCGGCACCCACGAACGGGCCGTCGAGCAGTTGAGGCGCATGAGCGGCCGCACCGTGATCTTCCAGACCGCGCTGGCCGTGGTGCGCGCATCGACGGGTTTCGAACAGGTCGATCTGGCGCCTGTGCGGGTGACGTTCCGGCACCTCACCGAAGCCGAGATCGAGCGCTACCTGCGACTGGAGCAACCCTACGACTGCGCCGGCAGCGCCAAGAGCGAGACCCTGGGCATCGCGCTGCTCGAGGCCATCGAGTCCGACGACCCGACCGCGCTGGTGGGACTGCCGCTGATCCGTACGGCGCGGATGCTGCGCGCAGCGGGTCTCGACCCTGTCGCCGCAGCGAGGGCGGGTGTGCCATGACGATCGGCCGGCTCTGGCTGGTGCCCAACACGCTGGACCACGGTGCCGATCCCGTCGATCTGCAGGAAGTGCTGCCGCTGGGCGTGCTGCGCCGGGCAGCGGCGCTGCGGCACTGGGTGGCGGAGGATGCACGCAGCGCGCGCGCCCTTCTCAAGCGGGTGGCCGAGGTCGTGCCCTTGGCCCGGCCGCTGCAGGAGGTCTCCATCGTCGAACTCCCGCGCCCACCCAAGGGGCGCCATGACCCCGTGCCCGCGAGCCGCTGGCGCGAGCTGCTCGCGCCGGCGCTGGCCGGCGAGGACGTGGGGCTGGTCTCGGAAGCGGGCATGCCCGCGGTGGCCGACCCGGGCGAACGCCTGGTTGCCGCTGCCCATGCCGCCGGGGTGCCGGTGCAAGCGCTGTCGGGGCCGAACTCGCTGATCATGGCCCTGGCCGCCAGCGGCCTGGAAGGCCAGAGCTTCGCGTTCGTGGGCTACCTGCCGCAGGACGCCGGCGCACGCACGGCGCGCATCCGCGAGCTCGAGTCGCTGTCACGGCGGCTCGGGCAGACCCAGCTGTTCATCGAGACGCCCTACCGCAACGGCGCGATGCTCGCGGCGCTGCTGGCCACGCTGGCGCCGTCGACGCGACTGTCGGTGAGCTGTGGCCTGACGCTGCCGGGCGGGTTCACGCGCAGCGCCACTGTCGCGGATTGGCGCCGGAAGCCCGCGCCACTGCCCGAGCGGGTGCCGGCGGTGTTCGCGGTCCGGGCCACGTAGACACGCCAGAGCCGCTGTCAGAGTCGCAGTCTTTTCCAATCCAGGTATGAGCCTGGAGCCGCCGGGTCGATGGACGCCGCGCGCGGCGATCCGTTGTAGTCATCGCGAGTGTATTTGGCTGCCCTTTTTCC
>JBILNT010000256.1:0-3774 GCA_044374875.1 Rubrivivax sp.
CGCCAAGACGCCCCGTATCTAGGCGCAAACCACAGCCATAGCTCGGGCTATGGCGCGGATTTGCAACGACGAGACGGGGTGTTTTGGGGTGCAAGGCGGGCATGGGGGAAAGACTCTCAGGCTCTCAACCGTCGATCGGCGTGAGCTTGGCGATCGCCAGCGCCAGCCACTTCAGGCCGTGCCGGCCGAAGTTGACCTGCGCGCGCGCATCGGCGCCCTGCCCCTCGAGGGTGATGACCACGCCCTCGCCGAACTTGTTGTGGAACACCGACCGGCCCACGCGCAGGCCGCCCTGGCCATCGGTGGCACGCGCCGCGGCTGCCTGCTGCCACGCGGGTGCCGGCGCCGGCTCCACGCGCCCGGCGCCGACAATCCCGCCCAGGCCGCTGCCCCGCGCCCAGGCCTGCTGGTACTCGCGGGCAAAGCCCGAGCCAAAGCCCTGGTGGCGCGGCGTCAGCCACTTCAGCGCGCCCTCCGGCAGTTCGTCGATGAAGCGGCTCTTGACGTTGTAGCGCGTCTGGCCGTGCAGCAGCCGCGTCTGGCTGAAGCTCAGGTACAGGCGCTGGCGGGCGCGCGTGATCGCGACGTACATCAGCCGCCGTTCCTCCTCGACGCCATCGCCGTCGGCTAGCGAGTTCTCGTGCGGAAAGAGGCCTTCCTCGATGCCCGTGATGAACACGGCGTCGAACTCCAGCCCCTTGGCCGAGTGAACCGTCATCAGCTGCACGGCGTCGCTGCCGGCCTGGGCCTGGTTGTCACCAGCCTCGAGCGAGGCGTGGGTCAGGAAAGCGGCCAGCGGGCTCATGATCTCGCCGGTGTCGGCGTCGGGCGTGGCATCGGGTGCTGCCGCCGGGTCGCCGCCCTGTTCGTCGACCGGCAGCGCCACGGCATCGCGGCCGAAGCCTTCCTGGGTGACGAAGCTCTCGGCGGCGTTGACCAGTTCCTCGAGGTTCTCGATGCGCTCGGCGCCTTCCTTGTCGGTGCGGTAGAAGTCCAGCAGCCCGCTGCCGTGCAGCGCGTGCTCGATGATCTCGCGCAGCGTGAGCCCGCGGGTGGCCTCGCGCATCGCGTCGATCATGGCCACGAAACCCTGCAGGTTGGCGCCGGCCTTGCCGGCCACCGCGGTGACGCTTTGCGCCAGGCTGCGGCCGCTGGCGCGGGCGGCGTCCTGCAGCTGCTCGACGCTGCGCGCGCCGATGCCGCGCGCCGGGAAGTTCACCACCCGCAGGAAGCTGGTGTCGTCGTTCGGGTTCTCGAGCAGCCGCAGGTAGGCCAGCGCGTGCTTGACCTCGGCGCGCTCGAAGAAACGCAGGCCGCCGTAGACGCGGTAGGGGATGCCGGCATTGAACAGCGCGCTCTCGAGCACGCGACTTTGCGCGTTGCTGCGATAGAGCAGCGCGATCTCGCTGCGCGGCATGCCGCCACGGTGCAGCGACTGCACTTCCTCGAGCAGCCACTGCGCCTCAGCGTAGTCGCTGGTGGCCTCGTGCACGCGGATCGGCTCCCCGGGGCCGGCGTCGGTGCGCAGGTTCTTGCCCAGCCGGTGCACGTTGTGCGCGATCAGCGCGTTGGCGGCGTCGAGGATGTTGCCGAACGAGCGGTAGTTCTGCTCGAGCTTGACGACGCGCTCGACGCGGTACTCGCGCTCGAAGTCGGCCATGTTGCCCACCCGCGCGCCCCGGAACGCGTAGATGCTCTGGTCGTCGTCGCCCACCGCGAACACGCCCTGCGGCGGCAGTGCCGTCGGCGAGCTGCCCGGCGGCGGCGCGAACATCTTCAGCCAGGCGTACTGCAGGCGGTTGGTGTCCTGGAACTCGTCGACCAGCACGTGGCGGAAGCGCCGCCGGTAGTGCTCGCGCAGCGGGTCGTTGTCGCGCAGCAGCTCGTAGGTGCGCAGCAGCAACTCGGCGAAGTCGACGACACCCTCGCGCTCGCACTGCGTCTCGTAGGCCTCGTAGATCTCGACGAGCCTGCGGGTCTGCTCGTCGCGCACGGGCACGTCGCGCGGGCGCTGGCCATCCTCCTTCGCGCCGG
This sequence comes from Rubrivivax sp., assembly GCA_044374875.1. GTDB lineage: Bacteria > Pseudomonadota > Gammaproteobacteria > Burkholderiales > Burkholderiaceae_C > Rubrivivax. The sequence continues at coordinate 2,035 of JBILNT010000256.1, forward strand.
CGATGAACCACGCCACCTGCTTGGGCACGAAGCGCTCCTCGTCGAGGTTCATCGCCTTGATCACGCGCTTGACGGCCGAGAGCTGATCCGAAGCGTCGAGGATCTGGAACGACTGCGGCAGCCCGGCGAGCTTCCAGTGCGCGCGCAGGAAGCGGTTGCACAGGCCGTGGAAGGTGCCGATCCACATGCCGCGCACGCTGACCGGCAGCATCGCCGACAGGCGCGTGAGCATCTCCTTGGCGGCCTTGTTGGTGAAGGTCACGGCCAGAACGCCGCCGGGCGAGACCTGTCCCGTGGCCATCAGCCACGCGATGCGGGTGGTCAGCACCCGCGTCTTGCCCGAGCCGGCCCCGGCCAGGATGAGCGCCGGCACGGCCGGCAGCGTCACCGCCGCCAGCTGCTCCGGGTTGAGGTTGTGAAGGAGTCGATCCTCGGAGGCGAGCATCGGCGGATTCTAGGAGGCGACCTGCGGAGTAGAATTCAACACCGGGCCCAAATTCTGGCGCCCGGTTTTTTCTTGGCGGCCGCGCACCTGCGCCCTGCCGGGCAACCGGGCCTGCCAGGTCAAGCGCTCTCCCCTGATCCGCGGAGCCTGACCATGGAAATCTTCGACTACGACAACATCCTGCTGCTGCCGCGCAAGTGCCGCGTCGAGAGCCGCAGCGAGTGCGACACCTCGGTGGAATTCGGCGGCCGCCGCTTCGCGCTGCCGGTGGTGCCGGCGAACATGAAGACGGTGCTCGACGAGCCCATCGCCGGATACCTCGCGCAGCACGGCCACTTCTACGTGATGCACCGCTTCGACCTCGACAACGTGGCGTTCGCGAAGCGCATGCGCGACAAGGGCCTGTACGTGTCGCTCTCGTCGGGCGTGAAGCCGCACGACCACGAGGTCGTCGACCGCCTGGCGGCCGAGGGCGTGGGCGCCGACTACATCACGATCGACATCGCCCACGGCCACGCCGAGAGCGTGCGCAAGACCATCGAGCACATCAAGAAGCGCCTGCCGCAGACCTTCGTCATCGCCGGCAACGTGGCCACGCCCGAGGCCGTGATCGACCTCGAGAACTGGGGTGCCGACGCGACCAAGGTCGGGGTCGGCCCGGGGAAGGTCTGCATCACGAAGATGAAGACCGGCTTCGGCACCGGCGGCTGGCAGTTGAGCGCGCTGAAGTGGTGCGCCCGCGTGGCCACCAAGCCCATCATCGCCGACGGCGGCATCCGCCACCACGGCGACATCGCCAAGAGCATCCGCTTCGGCGCCTCGATGGTGATGATCGGCTCGCTGTTCGCCGGTCACGAGGAGTCGCCCGGGGCCACCGTCGAGGTCGACGGCAAGCTCTACAAGGAGTACTACGGCTCGGCGTCCGACTTCAACAAGGGCGAGTACAAGCACGTCGAGGGCAAGCGCATCCTCGAGCCGATCAAGGGCCGCCTGGCCGACACGCTGCGCGAGATGCGCGAAGACGTGCAGAGCTCGATCAGCTACGCCGGCGGCCGCCAGCTCTCCGACCTGAAGAAGGTCAACTACGTGATCCTCGGCGGCGAGAACGCCGGCGAACACCTGTTCATGTGAACACAAGCCTGCGCCGATGACCGAACTCGCCAAGTCCTTCGAACCCGCCGCCATCGAGGCACGCTGGGCCCCCCGCCTCGAGCAACCGGGCATCACCGCGCCCTCGCTGGACCCGGCGCGGCCGTCCTTCAGCATCCAGTTGCCGCCCCCCAACGTGACGGGCA
>JBILNT010000106.1:0-13015 GCA_044374875.1 Rubrivivax sp.
AGACGGCCGAGCAGATGAAGGCCAGCCGCGGCGACTTCACCACCCCCGGCACCGCCAGCCCGTTCCGCGGCCGCAGCCCGCAGGAGAACCTGGCGCGCTTTCGCGAGATGCGCGAAGGCCGCCACCCCGACGGCGCGATGGTGCTGCGGGCAAAGATCGACATGGCGTCGCCGAACATCAACCTGCGCGACCCGGCCCTCTACCGCATCAAGCACGCGCAGCACCACAACACCGGCGACCGCTGGTGCATCTACCCGATGTATGCCTTCGCGCACCCGATCGAGGACGCGCTGGAGCACGTCACCCACAGCATCTGCACGCTCGAGTTCGAGGACCAGCGCCCGTTCTACGACTGGACGCTCGAGCGCATCGTGCCCATCCTGCGCAAGCCGCAGTTCGAGCGCGCCCGCGCGCTGGTGGACGGGATCGCCACCCAGGGCATGGAGGCCGGCAAGGAGTTCGCGCTGCATTGCCACAACCACGCGGGCAAGCTGTTCGCCAGCGCCGAAGAGGGCGAGATGCGGGCCATGTTCGCCCGCTGGGAGCACGACCGCGACGCCGTGCTGCGCGACCTGCCGCGCTTCTGCGCGCTGCTGCAGGAGCACACGGCGCAGTTCACGCCGCTGCTGGCGCACGCGCTGGAAGAGCGGCTGCCCAACCCGTTCCAGCTGCCGCACCAGCACGAGTTCGGGCGCCTGAACCTCACCCACGTCATCACCAGCAAGCGCAAGCTCAAGGCGCTGGTCGACGAGGGCATCGTCAGCGGCTGGGACGACCCGCGCATGCCCACGCTGGCCGGCCTGCGCCGCCGCGGCTACACGCCGGCATCGATCCGCCGCATGGCCGACGACACCGGGGCGAGCAAGACCAACATCTGGGTCGACTACTCGGTGCTGGAGATCGCGCTGCGCGACGACCTGGAAGGCCAGGCGCCGCGCGCGATGGCGGTGCTGGACCCGGTGCGGCTCGAGCTGACGAACTGGGACGCGTTGTTCGGCGCCGGCCACGTCGAGCCCTGCCACGCCCCGGCGCACCCGCAGCGCCCCGAACTCGGCGAGCGCCGCTTCGGCCTGGGCCGCGAGGTCTGGATCGAGCGCGACGACTTCGCCGAGGTGCCGCCCAAGGGCTTCTTCCGCCTGTTCCCGGGCAACAAGGTGCGCCTGAAGTACGGCATGGTGGTGGAGTGCACCGGCTGCGAGAAGGACGCCGAAGGCCGCGTGACCAAGGTGCTGGCCGCCGTGGTGCCCGACACCAGGAGCGGCACGCCGGGGGCCGACGCCGTCAAGGTCAAGGGCACGATCACCTGGGTGGGCGTGCACGACGGCGTGGCGGCCGAGCTGCGCCTGTTCGACCACCTGTTCAGCGCCGAGCAGCCCGACGCCGGCGGCGGCGACTTCCGCGAAGGCCTGAACCCGGCCAGCCGCACCGTGCTGCAGGGCTGGGTGGAGCCTTCGCTGGCCGGCGTGGAGGCCGAGCGCCACTTCCAGTTCGAGCGCCACGGCTATTTCGTCGGCGACCGCAGGGACCATCGCGCCGGGCGACCGGTGTTCAACCGCGTGACTTCGCTGAAGGACGGGCGTTCGCGCTGAGAGCCCTCGGCGCGACAGCCCGCACCGGGTCACGGCACGGGGCCGGCACCTGCCCCCCGGGCGTTCACGGGCAGCTCGCCGGCGGTGACACCTGGCCGGCGGGGACCCGCTGCACGATCACCGGCCCGAAGAGCAGAGGGCCGTTGGGCGCCCACAGCGTGATCGTGAGCAGGGGCTCCTGGCCGGCATCGTCGGCGTCGACGGGCAGCACCTGCAGCCATGCCGGCTCGGACTCGCTCCGGCCGGGCAGCACCACGCCTCCGTAGTAGGCCTGCTCGCCCGCCGGGCGCAGGCCCCAGTCGCCCTCGAACTGCAATCCGGCGCAGGGCGCGTGGAGCCAGGCCCGGCTGGGGTCGAGTTGCAGCCGCACCCCCTGCGCCGCGTCGAGCCCGGCGAAGTCCTGCGGGCCGGCTCCCGGCTGCGAAGCGCTGCCATCGCTGCAGCGCAGGATGTCCGCCAGCAGCGACTGGCAGGCCGACGTGGGCTGCGCCCCGAAGTCGGCCGGGCCATAGACCTGGCCGGTGCCGGTGCCGCCGAGCCCGGGCCCGCAAGCCTGCAGCAGGAACAGCACGGCGGTCGCCAGCCCGGCGCGAACGAGGCGCGGCCAGCGCGACCGGGCATCCGCGGGCGTGCGAGGGGAGTGAAGGGTCGGCATGGTCAGGACTCGTCGCTGCGCTGGCTGAAGAAGTACACGCCGAAACGCGCCCGCTGGGTGCGCTGCTCCGGCGCTGCGTGCGCCTGGTCGTGCTCGTAGGTGGCGCGGGCCTCGCGCATCACGGTGCGCACGGCCTGACGCCAGGCCTGCTGAACGGCCTGGCGAACGCGCTCCTGGCCCTCGACGGTGAGTTCGTCGACGTACAGCGCCTGCTCGAGGAAATTGGCGTCCTCCTCGAGGTTGGCCACCGCGGCGGCGGCATGGTCGTGCAGGTTCCACGACGCCAGGGCGGCCATGTCGTCCAGGCCCGAGCGCGGCGCGAAGCCGTCGGTGCGCAGCCGCACGCCCCCGTCGGTTTCCTCGACCACGCCCAGGCGGACCATCTCCTCGAGCACGGCCCGCGGGCGCACGTCGCGGCTGATGGCGCCGACCAGGCCGTCGAAGCCCTGGTCGCCGTTGCGCGGCAGCACGCGCGGCCGGCCTTCGGCATCGAGCCACTCAGGTTCCGACATCCAGCGCCCCACGGCCTCGCCGATGACGCCGCCGGCCGGCCGCGGCGGTGCCTCGGCGGCCGCCGGCTCGGCCCGGGTGAGCTGGCGCACGTCGCGACGGTGCACGCCCGACAGCAGCGACACCGCGCTGTCGGTCACGGCACGCCCGCCGGCCTGCAGTTCCTGCCGGGCCACCTCCAGGAACACGGGCTTGAGGCCGGCCGTGAGCTCCTGGTGACGCACCCCGTTGCGCACCAGCCAGCGCACCAGCGGACGCAGGATGCGCAGCACGGCGGCCAGGACGATCTGCGCACGGGTGGTCATGACAGGCGCAAGGACGGGGTTGGCATGGGCATGGGCATGGGCGGGGCGAGGCCCGGGGCGGGGGACGGCATTGATGCCGGAAGCACTGGTTGCGGGAAATTATCCCACAACGCTTGACAAGCCGAAAGGCGTGGGACAATATCCCACACACCCGGCCTCTGCCGGGGCTGCCCAACCCTCGGAGCCCTCCAATGAACCCTCGAATCCCTGAAGATCGGCCACGCACTTCACGCCGCCTTTCGCCGAACGCGACACCCGGACGAACCGTCACCCGCGCGGGCTTGCGCCTGGGTGCGGGCATGGTGGCCAGCCTGGCCCTGCTGCTGGCCGGCTGCGGCGGCGGCGGCGACTCGCCCGCCCCGCCGGGTCGGGCGGGCGGCCCCGAGGCACTGAGGGCATCGGCACCCGGGGAATTCCTGGGCCATGCGCGCCACGTCATCCGCCTGCGCAACGCCAGCGGCAGCGCGGGGCTGGGGCAGCCCGACGTCATGCTGCGCCCCATGCCGGTGTTCGCCACCACCATGTCCGGCCCCGGCGACGCGCCGCGGCACTCGGTCACGGCAACCCAGGAGGAAGGCGTGGACGAGGCCGACCTCGTCAAGACCGACGGCCGGCGCATCTTCACCATGGACACGGCGGCAAGCGTCGGCATCTGGCCGCCGGTGGCGCAGCTGCGCCAGTGGGTACGCGCCGAGGACGGCAGCGTGAGCGCGAGCGGTGCCCTGACGCTGCCCGCGGGCAATCCGCAGGGCCTGCAATTCGTTCCCGAGGCGGGCCGCCTGGCCGCGCTGGTGGAGCAGGTGACCTACGTGCCGGGGCAGCCCGCGCCCTGCAACTTCGAGGATCTGGCCTGCATCCAGGGTTCGGTCATGGTGGTGTCTGCGGTGCAAAGCGACGTGGTGGTGCAGACCGCGCGCGTGGACGACGCGGGCACGCTGGCCGAAGAGCGCCGGCTGGCCATCAGCGGGCGGCTGGTGTCGTCGCGGCAGGTCGGGGGCCGGCTGGTGCTGGTCACCGCGCACCAGCCCACGCCCGACCTCGGCGCATCGCAAGGCCCTCTGGACGCGGCCGCGCTCGAGACCCGCCTGGCCGCCCTGAAGGCCGAGGACATCCTGCCGACGCTGCAGATCGACGGCGGCCCGCGCCGCGCGCTGCTGGCGGACACCGACTGCTACGTGCAGCCCGGCAACGCCTCGCTGGCGCTGGAAGTGACCACCGTGACGGTGCTCGACCTGCGCGCCCCCGACGCGGCGCCGGCCAGCCGCTGCTTCCTGGGCGGCAGCGAGGCCCTGTACATGTCCGAGCGCAGCCTCTACATCGCCACCACGCGCTGGGCCTACAAGGCGAGCACCGATGCCCGCCTGGCCTACGCGCCCGAGGTGTCGACCGACCTGCACAAGTTCGCCTTCGACGGCAGCACGGTGGCCTATCGCGGCTCGGGCTCGGTGGCCGGCCACCTGGGCTGGGACGCGCTGCGCAAGCCCTACCGGCTGAGCGAACACGACGGGCGGCTGCGCGTGCTGAGCTTCACCGGCGAAACCGGCTGGATCAGCGCAGCCGATGCCGGGGCCCAGGCGCCCTCACCCGCCACGCTCACCATCCTGGAGGAAACCGCGACAGGCGACGCGCTGCGCGCGGTGGCCAGCCTGCCCAACGGACTGCGCCCCGAGCCGCTGGGCAAGCCCGGCGAGCAGGTCTACGGCGTGCGCTTCCTCGGCGAGCAGGCCTTCGTCGTGACCTTCCGACAGACCGACCCGCTCTACGTGCTGGACCTGTCGCGCCCCGCCGACCCGCGCGTGGTGGGCGTGCTGGAGGTTCCGGGCTTCTCGGACCACCTGTACCCCCTGGGCTCGGGCCTGCTGCTGGGCATCGGCAGGGACGCCGACGACCAGGGCGTGGTGGGGGGCGTGAAGGCCGCGCTGTTCGACGTGTCCGACCCGGCGCAGCCGGCGCTGCTGGCCAGCGTGGTGACGGGCGGCCGCGCCACCCAGACCGCGCTGGACTACACGCCTCACGGCATGGCCATGCTGCGTGCCGGCACCACGGTGCGGCTGGCGGTCCCGATGGCGGACTACAGCTGGACCGGCGGCACTGCCGGCCCGCTGCACGGCCTGCTGCGCCTGGAGGTCGACACGGCCGCGCGCACCCTCAAGCAGCAACCCACCCTCGAGGCCTCACGGCCCGCTGCCTTCCCCGAGGTGTGGAGCGAGCGAGCCCTGCACATCGGCGACCACGTCTACCATCTCAGTCATGGCGAGCTCACCGGCTGGCTGTGGGCCTGAGGACCGGCGGGGCGGAGCAGGCCCCCGGTTCCCGGCCCCGCCTGGCGACCCCTATCCACGGGGGGGCAAGGGAACCTCCGCGGCGCGACGGGATCCCGTGGGCACGCGGCGCTTGAAGCGCCAGAGGAGTACATGATGCATGCTGCCGGATTTCGCGCGCTGGGCGCTCTGGGCGCGATCGTCGCGACCGCGTTCGTCACGACCGTCCACGCCGGCACGGCCGAGGTGCGCTTCACGGAACCCGGGAAGTTCGTCGACGCCGGGCGCGGCGCGGTCGAGACCGGCCGCACGACCGCAGCCCTGGGCGAGCACCTGACGGCGCTCGCAAGGCAACTGCCGGCCAGCCAGGTGCTGCGCGTCGAGGTGCTGGACGTCGATCTCGCGGGCGAGCTCGAGTGGCACCGCAGCCAGGAGATCCGCGTGCTCAAGGGCAGGGCGGACTGGCCGCGCATCACCCTGCGCTGGCAGCTCGAGGACGGCGGGCGTCCCGTCGCCAGCGGCGAGGACCGCCTTTCCGACATGGCGTACCTGCAGACCGGCCCGGGCGCGGACGGCGAAGCCTTCGCCTACGAGAAGCGCATGCTCGACCGCTGGTTCGCCCAGCGCTTCGGCGCGCCGTCGAAGTAGCACCCTCCTCGCGACGCCGGCGCCCGGGTGCACCGTCGGGCTAGCATCGCGTCCATGCTGCGCCCATCCTTCATTGCCGCGCTGGCCTGCTGCTTCCTCGGGGCCGCGCAGGCCCAGGTGGCCGCCTTCAGCGAAGAGGTCCCGTTCATCACCACGCCGGACCACGTCACGGTCGCGATGCTCGAACTCGCCGGTGTCGGCCCGGCCGACCGCGTGATCGACCTCGGCTCGGGCGACGGACGCATCGTCGTCACGGCGGCGCGCCGCTTCGGCGCCCGCGGGCTGGGGGTGGAGATCGTGCCCGACCTCGTCGCGCGCAGCCGCGAGAACGCCCGCCGCGCGGGGGTGGCCGACCGCGCCGAGTTCCGCGAGCAGGACCTGTTCGCCACCGATCTCTCGGGCGCCAGCGTCATCACCATGTACCTGCTGCCCGAGGTGAACCTGCAACTGCGCCCCCGCCTGCTGGCCCTGGCGCCGGGCACGCGCATCGTCTCGCATGACTGGGACATGGGCGACTGGACGCCCGACCGCACGCTGACGGTCGAGGTTCCCGAGAAGTCGATCGGTCGCGAGAAGCTCAGCCGCCTGCACCTGTGGGTGGTGCCGGCCCGCGTCGAGGGGCTGTAGTGCGGCCCTGGGGGCGTGGCACTGCGCCTCGAGCAGCGCCATCAGGAACTGCGGGGACGCACGGAGCGGCCCGGCGACGCGAGAACCTGGACAGGGCGCGCGGACGGCGCGACCATCGAATTGATCGGCGCAGGGGGCGCGCGGTGGCGCGCCAGGCTCGACGCGGCAGGCACGCTGCAGCCCGTCGATGGCGGCCCGCCCGGCACGCCGCTGCGCCGCGCCGCGGGCGAGCGCTGCGCGGCAGGCGCTGCCTAGGCCCCCGCCTGGAGCGCCGCGTACAGCGCCTCGAACTCCTGCGTGAGCTTGTGCCGCGGGTCGAGGTGCACCATCGGGCGCGCCAGTTCGTGCGATTCCTTGATGCGCACGCTCGCGCTCAGGTAGGGCTGAAGCACCGGCAGGCCCTCGTCGACGAGTTCCTGGACGGTGCGCTGCGGCAGGCGCGCACGCGGCTGGAACTGGTTGACGACGATGCCGCTGACTTCGAGCCCGGCGTTGTGGTCGGCGCGGATCTCCGCGACGTTCTCGAGCAGCGCGTACAGCGCGCGGCGCGAGAAATCGTCGCAATCGAACGGGATCAGGCAACCATCGGCCGCGATCAGCGCCGAACGCGTGTAGAAATTGAGCGCCGGCGGGGTGTCGATCCAGACCTCGTCGTAGTCGCCCGCGATCTCGGCGAGCGCGTCGCGCAGCTTGTAGATCTTGTAGCGGCTCTCGAGCTTGCCGTGCAGTTCGTCGAGTTCGGCGCTCGCCGGCATCACGTGCAGGCCTTCGAACGGCGTCTCGTAGACGAAGTCGCCCGCGCTGGCCGGCCGCACGCTGAACTTCAGCGTGGTCTCGAAGAACGCGGCCGAGCCTTCCATGGGCTCACCGGCCGCATCGCCGAGCAGGTAGCGGGTGGAGTTGGCCTGGGCGTCGAGATCGACGAGCAGCGTGCGCCTCCCCTGCGACGCCGCGATCGCGGCGAGGTTGCTGGCGATGGTCGACTTGCCGACGCCGCCCTTCTGGTTGAACACGACTCGACGCATGGCTGGGGCCCGCAGGATGGAAGTGGCGAGGCCTTGATTGTGCACCGCAACATGACCAGCCGCCGAACCAGCGCCGGGCCGCCCTCAGGCTCTCAGCGCGGCTTGCGCCGGGCCGAGGGCTTGGCCGCCGGTGCCGAGGCGCCGGTCACGCGCGGCGGCAGGCCGGTGTGCTGCGTGAGCAGCCGCCCCTTGGTGACGGTGGACGTGCGTGTGCCGCTGGGCGTGCTGTTCTTGCGCCGCGTGCTGGTGTAGCTGCCGTCGGTGGCGGGCTGGAAGGTCGGGATCAGGTGGTGCTTGCCGTTGCCGATCAGGTCGGCACGCCCCATCGCCTTGAGCGCCTCGCGCAGTAGCGGCCAGTTGTTCGGGTCGTGCCAGCGCAGGAAGGCCTTGTGCAGCCGGCGGCGGCGCTCGCCGCGCACGATGTCGACCTTCTCGGCACGGCGCGAATCACGGCTGATGCCCTTGAGCGGGTTGAGGTCGGTGTGGTACATCGCGGTGGCGGTGGCCATCGGCGACGGGTAGAAGGTCTGCACCTGGTCGGCCTTGAAGCCGTTTCGCTTCAGCCACAGCGCGAGGTTCATCATGTCCTCGTCGCTGGTGCCGGGGTGCGCGGCGATGAAGTAAGGGATCAGGTACTGCTTCTTGCCGGCCTCGGCGCTGAATTTCTCGAACAGTTGCTTGAAGCGGTCATAGGTGCCTATGCCCGGCTTCATCATCTTCGACAGCGGCCCGCTTTCGGTGTGCTCGGGCGCGATCTTGAGATACCCGCCGACGTGGTGCGTGACCAGCTCCTTCACGTACTCGGGGCTCTGCACCGCCAGGTCGTAGCGCAGCCCGGAGCCGATCAGGATCTTCTTGACGCCGCGCAACTGGCGCGCGCGCCGGTACAGCTTGACCAGGGGACCGTGGTCGGTGTTCAGGTTCGGGCAGATGCCGGGGTAGACGCAGCTCGGCTTGCGGCAGGCGGCCTCGATCTCGGGGCTCTTGCAGCCGATGCGCCACATGTTGGCCGTGGGCCCGCCGAGGTCGCTGATCACGCCGGTGAAGCCGGCGACCTTGTCGCGGATGCCCTCGATCTCGCGGATGATCGAGTCTTCGCTGCGGCTCTGGATGATGCGCCCCTCGTGCTCGGTGATCGAGCAAAAGGTGCAGCCGCCGAAGCAGCCGCGCATGATGTTCACGCTGAAGCGGATCATCTCCCAGGCCGGGATCTTGGTCGGGCCGTCGTGGCCGCCCGTCTCGTCGGCGTAGCTCGGGTGCGGGCTGCGCGCGTAGGGCAGGTCGAAGACGTGGTCCATCTCCGGCGTCGTCAAGGGGATAGGGGGCGGGTTGATCCAGACGTCGCGCTCGCCCCCGCCGGACTCGTGCCGCTGCACCAGCGCGCGGGCGTTGCCCGGGTTGGTCTCCAGGTGCAGCACGCGGTTGGCATGGGCGTAGAGCACCGGGTCGGACCGCACCTGCTCGTAGCTCGGCAGCCGGATCACGGTGCGCTCGCGCCGCGGCATCGCGATGGCGCCGGTGCGCCGCGAGACCGGCATCGCGACCACGGCCACCCCGGGCCCGGCATCGGCCGGCGCCTCGCCGCTGGCGCAGCTCGCCCCCTTCGCCGCACCCACCTCCTCGGTGGTGAGGTAGGGGTTGATGTGCTCGTCGATGCGGCCCGGGCGGTCGACCTCGGTGGAGTCGAGCACGAACCAGCCCTCGGCCGAGCGGTCGTCGGGGCGGCGCACGAAGGCGGTGCCGCGGACATCGGTGATGCGCTCGACCGGTTCGCGGGCGGCCAGACGGTGCGCGATCTCGATGATCGCGCGCTCGGCGTTGCCGTAGAGCAGCAGGTCGGCCTTGCTGTCGACGAGTATGGAGCGGCGGACCTTGTCCTGCCAGTAGTCGTAGTGGGCGATGCGGCGCAGGCTGGCCTCGATGCCGCCGAGCACGATGGGCACGTCGGGGAAGGCTTCCTTGCAGCGGTTGGCGTAGACCAGCGAGGCGCGGTCGGGGCGCCGGCCGCCGAGGCCACCCGGGGTGTAGGCGTCGTCGCTGCGGATCTTCCGGTCGGCGGTGTACCGGTTGATCATCGAGTCCATGTTGCCGGCGGTCACGCCGAAGAACAGCTTCGGGCGCCCCAGCGCCTTGAACGGTTCGGCCGACTGCCAGTCGGGCTGCGCGATGATGCCCACCCGGAAGCCCTGCGCCTCCAGCGTGCGGCCGATCACGGCCATGCCGAAGCTCGGGTGGTCGACGTAGGCATCGCCGGTGACGACGATGATGTCGCACTCGTCCCAGCCCAGCCGGTCCATCTCGGCGCGGGTCATCGGCAGGAACGCCGCGGGGCCGAAACGCCGCGCCCAGTAGGGACGGTAGCTGGTCAGCGCGCGGGCGGCGGGTGGCTTGCGCTCGGCGTGGGCGGTGGCGGTGGTCACGGTGTGGCGGCGGCTTGGGTCAACCCGCTATTGTCCGCCGGGCGGCGCAAGCCCGCTGCGGGTGTCGGGGCATGGCGCGCGCCGCGGCCCGGCGCGCGGGTGGCGGCCCGCAGTCCCGTCAGGGCAGCCAGAGTTCGAACCGCGCCCCGCCCTGCGGGCGGTTGGCCAGCGTGACACGGCCCTCGCGGTCGCCGTTGCGATGGGCCCGCGCGACGGCGCGGCACAGCTCCGTTCCGAGGCCGGTCGACCAGTCGGCCCCGTCGCCGGCCCCGTCGTCGGCCTCCACCGCGCCACCCTCGGGGCCCAGGCCGGGGCCGTCGTCATCGACCGAGATCACCAGCCAGCCGTCGACCTCGGCGCTGTCGATCACCACCTCGCGGCGCGCGAAGCGCAGCGCGTTGTGCAGCGCGGCGTCCATCGCCAGGCGCACCAGGCGGGGATCGAAGTACCAGAAGGCCGGCGCTGTCGCACCGGCCCCGCACACGAGTCGGGCCGTGGCACCGGGCTCGGGCTCGGGCTCGGCGTGGCGGGCGATCCCGGCGATGAACTCCTGCGGCGACTCGTCCGACACCATGGCGCGCAGGTCGTCGGTCGCGCGGTACAGCGTCAGGAAGGCGACGAAGCGCTGGCGCAACTGCACGCAGTGGCGGCGCGCGGCGCGCGCCTTCGCCGTGCTGGGGTCCGCCTCGAGAACGTCCAGCTCGCCCTCGAGGGCCCCGAGCGCATTCTTGAGATCGTGGACAGCCAGTGCAACAAGTCGGGGATTCATGCGCGATGCGGCACCACGCTGCCGCCCTCCAGTTCGGCGATCGTCTCGCGATGGTATGCGTGCATCCTGGCCACGCGTTCGTGGCCCGGCATCAGCCGGTCCAGTCGCGCAAGGTAACCCCGCACCCGCTGTACGAAGGCCGCGTCGGTGCGCCGCCGCTCCCGCAGTGTCACGCAGCTCATCTGTGCCGCCTGCAGCAAGGCCTCGGCGTTGTCGGGATAGTCCGCCAGTGCCGTTTCGATCGCTGCCAAGGCGCGATCCGCTTGCCCGTCACCGAACAGCGCTCTGGCAGCGGCGATGTGATGGGCAACGACGCCCGCTTCGACGACGCGACGGAATTTGTCGGCGTGCCCGGTCTGCGTCAACGTCTGCCCGACGAGCTGTCGTGTGCGCGGGTCCCGGTGGTGGTCTGTCACGCTCGACTCGAGCAACTGCAGGCCCGCCTCCTCGTTGCCGGTCATCAGCTCGGCCTTCGCCAGCACGAAGGTGGAGAAGTCCGCCCTGGAACGGCGCCCCCCCTGGCGCGCTCGGACCAGACTGGTGCCGGCGGCGGCCACATCACCGCTGCGGGCCTGGATCTGTGCGCGAAGCGCGGGCGCCGCGACGGCAAACTGCCAGTGGCCGGGAAATGCCTTCGCCCCGGCCTCGATCACGCTCACAGCGGCCGCGAAGTCACCTGTATCGATCAACACCTGCGCTAGCGCGATCGCATCCTGCGCCTTGGCTGCAATAGTGCCCTTGGTGGCCTGCGCCACGCGTGAGTAGCATTCGCGGGCGGTCTCGAGGTCACCATTGCGATAGGCGGCTTCACCGACGATCCGCTGACGACGCGGCGAAGGCACGACGGTGGCCAAGTCCTTCATCAAGCCGAGCGCGCCCGCCATGTCCCCCCGGGCCTCGAGGCAGCTCGCCGCGAAGTCGTAGGCGTCGACGTTCTTCTCGCCGTCACGCGAGCCGATCAGTACCTCGGCCAGGCGCAAAGCCTGGTCGATGTCACCGCCGGCCTCCAATGCCTTCGCAAGACCAAGCTGCGCCCAGACGACGGATTCATTGACGGAAAGCGCCTGCCGATACACCGCGGCCGCCTCGGCGGGTCGGCCCATCTGCAGAAGCGCCTGCCCCTTGAGCTGCAGGGCCTGCATCGCCCAGCGGCCCTTCTTTGCGAGGATGGCGTCGCACGCGGCGACCGCCCCTGCGAGGTCGCCCTTGGCCAGCCGCTGGTTGACGGGCTGCATGGCGTTGCGGCGGTCGAGCAGCGACTTCAACCGGTCCTCGACGTCGCCCGCGGTGATCGGCTTGAGCAGGTAGGCGTCGGGCCGGTGCTCGCTGGTCGAGGCCACCGAGCCATAGGTGTTCTCGGCCGTGACCATGAAGAACAGGCAGTCCGGCGCGAGCAGTCCGCTGTCGCGCAAGTACTCCAGCAGTTGCTGGCCGTCGGTCTTCTGGTTGAGGTTGAAGTCGCAGATCACGAGCCCGTAGGGCCGCTGGCGGATCAGGCGGATGGCGTCGTCGGGCGTCGTGGCCACGTCCACCTTCTGGATGTGCAGCATCTGCAGCTGGCCGCGCAGCGTGGTCTGCTGGGTCGGCATGTCGTCGATCACCAGCGTGGGGATGTTCGAGTAGGGAGTCTGGATGGCCATGAGGTTTCCTTCGGCAGGCTCGGCGCTTGTCCGCTGGTATCGGCAGCCCGCGCCGGATCTTGAGGCCCCGGTCGCGGCTCACGACGCGCCGGGAGCCGATGGCGCGACGCCGGTCGCGGCCTGCCCCGTCCGGCCGACTCGCCGGACCGCCCGATGCGAGGCACCAGGACGGCGCTGCTCCAGGACGGTGCCATTCCGCGGCCAAGGGCCCCTGACGACGGCGGCGGGGGCGGCGCCGCGGGCCGCCCGCGGGCAACCCTAGGCGGCGGAGCGGGCGTCGTCCTCGTCGGTCTCGTCGCCGAGGAAGCCGCCGCTCTGGTGCGCCCACAGCCGTGCGTAGATGCCGCCGGCCGCCAGCAGGCTGGCGTGGTCGCCCGTCTCGACGATGCGGCCGTGGTCCATCACCACCAGCCGGTCCATCGCCGCGATCGTCGACAGGCGATGCGCGATGGCGACCACGGTCTTGCCCTCCATCAGCCGGTACAGGCTGGCCTGGATCGCGGCCTCGACCTCGCTGTCGAGCGCGCTGGTGGCCTCGTCGAGCAGCAGGATGGGCGCGTCCTTGA